>JBIOWA010000065.1:0-2437 GCA_044868045.1 Candidatus Limnocylindrales bacterium
GGCAGCGTCCAGGCGTCATCGCCTGCAAGCACGGCCACGTGGCGAGGGCGATCGCGGCAGATCGTCGCGATCTGCTCGAGGTTGGCGCTGGCCTCCTTGATGGCGATCACCCGCGGATGCTCGGCCAGCCGCAGGAACGTGGCCGCGTCGACGTTGGTCCCGGTCCGCGACGGGACGTTGTACACGACGATCGGCAGGTCGCCGTCGTCCGCGACGGCGCGGAAATGCGCCTCGAGCATCCGCGCATCCGGCCGGTTGTAATACGGGGCGACGACGAGGGCCGCATCCGCCCCGAGTTCCGCGGCACGGCGGGTCGCGGCGATCGTCGCCGCGGTGTCGTTGGTGCCGGTACCAGCCACGATCCGGATCCGACTGCGTGACGGCCGATCCGCCGCGACCTCGACGGTCGCGGCGATGAGACGCTCGCGTTCCGCGGCGCTCAGCGTCGGCGCCTCACCGGTCGTCCCACACGGGACGAGACCGTCGATGCCGGCCAGGAGCTGCCATTGGACGAGGCGTCGGAACGCCGCCTCGTCGACGGCTCCATCGGCCGTGAAGGGGGTGACCAGGGCGGTGAAGGCGCCTCGAAGGGCGGGGCGAGTGGGTTGCGACATCGGAACGACTCCTTTCGTGTCGAGATCAGGCGGCGATGGCCGGACGGGCGATGAGCTCGTCGATGACCGGATCGAAGGTGTGGATGCCCGGTGTCCGGGGCGTTCGCATCAGCCACTCGGCCGCGGCCAGCACGCCGGCCGCGTAGGGGGATCGATCGCGAGCGGTCAAGCGCAACTCGACGCTCTCGCCCGCCGCGTCGAACCCGACTAGGTGCATGCCGGGTGATGCGCCGGCGCGGATCGACACGACCTCGAGGTCGTCGAGGGCGGCAATCGCCGGATGCCGGCCGACCATGCGTCGGCCGAGGTCGAGCGCGGTCCCCGAGGGCCGGTCGAGCTTGCCGCGACGGTGCCATTCGACGAGGTAGGGATCGAACCCATCGACCGCACCGAAGAGCTCGGTGGCGACCTCGACGAGGCGACCGAACAGCGCCACGCCCAGGCTGAAGTTGCTCGAGACGACGGCGCTTGCCCCGGCCGCCCGGATCGCTTCCTCGACGACGCCGCGCTCGCCCTGCCAGCCCGTCGTTGCGATCACGAGCCGGCGGACACCGGCCTCGAGGGCGGCACGGACGTCGTCGACCACGGCCGAGCCGACGGTCGCATCGACGACGACGTCCGTCCGGTCGAAGCACGCTGGGTCGTGGCGGAGACCCGCCGGCCGGCCGAGCACCGGCGTGCGCAGCCCGCGATCCGCCGCCGCTGTGGCCACGGCCCAGCCAAGATGGCCGTCGCCGAGGATGGTGATTCGTGGCTCGTGCATGGTGGTCCCTCGCTTCGATGCTTCGGAGGGCCGCCGGTGGGAGGTCAGGGACACGAAAGTGCCGCGGTCACCGATCGGTGCCGCGGCCCCTGGAGCCTCCGTCCCTGGAGGCCCCGGTCGTCCTGATGAACGCGCCGGTCAGCGCTCCAGGGCCCGTGCCTCCCGGCAGGGCCGCCGGAGCTTCTTCTTCGACTCGACGGAGAAGAGGTGGCGGTTCACGTGCATACCATGCACTGTGGCGCGCGTTCATGCAAGAGCCGCGCGGATTGCATTTCGGTGACCCTGGGTCAGGCGGCGATGCCCGCGACGCCGAGCAGCCGCGGCAGCACTGTCCCGAACAGATAGCCGGCGATCCCGGCCACCGCGGCGAGGACGAGGACCTCGAGGCCGGACGACAGGGCCGATCGATGCGCCCAGCGACTCTTCACGACGCCGATCCCGAACAGCACGAGCCCGGTCGCGATGACGGCGGCCGGGATCGCCATCCCGACCGGCAACAGGAGGAACGGGAGGATGGGAACGGCGGCGCCCAGGCCGAACGCGGCGCCCATGAACAATGCGCCGCGAAGGACGCTGCCGCCCTGGTCGTCGACCTGGATGCCGAGCTCGCGGGTGACCATCGTCCGGAGCAGCACCTCCGGATGGCGCGCCATGACGGCCGCGATCCGGATGGCGTCCTCCTCGCCCAGACCCTCCTCGGCCAGCATGTACGCGACCTCGGCCTCGGCCTCGCCGGACCGTTCCTCGATCTCCTGGCGCTCCTCGTGGATCTGGGCGTCGAAGATCTCCCGCTGGCTCTTGCTGCCGATATATTCGCCGGCCGCCATCGAGAAGACCCCGGCGAGGCCGCTCGCGACGCCGGCGACGATGACGGGAAACGCCTGGCCCGTGGCGCCGGCTACCGTGGCGACCACGGCCAGCGTCGAGACCAGCCCGTCCTGGGCGCCGAACACGACCTCGCGGATCTCGCCGAGCAGCGCGCTCGCGCGGCGCTCGGCCGCGAGGTGATCGGCGATCCATTCGGGCGAGTAGGCGGATGCCGGGGCGTCGAGCGGAGGTC
>JBIOWA010000066.1:0-10685 GCA_044868045.1 Candidatus Limnocylindrales bacterium
GTCTCCGTCTCCGATACGACCGGGTCGCCCCTCACCGGGCACCCGGTCGGTTCATGTTCGGCAGCGCTCAGACAGGCGCAGCCTACCCGGAGAACGTGAAGCGACTGCCCGGCTCGACCAGCTCGACCGGCCCTCGATAGGCACGCTCGACCGACTGGACTGTCGCCGCAGGGTCGAAGCCCATCTGGAGGTGGGTGAGCAACACGCGCCCCGCCCCGGTTCGCGCCGCCAGGACACCGACCGCCGGGCCGTCCAGGTGCGCGGCATCGGTCGGGACCGGACCGGGGCCGAACGAGACCTCGCAGAGCAAAACGTCACCGGGATGGACCAGCCGATCGAGGTCCTCGGCCCTGCCGCAATCTCCCGTGTAGACGAGGCCGGGTCCGGATCTCCCGGAGACGCGGAAAGCGTGGCTGTCCGGGGTATGCGTGACGCGGGCAGCCTCGACCACGATGTCATCGACGTGGATGGACCCCTCGACGAGCCGCTCGAGGTCGAGGGAGGCGGCGGTGAACCCCGGTTCATCGTGCAGCGCATCCAGGCGAGCCGCGAGGCCGTCCGGCGCGATCACGCGAACACGCCGTGGCGACTGGAACTGCCAGCGCAGGTAGTGGCGGAGGGCGATCAGGTCGATGAAGTGATCGGGATGGAGGTGGCTGACGAAGACCGCGTCGATCGTGCTGGGTTCGAGCTGGGCGGCGAGGCGCGGGAAGGCCCCCTGCCCGAGGTCGAGGACGATCGCCGCGCTCCCTGATCGCACGAGATAGGCCGCCCCGGCCGATCCCAGCCGGTCGGTGTAGGCCGGTCCCGCGCCGAGGACATCCAGCTGGAGCCCGGGTCGGTCGGCGGCCATCGGCCACAGCCTAGCCGAGGCTGGGCGCTCGTTTTCGGTCGATCAGCTCGGGCCGTGCTGCGGTGTCGGCTTCGCCGGCTTGTCGGGTTTGCCAGGCTCGGTCGTCGGGCCGGGCTGGCCACCCGCGCCCGGTTCATCGGCCGGTGGGCCGCCGTCGTCGGACGGCTTTGCGGTCGGCCTCAGCGTCGGTTGTGGGGTCGGTGCCTTCGTCGGTTTTGGCGTGGCCCCGCCAGGGGCAACGATCGGCCCGTTGTCGGGGCCTTGCTGGCGGCGTTCGATCCGGTCGATGGCGTGGCCGCTTCGGTCGATGGCCCGTTGGACCGCCTGCTGGATCGCATCGGCCGCATGATCCGGCAGCGCCAGGATGAGCGCCTGCAAAACGTCGACGTTTTGCCCCACGCCGGCCTGGAGGACCGCGATCGCGACATCGTCCCTGGCCACGATCGCCGCGAGCGAGGCCTGTTCCATGATCGATTCGTATGCGGCCAATGCGGCGGCCGCACCGGGCGTGTCGCCAGTCCGCACGGCCTCGGCGGCCTCGGTCAGGCGGTCCTGCAGTCGGTCGAGCTCGGCCAGCGCCCGCGCCGAGGGATCGTGCGGCAACGCCAGAGTCTCCAGCCAGAGACGCGTCTCGTACAGGGAACCGCCGGGTCTGGCAGCGAACGCCGAGCCCGCGGCCGCCCCGGCTACGAGCGACGCCGCCAACAGGGCGACGATCGGCCGGCGCCATCGGCTGCGGCGTCGGCGAGTCGGCGTCGCCGCTCGTTCGGTCGCCGCGGTCACGATGGTCAGTCCGGCATCCGCGCGGGCGAGGTCCGCCCGTCGGTGGGCCACGGCGAGCACGCGAGCCCGGATCCTCGACGAGGTGGCGAGGTCGGGCGTCAGGCGCGCCTCGACATAGGCGTCGAGCCGCTGTCGCAGTCGAGCATCCCCGGCCGTCAGATCGATCATCTCGTTGTCCATCAGGGCGCCCGCCGTTTGACGTGTCCGACGACGTCGTCGTCAGATGCCTCCGGCGCAACGATCCCGAGCTTGCGCCGCAACGCGGCGATGGCCCGGAACTGGAGCCCTCGGATCGTTCCTTCCTGCTTGCCCATCACCTCTGCTGCCTCGCGAGCGGAGAGCCCGGCGAAGAAGCGGAGTGCGATGGTGTCTCGTTGTTCGTCCGTGAGCGCCTCGAGGGCCTCGGCAACCTCGTCGAGTTCGAGGCGAGCGACCGCCACTTCGTCGGGGCCTGCCTCCCGGCCTGCCTGCCCCACGGCGGAGTCGAGGTCGACGTGATCGTGGCGCGTTCTGACGTGATCGATGACCGTGTTCCTGGCCAGCCGAAAGAGCCAGCCCCCGAACGGGATGCCCCGCGATTGGTAGCGCGGGAGCGCTTCCAGGGCCTTGACGAAGACGAGCTGCGTCAGGTCCTCCGCGTCCGACGGGCGGTGGACGCGGCTGGCGATATAGCGATAGACCGGCAGGTGGTAATGGTCGAACAAGAGGCCGAACGCCCAGGCGTCCCCGTCCCGGGCCTCCTGTACCAGCCGCTCGATCGCGGTTTCGTCGAGGGTCACAACGAACGTCCCGCGACAGCGTTAGGACCGGTGGCGATGGGCACGGTGACCGGTCCGCCGCCGCGCCGGAAGGTGAGCGCCTCGAACCCGGCCCTCGCCGCCGCGTCATAGCCGTCGGCCAGGGCCCAGGCGAACTGCGTCGCCCGATGCGCGTCCGACCCGATCGTGATCGCCCGCCCGCCCAACTCGTGAAATCGCGCGACGATCGCCGGGGAGGGATAGGTTTCTTCGACGGCGTGGCGCAGCCCGCTCGTGTTGATCTCGAGCGACGTCCCGGAGTCGACCAGCGCCTCGAGGATCGGCTCGTACAGCTCGGGGGCGCCGGCGAGATCGCCCGGGGTGACATGCGGGTACAGGTAGCGCTTGACCATGTCGATGTGACCGAGCGTATCGAAGAGCCCTGATCGCGCCGCAGCGACGACTTCCTTGAAGGCGGGGTCGACGATCTCGGGGAGCGTCTTCCCGGCGACCCAGGCAGCCACGCGACGCTCACCGAAGGGCGAATCGATCCGATCGTGCCATGACCCGATCGTGAAGTCGTAGGGATAGCGTCGGAGGTGCTCCCGGATGTCGTCCTCCCAGGAGCTGTCGTAGGTCAGCTCGACGCCGAAGCGGATCGTGACGCCTTGATCCGCCCATCGCTCGGCGGCGTCTCGCACGACCCGCTCGCGCTCGGCAAATGTCGAGAACGCATACGCCGGGGCCCCGCGCTCGAAATCGACGTGGTCGGTGATGGCGACCTCGGCGATGCCGCGCTCTGCGGCCTGTGCTGCGAACGCGTCGATCGGCACGTCGCTGTCCGGAGACAGGTCCGTGTGCAGGTGCGCGTCGAGCGGCAGGTCCCGCGCCTGGCGGTCGATCATGCCTCGTTTCCCCCGGCCCATGTCATCCCGAAATGACTCCGAGCTCCCTGCCGACCGTCGCGAACGCCCCGAGCGCCTGGTCGAGCTGGTCGGTGGTGTGCGCCGCCGTCACGATCGTGCGGATCCGTGCCTGGTCGAGGGCGACCGTGGGGAAGACGACTGGCTGCGCGAACACGCCCTCGCCCATCAGTCGATCGCTGAAGCGCATCGCTGTCTCCGGGTCGCCCATCATCACCGGCGTGATCGGCGTTTCGGAGCGGCCGGTGTCGAATCCGAGCCGCCCGAGCTCCGCCTTGAAGCGCCGCGTGTTCGACCACAGTCGCTCGAGGAGATCCGGTTCGTCCTGCATCACCTTGAGCGCTTCCCGACAGGCGGCGACGACGGCCGGCGGATGGGACGTCGAGAACAGGAATGGGCGAGCGCGCTGGGTCAGGATCTCGCGCAGGGAGGTACTCCCAGCCACGTAGCCGCCCAGCGCACCGACCGCCTTGCTGAGTGTCCCGACCTGGATCGCGACCCGACCGTGCAGCCCGAAATGGTCGACGCTGCCGCGGCCGTCTCGCCCGAGGACGCCCGAGGCATGCGCGTCATCGACGAACACCGCGGCGCCGGCCGACTCGGCGGCCTCGACGATCCCCGGCAGCGGCGCGATGTCCCCGTCCATCGAGAACACCCCGTCGGTGACCACCAGGATCAGCCGGTATGGCTCGCCGGTGCCGTCACGGCCGTCCTCGACGGCCTCGTCGAGGATCGCCTGCAGGGCGTCGACGTCGGCGTGCGGGTAGATCTTCCGCGGCGCCTTCGAGAGGCGCATGCCGTCGATGATCGAGGCGTGGTTGAGGCTGTCGCTGACGATCAGGTCGGTTTCGCCGGTGATCGTCGGGATAACCCCGGTGTTCGCGGTGAAGCCCGACTGGAACGTCAGGACAGCTGGCGTGCCCTTGAATTCGGCCAGTTCCGCCTCGAGCACCTCGTGCATCGACATCGTGCCGGCGATCGTGCGCACGGCCCCCGAGCCCACGCCGAAGTCGCGGACGGCCTCTTCCGCCGCTCTGCGCAGGCGGGGGTGGTGGGTGAGGCCGAGGTAGTCGTTGGAGGACAGGCTGATGAGGCGCTGGTCGTCGATCGAGACGATCGGGCCTTGCGCCGACGTCATCACGCGGAGTGCCCGATACAGGTGGCGCTCGCGCAGCGCGGCGACCTCGTCGTCGAGGAACGCCAGCGGGTCGCCGCGGGGCGTGGTGGTCATCTCGGGCGCGGCTCGGACGGGCATCGAGTGGGCATCGTCGTCATCTCACGCGGTCCAGTCCATCACCACTTTGCCGGAGTCGCCGGTACGTGCGGCCGCAAACGCCGCCTCGTGGTCCCGGTAGCCGAAGCGGTGCGTGATGACCGGCGAGATATCGAGGCCCGACTTGAGCATCACCGACATCTTGTACCAGGTCTCATACATCTCCCGACCGTAGATGCCCTGCAGGCGCAGCTGGTTGAAGACGATGTGGCTGACGTCGATCGGGATCTCCTCGGTCGGGATGCCGAGGATGGCCATCCCGGCGCCGTGCGCCATGTTCGACAGCGCGTCTCGGAACGCCCCGGCATTGCCCGACATCTCGAAGACGACATCGAATCCCTCGACCATCCCCAGCTCTCTCTGGGCATCGCCAAGGGATCGTTCTCGTGGGTCGACGACCATCGTCGCGCCAATGGTCATGGCCAGGTCGCGGCGGGTGGCATTCGGCTCGCTGACGACGACGAAGCGGGCGCCGGCGTGCCGTGCGACGGCCGTGGCCATGAGGCCGATCGGCCCGGCGCCGACCACGAGGACGTCCTCACCGAGGACCGGGAACGCGAGCGCGGTGTGGACCGCGTTGCCGAACGGGTCGAAGATCGCGGCCACGTCCTCGCCGATGCCCGGCCAGTGATGCCAGACGTTGGTGACCGGCAGCACGACCTGCTCGGCGAACGCCCCATCACGTTGAACGCCGAGGCCGACCGTGTTGGCGCATAGATGCCACCGACCGGCCCGGCAGTGACGGCAGCGGCCGCAGACCACGTGGCCCTCGCCGCTCACGATGTCACCAGGCGCGATGTCGTGGACGTTGCTGCCGATCTCGAGGACCTCGCCGACGAACTCGTGCCCGACGATCAGCGGTGGCTTGATCGTCCGCTCGGCCCAGGGATCCCAATCGGCGATGTGCAGATCGGTGCCGCAGATACCGGTCTTGCGGACCCGGATCCGGACGTCGTTGATCGTCATCGGGGGCTCAGGGACGTCCTGCAATTCCAGTCCCGGGCCGGGTGCCGCCTTGACCAGCGCCTTCATGGACGGAGCGTACCGCGGCGCGCGGCGGCGGAGCCCACCGCGGCGCGGGTGGCGGAGCCGCCGATCAGCTCGGGGATGCCGCCGGTGACGCCGAGCCGCTGGGTGCCGACGGTGCGGCGCTCGGGGCCGCGGACGGGCTCGCGCTGGTGTCCGGCGAGCCCGATGCCTCCGGACTCGGCGACGGCTGGCAGAGCTTCTCGGGGTTGGTTCGTTCGGCGTACCGGGCGTAGAAATCGAGTACGGCCGCCTGGTCGAGCGTTTCCATCGGCAGGACCCGATCCCAGACCAACGCCGCGTAAGGCCAGGCCATCTGGTCGAACCGGGCGATGACCGGCGCCGGTGACTTGCCGCCGGGTGGGAAGCCGCAGACCGGGCTGGCCGGGACGGCATCGAAGAGCGTCCGCAGCGCGGCCTGGTCCGCGCCGGCACCGCGGTACAGGACGACAAGACCGCCGTGTTCAAGGTTGTGGACCCAGCCCTCTGGGATGACCGCGTCGTTCGGACCATACGGTCGGGCCGGGATGGGGCCGACATCGGCGGCGAAATAGTGCTTGCCAGATGCCGGCGGGCAATACGTGTAGCGGATGATGGTGCCCACCGCGACGTGGCTGTGACCCATGTCGGGCTGGACGTAGCCAAGCTGTGCCGTAGCTCCGGGGGCCGGAGAAGGAGTCGGGCTCGGCTGCCAGATGGTCGAACAGGCGTACGCCTGCTGCGTGGCCGCGGCGAAGACGCCGGCACCCACGACGGCGATCACCGCGGCGACGGCCCCGCCGATCAGCCATGTGCGATAGCGCTGGATGAACGATCCTCGGGTCACGGCCCGAGACCGCTCGCGTCGACCGACCCGCGCCGTCCCAACCGGGCTGGTCGAGGGTCGGCTCGTTCCGGAGCGACTCTCGGCCGGTTGACCGGGGGAGGGGTCGCGTCGACCTGCGGATGACGCGCCCGGGCCGGGGCCGGACGGCTGGCCGGCCATGCGCTGACGCCGGCGGGATTCCTTGCTCAAGGTGATGCCTCGGTGCGGTCGGTAGGTCGCCGGATCGGTGTCGGACCCGGCGGCGACGGGGGCCGCGCCCGCAGAGGGTACCGCCCCGCACCGATTCCGTGTGTCCGGTGCGCCTCAGTCCTCGGACAGGTACGTCCGCACCTCGGGTCGGAGCAGCCCTCGGAAGAGGAGCAGGCTGAACGCCGCGACGAAGACGGGCAGTGCCGGATGGACGGGGCTCACGGCCAGGAGCAGGACCAGCGGGATCGTCAGGCTGGCCAGGCCCAGGGCCAGGCCGAACGCGGCCTGCTTCCGCTGCAGGACGAGCGTGGTCGTGAAGATCGTGTAGGCGAGCAGGATCATGACGACGACCCCGGGCAGGCTCACTGGAGCAAGCGCGGCCATGTCGATGACGGTCCGCAGACTCAGCGCGATCCCAGCCAGGATCAGCAGCGCGTAGACGAGGAACAGCCGGATTCCGATAGGCATCCGTTGCCGGCCGGCTGTCGCGGGCGTGTCGGGAGTATTCGCGGCGTTCACGCACTCGGATGGTACGTCGCCTCCCTTCAGGAGCCGACGCATGACAAGGGTCTTGACATCCCCGGACGCTGTCTCTACATTCACTAAACCGGTTTGCTAAACCGGTTTGCGCCCTCGATGTCGGGCCACCGCGATCCTCCTCCTGCGGCGGCCCGCATCGTGGCCTCGATAGGCCCGGACCGCTCGCGACAGCAGCTCTAGCGGAGTCGAGACCCCTGGTGGAACCCCGGACCCAGCGACCGCGCATCGCCGACGTCGCCCGCGAGGCGGGTGTCAGCAAGACGGCCGTGTCCTTTGCGTTCAACGCGCCGGATCGGCTCGCCGCGGAAACGGCGACGCGGATCCGAGAGATCGCCGATCAGTTGGGCTACACGCCCCATCCCGTCGCCCGGATGCTGACGCAGCGCCAGACCATGACGATCGGTGTCCTCACGCCGCAGGCCCTGAGCGTGATCTTCAGCAACCCGTTCTTCGGAGCCTTCAGCGAGGGCGTAGCCCTCGCCGCCGAGGAGCACGGCTACGCCCTGCATTTCATCTCCCCGCTCCAAGGCAGCCTCGTTCGCGCCATGACCCGCGCGACGATCGACGGCGTCGTTGCGATCGGCCTCTCGGAAACACACCCTGAGGTCGAGCAGATCCGTCGGGCTGGTGTGCCGATCGTCCTGGTCGACTCCGCCGCCCTACCCGAGCATGGCTCTGTCGAGATCGACGACCTCGGTGGTGCCCAGGCGGCGGGCGCGTATATCGCCAGCCTGGGCCATCGCGACATCCTCGTCCTCGGCGTCGAGCCGCCCGCGCCAGGCGGCCTCGAGCCGGACGGCGTCACGAGTCGACGGCTGCGCGGCTATCGCGAAGCATTCGCTGCAGTCGGCGTCGAGATCGGCGATGACCGCGTCGTCGTCGGCCCCGCGAGCATCGATGGCGGCATCGCCGCGACCGATCGTGCCTGGGAAGACGGTTTGCGACCGACGGCCATCCTCGCGATGTCGGACGCGATGGCCATCGGCGCCATGCGCGCGCTCCGCGAGCTGCGCCTAGATGTCCCCGGCGACGTCAGCGTCGTCGGCTTCGACGATATCGACCTTGCCCCGCACGTCGACCCTCCGCTCACGACGGTCCACCAGCCGATCCGTCGCAAGGGCGAAGAGGCGGTCCGTGCCCTCCTGACCGTCGTCGAACGACGGGGTCCAGCTCAGCCGGAGCATCGGCTGCTCGAGACGCGGCTCATCATCCGCGGCTCGACCGGTCCGGTGCCAGCACACCGACGGTAGGGATCCCGCGTGGGCTATCGGTTCGGGCTCCAGCGGCACAGGGCGTGAGCGTCGACACGCCGGCCTGGGTCCGCGACGCGGTCTTTTACCAGATCTTCCCGGACCGATTTGCCTCGAGCCAGCGCGTGCCGAAGCCCGGTGCGCTCGAGCCATGGGAGGCGCCACCGACCTTCCGCGGGTTCAAGGGAGGCGATCTGCTCGGCGTCGTCGAGCACCTCGACTACCTCGAGGAGCTCGGGGTCACGGCGATCTACATGACGCCGATCTTCCAGTCAGCCTCGAACCATCGCTACCACACCTACGACTACTTCAACGTCGATCCGCTCCTCGGCGGCAATGACGCGCTCCGGGAACTGCTCGACAACGCCCACGGCCGCGGTATGCGGGTCGTCCTCGACGGGGTCTTCAACCACACCGGTCGTGGCTTTTGGCCGTTCCACCACATCGTGGAGAACGGTGGCGCCTCGCCATACCGCGACTGGTTCCATCTCGAGTCGGACGTCGTGGAGGGTCGCAGGCAGGTCATGGCCTATGCGCCCGACGGTATACAGGACAGCGCGATCCTTGGATACCGGGCGTGGTGGGGCCTCCCCGCCCTGCCCAAGCTCAACACGGACCACCCTGCGGTCCGCGAGTTCCTCCTGTCCGTCGCCGAGCATTGGCTCCGCTTCGGCATCGACGGCTGGCGGCTCGACGTCCCGACGGAGATCGACGACCCAGCGTTCTGGGCCGCATTCCGGCAACGTTGTCGTGCCGTGAGGTCCGACGCCTACCTGGTCGGCGAGATCTGGGAGATCGCCCCGGAATGGGTCGGCGAGGGTCGATTCGACGCGCTGATGGACTACCCGCTGGCCGAGGCGATCCTCGGCTACGTCGGCGGGAGCAGCCTGGACATGACCGTCGTCCAGGCCCATCGCGAATATCGGCGTTGGCTCAATCCGCTTGACGGGGCCGGGTTCGCCGCTCGACTGGTCGAGCTCCTAGGCGTCTACGACCCCGACGTGGTGGCCGTCCAACTCAACCTGCTCGGCTCGCACGACGCGCCACGTGCGCTGACCGTCCTCGGCAGGGACAACGCAGCGATGCGGATGGCGACGCTGCTCCAATGCATGCTGCCCGGTGCACCGAGCATCTACTACGGCGACGAGATCGGCCTGACCGGCGGCGACGATCCTGCCAATCGCGGGGCGTTTCCGTGGGACGCTGCGCGCTGGGACGTCGAGCTCCGCGACTACGTCAAAGCGGTGGTCGCGCTGCGGGGCGGCGAACCCGCCATCCGTCACGGGTCGACGATCGCGGTCGGATCGACCGGGGCAGCGATGGCGCTCGAACGCCGACTCGACGCCGACCGCCTGATCGTGGCAGTCAACCCGGGCGACGCGGGCATCGATCTCTGCGTCACGATCGAGGGCGTCGAGCGCGGACGGCTCGAGCTGAATGCGCTGCCGGGCGTCGCGGCCGATCGGGCCGATCTCGCATCCGTTGACATCGCCGATGGCCGTGCCACGCTCGCGATCCCTGCCCGGACTGGGCTCGTTTATCGCGTCGCGCAGGGCGGGGCCTGAACGGGCCGGCAACCGCCTCGTCCTATACTCCACCGCCTGTGGCAGATCTCCCCATCGACCTGGAGGCCGGGCTCTCCGAACATTTGGCCCGGGTCCTGGATGTCGAGGGCAAGATCCCGCGGGCACTCGAGGCGCTCGGTCCGGTGGGTGGGCGCGACGTGGTCGTCGTCGATGGCTCCGGTGGAGTTCGTGCTCGACAGCTGACCTCGCTTGGCGCACGCGTTACGCCCGTCCTCGCGAGCGTCGGTTCGCGGTATGACGCGCCCGATGGTTCGGCCGACGTCGTCATCGCGTTCTGGTCCGCGTTTCGCGACGGCATCGACCAGGAGATCGCGCGAGCGACGCGGGTCCTGCGGCCGGGCGGACGCTTGCTCGTGATCCACGACTACGGTCGTGACGACGTCGCAGACCTCCGCGGCGCGCTCCCCGAACATGGCGCATGGAGCCGGCGGGACGGCCCATTCCTCGGCGCTGGCTTCAAGGTGCGAGTCGTCCATTGCTGGTGGACGTTCGAATCGATGGAGGAGACGCGCTCGTTCCTGGGCGCCGCGTTCGGCGACCCGGGGCGGGCCGTCGCCGCCCGCCTGACCCGCCCGCGGCTGTCCTACAACGTCGCGATCTACCATCGGACGCTCGGAAAGGAGCCCGCATGACCGATCGACGTTCACGTCTGGAGCCGCAATGGGACGAGCGCCCGCCCCGCGAGGATGTCCCCGCCCG
>JBIOWA010000067.1:0-4666 GCA_044868045.1 Candidatus Limnocylindrales bacterium
AAATTGTGCGGCGGCGGCGGCGACGTCGTCGCCCATTCGAGGGTGAAGCCACCCCACGGATCGGCCGGTGCGTCCGGTGGGCGACGCAACGCGCCGCCCACCGCCAGGAGGAACGGGATCACGCCGAGGCCGAGGATGAGCGAACCGATCGTCGAGAGCACGTTCAGCTCGACCCACCCGTTCGCCCCTCTGTAGTCCGCGATGCGCCGCGGCATGCCGAGGAGACCGAGCTGGTACTGGGGCAGGAACGTCAAGGTGAAGCCGACGACCCAGAGCGCGAGATGGAGCCGGCCCAGCGGTTCGGACAGTCGGCGCCCGGTGATCTTGGGGAACCAGTAGTAGGTGGCGGCGAAGATCGCGAAGACCGTCCCGCCGATCAGCGTGTTGTGGAAGTGCGCGACGACGAAGTACGTGTCCTGGAGATGGAAGTCGAGGGCGGGGGAGGCGAGGATCACCCCCGTGATACCGCCGAGCAGGAACAGGTACAGGAATCCGAGCGACCAGAGCATCGGCGTCTCGAACGTCAGATGCCCCCGCCACATCGTGGCGATCCAGTTGAAGAACTTGATCCCGGTCGGGACAGCGATGGCGAACGACGCGAGGCTGAAGAACGGGAGGTTGACCGCCCCGGTCGTAAACATGTGATGGGCCCAGACCGACATCGAGAGACTGGCGATCGCGACGGTGGCGAAGACGAACGCCCGGTAGCCGAATACCGGCTTGCGGCTGAAGACCGGGATGATCTCGGTGACGACCCCGAAGAACGGCAGGATCAGGATGTACACCTCGGGGTGCCCGAAGAACCAGAAGACGTGCTGCCACAGCACCGCGTCCCCGCCCATCGCCGGATCGAAGAAGGCACCGCCGAGATGGCGGTCGATGAGCAGCATTGCGAACGCTGCGGTCAGGGGCGGGAACGCGACCAGGATGAGCAGCGACGTGACGAGCATGTTCCACGTAAAGATCGGCATCCGGAACATCTGCATCCCCGGTGCCCGCAGGGTGTAGATCGTCGCGATCAGGTTGATCGCGGCGAGAACGCTGGAGATCCCGACCAGGACCAGACCGACGATCCAGAGGTCCATGCCGACGCCCGGCTCGTACGGGCCCGTGAGCGGGACGTATCCGGTCCAGCCGCCCGCGGCGGCGCCACCTGCGGTGAGGAAGCCGGCGAGGACCACGAGCCCCCCGAACAGGAAGAGCCAATACGTCAGCGCGTTCAGTCGAGGGAACGCCACGTCCGCGGCGCCGATCTGCAGCGGGACGATGTAGTTCGCCAGACCCACGCCCATCGGCGTCCCGAACAGCAGCAGCATGATCGTCCCGTGCATCGTGAACAGCTCATCGAACGCTTGCGCGTCCATGAGCTGGAGCCCCGGCGCGGCGAGCTCGGAGCGCATCAGGAGCGCCAGCACGCCACCGAACAGGAAGAACAGGTACGACGTCGTGATGTAGAGGATCCCGACCCGTTTGTGGTCGGTCGTGGTCAACCATGCCGTCAATCCGCTGACCGGGATCTCGACCAGCTCGGCGCCGACGCCGGCGCCGCCGACGACCCGCGTCCCGCTCACCGCACTGTCCCGGTTGGGCTGCGGTTCTGGGCCAGCCAGGCCTCGTACTCGGCGCGCGAGACAGCACGGACCGTGAGAGTCATGGCCGCGTGACCTACCCCGCAGAACTCGGCGCATTGACCGCCGTAGGCACCCGGTTCCTCGACCGTGAACTCGAATTCGGTCGGGCGTCCGGGTATCGCGTCGCGCTTGAACAGGAAGGCCGGCACGTAGAAGGAGTGGATGACGTCGGGCGAGCTGAGCATGACGTGGACCGGCTCGCCGACGGGCACGACCATCTCGGCCGGAGCATCCGGCAGCCCCACGATGCTGACGCCGTCCTCGGGATAGTCGAACCGCCACTGCCAGCGGAAGGCCGAGACCGCCACGTTGATCCCGCCGGTCGTCGGTTCGTCGATGCGCGCGACCGCGCTGACCGTCAGCCAGAACAGGACGGCAACCGTCGCGATCGGGATGACCGTCCAGGCGACCTCGAAACGGCGATCCCCGGAGATCTGCGGCGGCAGAGCGGTCGACGTTTCATCTCGCCGTCGATAGCGCAGGATCGCGAACGTCGTGAGGCCCCAGACGATCGCGGCGACGACGATGGCGGGAACCAGGAATGCGGTCCAAAGATCGTTGACCGCGCGTCCCTCCCGGGTGACAGCGGTGGGCAGGCAGCCGGCGACGGCGATCGCGGCGAGTCCCAACAAGGTCCCGAACCGCGGGCACGATCGAGGGCAGGCCTGGATCATGGCTCGACTTCCTCGAAGCCACCGTCCGAGGTGCGGCGGAGAACGAAGCCGCTGTCCGGCCCGAGCGACCGGCCCGACCGGCCCTGGATCTCGAGGGCCAGCCGGTAGGCGATCAACCCGACCGCGATCGGGCCGAGGACCGCCAGTACACGGAAGGCGGTCGTCAGTTCCTCGACGCCGACATTGAGCAGCACCGCCAGCAGGTCGTTGGCGCCGGCCAGGGTCAGGAAGACGAACAGGCTCAACACCGCCGAGCCGATCGCGAGCCGGAGCGGCGCCTGCCACGGGTACTGGAGAAGATGGTGGTCGTTGTGGTCGCGGCTGATGCGTGCCTCGATGAACGGCCATAGCGCAAGACCGCCGAAGATGATCCCCGGCACGACGATGCCGGGCAGGAAGGGGCTCGGGATCGTGACGCCGAGGACCGTCGGCTCCCAGTTCGGTCCCAGACGCAGCGAGCCCTCGAGCCAGCCCAGGTACCAGTCGGGCTGCGCGGGCGAGGCGGCTGCTGACGGCAGGTACGGGCCGTACACCCAGACGGGGTTGATCTGGAACAGTCCGCCCATCAATGCGAGGACGGCGGCCGTCACGAAGAAGAGGCCCAGCGAGCGGAACGCCTGGCCGGGCCAGAAGTGGCGCCCGATCACATTTGCTTCGGTCGCCTTGCCGCCCGGGAACTGGGTGTGTTTCTGGAGGAAGATGATGGCCAGGTGCAGCGTGATCGCCCCGATCATCAGGAGCGGCAGCAGCATGATGTGGAAGACGTAGAGCCGGCCGATCAGCTCGATCGTGGGGAACTCGCCGCCGAAGAAGAGATACGTCAGCCACGGTCCGATGAACGGGATCGAGAACGCGACCGAATAGACGATGCGCATCCCGGTTCCGGACAGCAGGTCATCGGGCAGCGAGTACCCGGTGAACCCGGCGGCCAGGGCCATCAGTAGCAGGCTCACCCCGATCAACCAGTTGATCTCGCGCGGCCGGCGGAACGCCCCCGTGAAGAACACCCGCGACACGTGGACGACGATCGCCGCCACGAACACGAGCGCAGCCCAGTGGTGGACCTGGCGCATGAGGAGGCCGGCCCGCACGTCGAACGACAGTCGCATGACCGAATCGAAGGCCGCGGACACCTCCGCGCCCTGGAGGGGAACATACGAACCCTGGTACGTGGTGGGCCGGCTATCGGCGGCGAAGAAGAACGTCAGGTAGATGCCGGTGGCGAGGAGCACGACGTAGCAGAACAGGGCGATCTCGCCGAGCAGGAACGACCAGTGATCCGGGAACACCTTGCGAAGCAGCACCCGGGCCACCTCGGCGACGCCGGTTCGCTCATCGAGCCAACCGACGATTCGGTCCAGCTCGGTCGGTCGGGGCTCCTCGTCGCCGGCTGTGGCCTTCCCGCCACGCGGCGCGGGCGGCTCAGGCGGGCGCGGCGGTTGGCGGCGTCGAGGAAACGACAGCCTCACGAGGTCAGGTTCCAGAAGGCCGGCCCGACAGGCTCAGGGAAGTCGCCGAGCGCGGTGAACGTGCCATCCGCGGCCATAGCGATCGGCAGTTGCGGCAGTGCCCGCCCGGCAGGCCCGAAGACCGGCACCGCCCCCTGGAGCACATCGAACGTCGACTGGTGGCACGGACAGATGAGCATGTGCTCAGTCGCCCGGTACAAGCCCACGGCGCAGCCGGCGTGGGTGCAAACCTTCGAATACGCGACATAACCATCAGGAGCAACCGCAAGGCGGTCCGGGCTGAGCCGCAGCGCGTCGGGCGGCACGCGGATGAGCAGGGTCTGCGACTGGGCCGAACCGACGTCCCCCTCCGGAAAGACCGTCGCCACACTGCCGACCTCGAGATCCGCCGCCCGGACCGGGACGCCGTCGATGTCGACCAGCCGGCGGCCGCGTGCCCACGTCGTCGAGAAGAGCTCGCGACCCGGTGCCGGGCCGAGTGACAGCGCCGGGATCGCCAGCGCGGCCGCCAGCCCGGCGAATGCCCCGAGCAGCATCCGGACGAGGAATGTCCGTCGTGTGAAGCCCGCCTCCTCGTCCAGGGTTTCGCTGAGCGTCGGGCCCGGCGTCCGCGAGGCCAGCGGATGGCGCTCCTCGATCGTGACCCGGGTCTGCATGAGTTCCTGGGTCCAGACGACGATACCGAGGCCAAGGCTGCCGAGGCAGATGGCGAGCAGCACGCCTTCGACCTGGGTCTGGCCACCCAGGCCATAGACCGCGAGGAGCGCGACGCCGGTGAGCATCGTCACGGCGAACGCGCCCGCGACGAGGCGCTCGAACCGTCGCTCACGCCCGGTCACGCGGGGCTCTTGCGCTCGATCCGGCGCACCGCCAGGAGGAGCAGGCCCATGCC
>JBIOWA010000068.1:0-3882 GCA_044868045.1 Candidatus Limnocylindrales bacterium
CACGATCACGTCCTGAAAGGGGATGCGCCGACGACCGTCCCCCAGACGGCGCGTCGGCGCAGGATGCAAGCGGGTTCACGCATCCATACGCACCAGCCTGACGATCGGATGAGCGGAGGCCAAGTGGGCGCATCCCGGCGAGGCGTTCGGGGAAATCCCGGACTCTGGAGCTACTCGGCGCTCTGCTAGTGTCGGCTCGATGGATCTTCGCCTCGACGACGTCGCCCGCAGGCGCCTGACCCTTCTCCTCGCCGCGGCCATCATCGTCGTCGGCTGGACGACGCTGCTCCTCGGCAAGTTCGACAGCGGTGTGCGCCTCTCGTGGTCGGGGGACGAACGCGTCGTCGTGTCCGACGTCATGCCCGGGAGCATCGCCTCGCAGTACGGACTCCAGCCAGGCATGGTCGTCACCCAGCTCCAGTACGTGAAGCTCATCGAGATGCCGCACTTCGTCGAGCCTGATCCGGCGACGCCGTCGCCCGATCCTGAGACCGGCGAGATTCCGCCATACACGCCGACGATCGAGCCCGCGACGCCGACCCCGGTCGATGTCGATCCAGACCTCATCGCGAGTCTGCTTTCGCGACCGCCGACGCAGCTCGCGGCCGTCCAGCCGTGGGACCTGGATCGGCCCGGCCCGTCCGAGGAGCCGGTCAACGAGATCATGCTGTACGACGACGGTATGGACGGCATCCGGATGACGATGCCGGCGTTCGCGGTCGGCGTGATCCTGCTCGTGCTCGTCGGCTGGTGGCTGGCCAGCGGCAGAGCCGGCCAGAGCGTCCGAGGACTCGCGGGACCCCTCGCGCTCGGGACGGCTGCGCCGTTCATGGTGCGGCCGATGCTCGCGACCTATTCGTTACCGCTCGTCGTGCTCAGCGGCTTGCTGCTCGTGCTGGCGATGATCCCGCTCGCGGTCGCGCTGCTCGAACGTATCCCGGACGCGAACGACCGACGACTGGTCGGCTACGGAACCGCCGGTTGCGTCGTGGCCGCAGGCGCACTCTTCGTCCTTGCCGCCTTCAATGGCCCCTGGTACGCCGAAGGCATGACGCGCTGGGCGCTCGTGGCGGCGATCCCGTTGCTCCCCGGACTGGCCGCCGCGGGCCCGATCGATCGCCGCACGGTGGAAGGCACGGCTCCGGCACCGGCGAGCCGACGCCTACTCGAATCGGCCGAATACGCCGTCGTCGGCGCAACCCCGGCCTTCGCACTCGCATCCGACGTCACGTCACCGCCGTACGCGCCGTTCCCGCTCCTGTTCTGGTTCGCCCTCGTACTGCTCGCCGGCCGGTTCACCATCCGCCCGCTCGCCAGGATCGCGACGCGCGCCACACTCCAGCGCGATCTGGTGGTCGCGGCCACAGAGGCGGAACGGGCTCGGGTCGCGGCCGACATCCACGATGATGCGCTCCAGGAGCTGACGCTGCTGGTCCATCGACTGGATGCCGCCGGCGACGCGGAGGGTGCCGACATCGCCCGAACCGTCTCTGATCGGCTCCGAGCCATCTGCGGCGACCTGCGACTGCCGATTCTGGACGATCTCGGGGTGGGCCCGGCGCTCGACTGGCTCGTCGTGCGGATCGAGCGACTCGCCGGCGGCGAGGTCCGCCTCGAGCGCACCGACGGGACGCGTCCGCCCGCCGACGTCGAGCTCGCCTTCTTCCGCGTCGCGCAGGAGGCATTGTCGAACGCGGTGAAGCACGGCAAGCCCCCGATCCTGGTGCGCTACGCGACGACGCCCGGTGGCGCGAGCCTGTCGATCGATGACGCCGGACCGGGCATCGATCCCGATGCAACCACGACCACGGACCGGACCGGCCACTTCGGCCTCCTCAACATGCAGCAGCGTGCCGAGGCGATCGGCGCGATCCTCGATGTCCGCCGCTGGCCGAGCGGCGGTACCCACGTGGCGCTCGACTGGCGGGCGGGCTGATCGGCGTCGGACGGGCGCCGATCCGCGTCGCGATCGTGGACGACCATCCCGTCGTGGCCGAAGGCACGGCGGCGGTCCTGCGCGGGGCCGGCCATCTGCAGGTCGTTGGCGTCGCGCCGTCGATCGAGTCGGCCGAGGCCGCGGGCCTGTTCGACGGGGGGCGGATCGATGTCCTGCTGCTCGACATCCGACTCGGCCCGGACAGTGGGTTGCGTGCCCTCGGCGGCGACGCAGGCCCGAATCGACCCGCGGTCATCGTGCTCACCGCCTACGACTACCCGCAATACGCCGATGCGGCCCTCCGCCTCGGCGCCGCCGGGTTCGTACTCAAGACCGCACCACTCGCCGAGCTGATCGACGCGATCCAGCGGGTCGCTTCGGGTGGTCTTGCGTTCTCGATCCGGCCGGGCGGCGCCTCGATCGCTCGGCTCTCGCCGCGCGAGCATGACGTCGTCCGCCTGGTCGCGGCCGGCAGCACGAACGACGAGATCGGCGCGGACCTCGGTATCGGATCGAAGACGGTCGAGACGCACCTTGCTCGTCTGTTCGAGCGACTCGGCGTCGCATCGAGGACGGAGCTGGCGACGCGCGCCATCCGGGAAGGCTGGCTGGACGTGCCGCCGGGTCGCGCCTAAGCGGGTTCCACGACCGCCCCCACGGGAGCACGACCGGCCGGCCGCACCGGCGCCACCGGCTGGCGCAGGGCGATGACGGCGAGCAACATCGAGAGCCCGCCGTACCACAGCGCCGGTAGCGCCAGCATCCCCGCCACGGGCACCGTCCAGCGCCGCCCGGTCCACGCGCCCCAGACGACCAGCGCGACGGCGAACGGCAGCCGGACGACGAACGGGATCGGCACCGCCGCCCACGTGCCATCGCGGCCCGCCACCCGCCCGAGGACCTCGCCCCATGCGCGCCAGGCATCGGGCCAGACCGCGAACGAGAGAGTGACGATCAGCGTCGTCGCGCCGAGGGCGATCGCCAGCTCGCGCCATTCGCGCCGGACGACGAACCACAGCAGTCCGATGCCTGGGGTGATCTTCGTGAGCAGGACGAGCGACCAAGTCCACGGCCAGCGGAACCCGAGCACCATGGCAGCCGCCAGCAGCAGATGGATATTGCCGCCCGCGAGTTCCATCAGCCCGAGGACGATCCCCACGGCGAACCAGCGGCGACCGGTCAGCACGAACGTTGCCGCTAGCAGGACCGCGGTCCACACCGCCATGTACACCTGCCACGGCAGGATCCGGATGGGCTGCAACAGCTGCAGGAACGCCGGCGAGTACACGTAGGCGATCGGGTCGGTCCAGTCGGACCGGGCATACGGGTCGGTCAGGCTCGGGAACCAGTAGCAATACGCGTCCTGACCGCTGCCCCACAGCCGGCCCCACGGCGCGGCGAACATGACGATCGTCGCCCACGTCACGACGGCCAGCCCCGGTCCGACCCACGGATGCCGGTCCAGCCACGCTCCGAGCGCCCGGTTCCGCCTTGCGAGTCCCTCGGCCACCCGTCCGGTCATCGAACCCCGTGCCGTACCATTCCGCCGTGCCGAACCTCGCCCTTCCGCGACCGCTCCCGCGCCCGCGCCGCCGCCCGAACGGGCAGGCGGATGTCGTGATGCCCGAGATCGTCGCGGATCCCGAGATCATCGAGGCGGCAGGCATCCGCTGGGTCCACATCGAATCGCCGCGCTCGGCCGACCGCGACTGGCTGGAAGAGCACTTCGATTTCCACCAACTCGACTACGAGGACGTCTTCTCGCGCAACCAGCGCCCGAAGCTCGACCAGTACGACGACTACGTCTTCATCGTGCTGCACTTCCCACTCTTCGACAAGGACAGCGGGCGCATCCTGACGGCCGAGCTCGACCTGTTCCTCGGCGCGGATTTCCTGATCACCCTGCCGAACATCCCGCTGCCGCCGCTGTCGGCGATGTTCGAGCG
>JBIOWA010000069.1:0-10945 GCA_044868045.1 Candidatus Limnocylindrales bacterium
AACCAGGTCGTCTTGAGCTGGGTGTAGCCGTCGAGTGCGTGGAGCGACTTGTCGCGCCCGAACCCCGACTGTTTGTAGCCGCCGAACGGCACCGTGATGTCCGCCGTGTCGAACGTGTTGACGTAGACCGTTCCGGCGCGAAGTGCCCGCGCCAGTCGATGGGCGCGGTTCACGTCGCGAGTCCAGAGCCCGGCGGCGAGACCGTACGGCGTGTCATTGGCGATCCGCAGCCCGTTCGCCTCGTCCTCGAATTCGGTCACGGTCAGCACCGGCCCGAAGATCTCCTCACGCGCGACGCGCCATCCGTTGTCGACCCCGTCGAGGATCGTGGGGCCGACGTAGTAGCCGCCGGTCTCCTCGCGGACCCGTTCGCCGCCGGCGACGACCCGGGCTCCTTCGCGACGGCCGATCTCGACGTAGCCCAACACCTTGTCGAGCTGGCGTGCATCGACGATCGAACCAAGCTTGGTGGCGGGATCGAGCGGCTCACCCGGCGCGAGCTGGCGCCCGAGGTCGGCGATCCGCTCCACCAGCTCCTCGCGGACGCTCCGGTGCACGATGAGCCGCGAACCAGCGTTACACGTCTGACCGCTGTTGTAGAAGATCCCCCACGCGATCGAGGATGCGGCTGCCTCGACATCGCCGACGTCGGCGAGCACGACCTGCGGGCTCTTGCCGCCGAGCTCGAGCGAGACTCCCTTGATATCGGTCTCGCCGATGGAGCGGAGCAGCGATTTCCCGACATCGGTCGAGCCCGTGAACGCGATCTTGTCGACGTCCGGATGGCGCGCGAGCGCGTCGCCAAGGATCGGGCCCGGGCCTGGGACCACGTTGAGCACGCCGTCCGGGAGGCCGACTTCCGACGCGAGCTCGGCGAGGCGCAGCGCGGTCAGAGGCGAGGCCGATGCCGGCTTGAGGACGACCGAGTTGCCGGTCGACAGCGCCGCCCCGAGCTTCCAGGCCGTGACGATGAGCGGGTAGTTCCATGGCACGATCGCTGCGACGACGCCGATCGGCTCGCGCGTGACGAGCGAAAGGGCGTCCGGGCCGGTCGGACCGACCTCGCCGTAGACCTTGTCGATGGTCTCGGCAAACCACTGGATCGTCTTGGCAGCGGACGGGACGTCGACCGAAAGCGTGTCGCGGATCGGCTTGCCGACGTCGAGCGACTCGAGCAGGGCGAGCTCGTCGCGGTTCGAGCGGATCGATTCCGCGAGCTTGAGCAGGATGATCTTGCGCTTCGCCGGCGACATGTCCGACCAGCGCCGATCGTCGAATGACCGGCGCGCCGCCGCGACCGCCAGATCGATGTCCTCCGGCCCGCCCTCGGCCACGGCCGTGATGACGCGGCCGTCGCGGCCGGCGATGTCGTCGAAGGTGCGGCCCGAGGCGGCCGGCACGAATCGCCCATCGATGAACGCCTCGTCCCGCGGCCGGATCGCGGCGGCGCGCTCGATCCAGTCGTCGGCGGTCGGTTGGGGCTTCGCGGTCGGCTGTGTCTTCGCTGGCGTCGTCGTCATGCCGCGTACCTCTCGATCGCCGCCTCGTCCAGCACGGCCCCGAGGCCGGGAGCTGCCGGGACGTGCAGCAGGCCGTCGGCATCGGGGCGCATCGGTTCGGCGAGGAAGGCGTCGCGTCGATCGGTCGTCCAGCCCGGTGGGTCGTACGGGAACTCGATGAACGGGCCACCCCCGACTCCGGCGGCCACGTGCAGGTTCGCCAAAAGGCCGAGGCCGTTCGTCCAGGTGTGTGGCGTGAACCAGCGGTTCCGGGCCAGCGCCAGCTCGGCGAGGGTCCGTGTTCGGAGCATGCCGCCCGCCAGGACGACATCGGGCTGGTAGACGTCGAAGGCGTCGGCGTCCAGCGCCGCGAGCGCCTCGTTGAAGGTCCGCGTCATCTCGCCGCCGGCGATCCGCACGCCCGACCCGGAGTCGCGCAGGGCGGCGAGCCCGCGTAGATCGGAGCCGGCCAGCGGCTCCTCCATCCAGAGCACATCGAGCTCGGCCAGCCGCGACGCGATCTCGCGAGCCCCGGCAGGATCGAGCGCCGGGGTCGTGTCGCCAGCCATCCGCCAGCCCTGGTTGAGGTCGACCATGAGCTCCATCGTCGCACCGACGGCCGCCCTCGTGGCGGTGACGGCATCGAGCCCCTCGTCGAGGTGCCGCGGATCGACCCGGATCTTCAGGGCGCGGAAGCCCTGCTCGCGCAGTCGCAGGGCCGATTCGGCCCGCTCGTCGGCCGGGAGCAATATGCCCGACGAGGCGTAGGCGGGGATCGCGTCGACGGCGCCGCCGAACAGCGTCGCGACGGGGAGACCCGCGACCTGCCCGACGACGTCCCACAACGCCGCCTCGAGCGGCCAGTAGCGCCCGGCGTGGAAGTCGATGGTCTCGAGGACACGGACGTGCCGGGCGATCGCCAGCGGGTCCTGGCCGACGAAGAGGTGCTGGAACGCCTCGAAGCCGTCCATCGTGTCGCCCGAGCCGACCCCGATGACGCCTTCGTCGGTCTCGACACGGACCAGCGTGACATCGAAGGCGATCCGCGGGATCGGGTCCCAGGCCGCGGGGAACGGAGGATCGAGGGGCACGCGCAGACGCTGCAACCGGATGCCGGAGATCCTCACGCCGCCAGTATCGCCGACGGCGTCACACGACCGCGTGGCGGTCATACCTGACACATCGTTGTCATGAACCGGCCCCACGATCGCGCTGCGGTACCCTGAACCGCCCCGCCCACCCCGGAGAAACTACGTGACCACGGCCCGAGACCGCCCGCCCGAAGAAGCCGCCGAGGACACGTCGTTCGCGCGCGGGCTGCGGGTGTTCCTGACGATCGCCGACCGTGGTGAGGTCCGGGCCGATGAGCTCAGCTCGCTCCTCGACACACCGCTCTCGACGATCTACCGCTATCTGCGGACCCTGACCGAGTTCGGGTTCGTCGACCGCCAGGAAGGCGGCTATCGAGTCGGGCCACGGCTGCACGTGCTCGGTGCCGGGCCGACGGTCAGTGCCGAGGAACTGATCCGTGCCGCGGACCCTGTCCTGGCCGAACTCACGACGGAGACCGGCGAGACCTCGTTCATCAGTCGCCGCGTCGGCCTCGGGGCATTGTGCCTCGCCCAACGCCTGTCGACCCACCCGCTGCGGGTCGCGATCGAGCCTGGGACGACGTCGTCGCTGGAGGTGGGCGCGGTCGCCCACGTCCTGCTGGCATATGCGCCGGAGGAGATCCAGGATGCCGCCCTCGCTGAGGTCGCGGACGTGGAAGTGTTGCGACGCCGGCTCGCTGCCATCGTCGCGGCTGGCTGCGCGGACGACGACGGTGCGAGCTTCCCTGGAGCGGTCACCGTGGCGGTCCCGGTCCTGCGCGACGACGGGATCATCGCGGCCATCGCACTGGCCGCTCCGTCCGACCGGGCGACGCGACGCTGGGTTCCGGGAGCCCGCCGAGCCCTGCGAGACGCGGCGATGGCGATCGAGACGTCCCTGCGTTCGCAAGGGGCCTCCTGACGCACCGGTACTATCGCGATATGGCATCGTTACTTTCCACGATTTGACAATCGACTCGGGGGAGCGCATCGTGCGACGGCCATGGACGCGCTCGCCGCTCTCGCGCCCGTCTCGGATGCGTACGCGACGCTTCCGATGTCGGAGGCGTTCGACTGGAGCGGCGTGTCAGGCCAGCTCGGGACCGGCGAGTGGTACATGGTCGCGTTCCGCTCGATCCGGCGGATCGATGCCGACGAGGAGCGCCTGACCGAGTTCGACGAACGCGCGCACGTCGAGGCCTCGACCGCGCCGGGGTTCGTCTTCTACTTCAAGGGCCCGGCCGCGCCCGATCGGACCTGCCTGTCATTCTGTCTGTGGACCGGACGACCCGAGGCGCGCGCCGCTGCCGGCGGGCCGAGCCACGTCGAGGCGGTTTCGCTGCTCGACGAGATGTACGAGTCGTACATGCTCGAGTTTCTGCGAGTCACGGGTCGGGACGGCCAGCCACTCCGCTTCGAGCCCTACGATCGACCGGTCCTCGACGACCCAGTCACGGAGCGCGCTGCCTAGCCTGATCCGGCCTGCGTTCCCTCGGCTGTCGACCCCAACCTGAGCCCGACCCCGAGCCGCAGCGCGCCCACGCCACCGCCGACCGAGGTCACCAGCAGGATCAGCGCGTGGACAAGCAGGGCCAGCGCGAACGCGCCGTCCGGGTGGATCCCGAACTGCGTGGCGATGCCGACCGCCGTCAACTCGAACGTCCCGAGATAGCCGGGCGCAGAGGGGACGACGGTGGCCAGGGCCACCCCGCTCGAGAGCAACGCGCCCTCGACCGGCGTCAGCGAGATCCCGACGGCTGCAGCGCCAAGGATGAACGTCGCGATCGAGGCAGACCACGCGAGCAGGCTGAACACGACGGCCGCGGCGATCGCCCGCGGCCGGCCGACCACCGCCAGCCCCTCCCGCAGTCGTCGCGCCAGGTCCAGGACGCGAGGAACGCGCTCGGCGAGCGCGGTGACGCGGTCCGCGCCAGGCAGTTGATGGCTGGTCACCGCCAGCACGAGCCCGACGATCAGGATGCCCACGAAGGCAGCGCCGAGGACCACTCCGGTCGAGACCACGCCGCCGACCCCCAGGCTCACGACCGCGACCGCGGCGATCGCCACCACGATGACGGTGTCCACGATCCGCTCTACGACGACGGTGCCGAGGACCGTCGGGCGGCTGAGCCCCTCGGTCTCGCCGAGCGCATGGCTCCGAACGAGCTCGCCGAGGCGGGCCGGGAGGACGTTGTTGGCGAGGTACCCGAGGTACGTGTACCCGAGCACGCGTGGATAGGGCAGGCGCCGGATGGGCTCGAGCAGGGCCCGCCAACGCGCCCCGCGAGCGGCGACGTCCAGGAAGACCGTCACGAACATCAGCCCGACCGCCGCCGGGTCGGCCCGGCTCAGCACATCGATCGCGGCGCCGACATTGACCGAGTTGAGCAGCACCACGGCGGCCGCGACGCTGATCGCGATGCCCAGGACGGCCCGAAGCGCGAAACCGCGGTCGACCTTCACCGGTCGAACCTCATGGCCGGCGTGCGGTCAACTTCTTGGACGGACGCAGCCGGAGTCGATGGAGCAGGTAGCGAGCCACGACACGCAGCGTCGAGAGGCCGTAGACGACGCTGCGTCGGAACCCGACGGAGCTCGCCTCCTCGAAGTACCGCGTGGGCACCGCGATCTCGCCGATCCGGTCACGCATGCCGGCCGCGACGACCTGCGCGATGAGCTCCTGGTCGAAGACGAAGTCGTCGCTGTTGACGTGGTACGGGATGGTCTCGAGGAGCCGCCGGCTGTAGGCGCGCAGACCGGTGTGGTACTCGGACAGGCGGAGGCCGAAGGCGAGGTTCTCGACCACGGTCAGGAAGCGATTGCTCACGTACTTCCACCTGGGCATGCCGCCCGCCAGGGGATCGCCGAGGAAGCGACTACCGAGCATGAGATCGCGCTCTCCGCCGGCGATCGGCTCGACTAGCGCCGGGATGCGGGTCGCGTCGTACTGGTAGTCGGGGTGGAGCATGACCACGATGTCGGCGCCGGCCTCGAGCGCCGCGTCGTAGCAGGTCTTCTGGTTGCCGCCATATCCACGGTTCTGGGCGTGGATGATCACGTCGAGCCCGAGCTGGCGGGCGATGTCGACGGTCTCGTCCCCGGAGACGTCGTCGACGAGGATGATCCGGTCGATCAGGTCGTGCGGGATGTCCGCGTACGTCCGCTCGAGGGTGAGCGCCGCGTTGTAGGCGGGCATGACGATGACGATCCGCGGATCGGAAGGGTGGGCCACGGCGCGAAGCGTACCGGTTCGATCGGGCCGTTGCGGACCGGAGTCCGCCGTCTCATCGGCGCGCGGTGGGCGGGCCTCGGGCCGGGTCACGGGATCGTCACGCGGTGTGTGCGACCATACGCCCATCCACCCCAGCCAAGGGTTCCGCGCCCCATGTTCGAGCGCCTGTTCGGCAAGAACGAGACCGATCCCGCCATCGCCGCGCGTATCCCGCCCGGCCAGTACCGGACCGAGAAGTTCCCGGTGCTCCACTACGGCTCGGTGCCCCATGTCGACGTCGCGAAATGGGACTTCAAGGTCTGGGGCGAGGTCGACGCGCCGTTCACGCTGACCTGGGAGCAGTTCAAGGAGCTGCCGCGCAAGGAGGTCCATACCGACGTCCACTGCGTGACCCGCTGGTCGAAGCTCGACACGACCTGGGAGGGGGTCCCGATCCAGACGATCCTCGAGCTGGCCCAGGTGCGGCCGTCGGCGACGCACGTGCTGAGCCATGCCGAGCAGGGCTACACGGCGAACCTGCCGCTGTCGGTCCTCGACGACGATGACGTCCTGCTCGCCGACACGTTCGACGGCAAGCCCCTCGAGCCCGAGCACGGCTTCCCCTTGCGCCTGCTGGTCCCGAAGCGCTACTTCTGGAAGAGCTCGAAATGGATCCGCGGCCTCGAGTTCCTCGATCACGACCAGCTCGGCTTCTGGGAGCGCTACGGCTACAACAACGACGCCGATCCCTGGAAGGAAGAGCGCTTCAGCGACTAGCGCTTAGACCGCTTCGGGGAGAGGCTCCGAGAACTGGCTCTCGTACAGGTCGGCGTAGAAGCCGCCGCGCGCCAGCAGCGACCCGTGATCGCCGTGCTCCACGATCCTGCCGCGGTTCATGACGAGGATCATGTCGGCGTCGCGGATGGTCGAGAGTCGATGGGCGATCACGAACGTCGTCCGCCCACGCATCAGCCCGGCCATCGCGCGCTGGATCAGGACCTCCGTCCGCGTGTCGACCGACGACGTCGCCTCGTCGAGGATGAGGATCGGCGGGTCGGCGAGGAACGCCCGGGAGATCGTCAGCAGCTGCTTCTCGCCCGCTGACAGGTTCGTCGCGTCGTCGTCGATCACCGTGTCGTAGCCGTCCGGCAGCGTCCGGACGAAGTGATCGACATGGGCCGCATCGGCCGCGGCACGGAGCTCGTCGTCCGTCGCGTCGAGCCGACCATAGGCGATGTTCTCCCGGATCGTTCCGTGGAACAGCCAGGTGTCCTGGAGGACCATCCCGAACGATCGGCGCAGGTCGTCGCGGGTCATGTCGCGAGTGTCGATGCCGTCGACCGTGATCCGCCCGCCGTCGAGCTCGTAGAAGCGCATCAGCAGGTTGACGAGCGTCGTCTTGCCGGCCCCGGTCGGGCCGACGATCGCGATGGTCGCGCCGGCAGAGACGTCGAGCGACAAGTCGTCGATCAGCGGCTGGTCGGGGAGGTAGCGGAACGACACGTCCTCGAACCGGACCGCGCCCAGGGGCGCATCGAGCGGGACCGGCGGGATGGGGTCGGCGGACTCCTCAGGCTCGTCGAGGAGCTCGAAGACGCGCTCGGCCGAGGCGACGGCCGACTGGAGGACGTTGACGATGCTCGCCGTCTGGATGATCGGGAACGTGAACTGGCGCGAGTACTGGATGAAGGCGACGACGTCGCCGATGCTCAGCTGGCCGGCCGCGACCCGCAGTCCGCCGATGACGGCGATCGCGACGTAGTTCAGGTTCGAAATGAACGTCATCGCGGGCTGGATGATCCCGGAGATGAACTGGGCCCGGCGGCTGGCGTCGAAGAGGCGCTCGTTCTCGCGGTCGAACACCTCGATCGCCTCGCGTTGCCGACCGAAGGCCTTCACGATCGCGTGCCCGGTGTGCATCTCCTCGACGTGCCCGTTCAGCGCGCCGGTCGACGCCCACTGGGCGACGAACTGCTGCTGGGACCGGCGGACGATGAGGATCGTGACGGCCAGCGATGCCGGAACCGCGAGCAGCGAGATGACCGCGAGGAGCGGGCTGATCGTGACCATGAGGATCAGCACACCGACGATCGTCAGAAGCGACGTGATCAGCTGCGTCAGGCTTTGTTGGAGCGACTGGCCGATGTTGTCGATGTCGTTGGTGACCCGGCTGAGGAGGTCACCTCGCGGGTGGCTGTCGAAATAGCGGAGGGGCAGCCGGCCGAGCTTGCGGTCTACGTCGGCGCGCAGCTTAACGACCGTCCGCTGCGTGACCCCGGCCATGATCCAGCCCTGCATCCAGCCGAAGATCGAACTGATGACGTAGACCGCGACCAACACGCCGAGCAGTCCGCCGAGCGCCCCGAAGTCGATCCCGGCGGCGTTGAGGTGCATGTTGGACAGCATGTCGGCGAGCTGGTCTTGACCTTGCGCCCGCGCCGCGTCGATCGCCTGCTGCTGGGTCGCCCCGCTCCCGAGGATCTGCTTCCCGAGCGCCCCCTCCACGATCCGGTTGATCGCCTCGCCCAGGATCTTCGGGCCGATGACGTTGAACGTCACGCTCACGATCGCCAGCAGCACGACGAGCACGATCAGGGGTCGCTCCGGCCGGAGCGTCCCGAACAGTCGGGTCAGCGAGCCGCGGAAGTCCTTGGCCTTGGCGGGCGGCAAGCCCATCCCCATGCCCATCATCCCGGGACCGCGACCGCTGCCCGGACCGCCCATCGGTCGAGCGGGCGGTCCACCGGGGCCGCCTGCACCAGGTCGGAACACGGGCGCTGGGGGCCCGCCCCCGGGCGGTATGCCTGCGCCGCGTCGCCCGTTCATGCGACGGCCTCCGCCTCGGACAGCTGCGAGTACACGATCTCGCGATACGTCTCGTTCGTCTGAAGGAGCTGGCGGTGCGAACCGCTGCCGACGATCCGGCCGTCGTCCATGACGATGATCTGGTCCGCGTTCAGGATCGTGCCGACTCGCTGGGCGACGATGATCACAGTGGCACCGCCGAGCTCGCGCTCGAGTGCCGCCCGAAGCCGGGCGTCGGTCGCGAAGTCGAGCGCCGAGAAGCTGTCGTCGAAGATGTAGATCGGGGCGTCCTTCACGACCGCCCGGGCGATCGCGAGCCGTTGCCGCTGGCCACCCGAGACGTTACTGCCGCCCTGCGTGATCGGCGCCTCGAGACCGCCGTCCATCTCGCTGACGAAGTCCCGAACCTGGGCGATATCGAGCGCGTGCCAGAGCTCGTCGTCCGTCGCGTCTGCCTTCCCGAAGCGGAGGTTGCTCGACACGGTCCCACCGAACAGGAATGCCTTCTGGGGGACCACGCCGATCCGCGCCCAGAGGTCCTCGCGATCCATCGACCTGATGTCGACGCCGTCGACGAGGACCGTGCCCGACGTCGCGTCGTAGAAGCGCGGGATCAGATTGACGAGCGTGCTCTTGCCGCTGCCGGTGCTGCCGACGATCGCAGTCGTGCGGCCGGGCTCGGCGCGAAACGAGACGTCGCGAAGGACGGGTTCCTGGGCTCCTGGGTAGCGGAACTCGACGCCGCGGAACTCGACGACGCCACGCTCCGGGCCAGCCGGATCCGGGACCACCCGCTCATCCGGATCGTGGATGGAGGGCGCCGTCTCGAGGACTTCGAGGATCCGCCCCGACGACACGGCCGCGCGAGGCACGAGGATGAACACGAACACCGCGGTCAGCACCGCAAACAGGATCTGGCTCAGGTACTGGAGGAACGCGGTGAGGTCGCCGATCGACAGCCCCCCGTCCTGGACCCGGATCGCACCGAACCAGACGGCCGCTACCGTCGAAAGGTTGAAGATCGCGAAGATCACCGGCTGTGTGAGCGCGAACAGCCGGCCCGCGCGAAGCTGGGTGTCGTAGAGGTCGAGGCTCGCGGTCTCGAACCGGGCCTCCTCGTGGCGCGTTCGGACGAAGGCCCGGATGACGCGGACGCCGGCGAGCGTCTCGCGCATCACCTGGTTGATCCGGTCGATCTTCGCCTGCGTCGCCCGGAACAGCGGGATCGCGCGGCTCATCACCAGCCCGATGACGAGCGCCATAAGCGGCAAGACGACGATGAGCAGCCCGGACAGCGGGACATCGGTGCGAAGGGCCATGAAGATCCCGCCGACGATGAGGATCGGTGCGGAGACCACGACGGTCAGGGCCACGAAGACGACCTGCTGGACCTGCTGGACGTCGTTCGTGTTGCGGGTGATCAGCGACGCCGGCCCGAACTGGTTGACCTCGACCTGTCCGAACGTCTCGACCTTGCTGAAAACGGCGCTGCGGAGGTCCCGGGCAAAGCCATTCGCGACGAGCGAGCTGAGATAGACGCTGGCGATCGCGGCGAGGCCGACGACCACTGTGATCAGGAGCATGAACGCGCCGACCCGAACGATGTAGTCGGTGTCGCCCTTGACCACGCCGTTGTTGATGATGTCGCCGTTGAGGTCCGGCAGATACAGGTTCCCGATCGCGCCGACGAGCAGCAGCACCAGCACGACGACGAGCTGCGCGGCATACGGCCGCAGGAACGTGCGCAATAGCCCGATCACCGCGTCGGCCTCGTTTCCTCGACGTGGCCGTTCGTGGCCGCCATCGCCTCCGACCGCACCCGGCGCATCGCCCGTAGTCCGGTCAACAGGCTTTCGAGCTCGCCGTCCGTCATGCGATCGAGCAGGTCGGCCAGGTGCTTGCGTCGATCGGCCGCGAGGTCGCGGAAGATCGAATCCCCCGAGTCGGTCCGATGGACGAGGACGACGCGCCGGTCGTCGGGTTCGCGCCGCCGCTCGACGAGCCCGCGCTGTTCCATCCGGTCGATGATCCCGGTGGCGCTCGCGACCGACACATCGAGTGCCTCGGCAAGCTTGCTCATGGCGAGCGGCCCTTCGGCTTCGAGCACGGCCAGGACCTGCAGGTGGACGAGGCTCAACGAGTCACGGAGCCAGTGCCGGAAAGCACCGGCGCGCTCGCGCGGCGACCAGGACGTGAGCTCCTCCAGCAGGTCGTCGACGGTCTGCCGGCGCGAGGCCGACCGCCGTTCATTCAATGGCACGTTGATAATCTATGTCAGGTGTAACGTCGGCGTCAACCGCCGAGAGCCTTCAGCTCCGGCGCGCGCCTCGGATCGTGGC
>JBIOWA010000070.1:0-2798 GCA_044868045.1 Candidatus Limnocylindrales bacterium
CGGATTCGCGAGTCGCTCTCGTGCCAGATCCCAGGACGTCGTCGCGGACTGGTGTCCGACCAGTGACTGCTCGCGTGCCGGTGTTCGTTCCTGCGTCATGGCGTTCCTCCTTCGAGAGGTTCTGGAGCTGGATACTGCCCAGGGGTATTGACAAGAGGTTGACAAAACAACCGTTTTCAGCTAACTTACTGTCTACGCGGGCGTGTCAAGACTTGACACGCCAGCGCGTGTGTCCGGCACTTGGCGGAGCCGGCACGCGAGCCGAACTCCCATGGCGGATGGGATCGGCCACCACCCGAATCATCAGCGGGCGAAGGCGCATCGCCATGCGCGGTCGCTCGCACACGGAGCAACGTTGATCCAGTTCCCTGACAACACCCAAGAGCATGACACTGACGCGGCAGATCCGGTCGTAGCCGCCGATGAGCTCGAGCAGATCGAGCTCGAGACGGTGGTCGAGGACGCCCCGACCGCCCGTCAGACCAAGGCCGAACCTGAGGCCGACGCTGATGCGGAGGTCGACGACGCTGCCCTCGACGTCGAGGACTCGACGCGCCTGTATCTCCGTGAGATCGCGCGCGTACCGCTCCTGACGGCCGAGGAGGAAGTCGTCCTGGCCAAGGCCATCGAGCTTGGAGTCCGCATCCGGACCGAGCCGTGGACGGCCATCCTCGACCTGCACGAGTGGACGCTCCTCGACACGGAGGCCACCGCGCGCGCCAAGCATCCGGTGTACGCCCTGCCATTCGGCGCAGAGGCTCATCGGATCGTGCGCAGCGCGCTGGCCGACGATTCGGCCGGCGATCTGCTCACGACTGCCCCGCGCTTTGGCTTCACCGAGGCGATCCGTGCAGCCCAAGGCGGACCGGCGTTCGACCTCCTGGAGCGCGCCCGCGCCCTCCGCTCGGTCTACAACGAGCGGCTCGATTCCGACGCGTTCCTCGGGCTTCTCGACTGGGCGCACGCGGTCGGCCATCACCCGGCACTCCGCGAGGACAAGAGTGTCAAAGCGATGCTCGCGTGGGCGCGCGACGAGGTCGCGATCCCGGCGCTCCGTCGCTGGGTCGAGGCCGGTCACGACGACGACATCCTTGCGACCCTGGGTCACCGACCCGATGGCGGTGACGAGCCTACCGGCGTCCTGATCGACCAGGCAAAGACCGCCCGAGATCACATGATCTCGGCCAACCTTCGACTCGTCGTTGCGAATGCCAAGAAGTACATGAACCGAGGCCTCGGCTTCCTGGACCTGATCCAGGAAGGCAACGCCGGGCTGATGCGTGCCGTCGACAAGTTCGAATGGCAACGCGGCTTCAAGTTCTCGACGTACGCCACGTGGTGGATCCGCCAGGCGATCCAGCGCGGCGTCGCGGACCAGTCGCGCACGATCCGCGTCCCGGTCCACATGGTCGAGACGATGCAGCGCGTGACCCGGACGACCCGTGAGTTGACGGTCCAGCTCGGGCGCGAGCCCACGGCCGCGGAGATCGCGGCGACCCTTTCCGAGGATCCACGATGGACGATCACGCCTGAGCGCGTCGAAGAGGTGCGGCGATACGGTCGGACGCCGATCTCGCTCGAGACCCCGATCGGCGAGGACGGTGATACCGAGCTCGGTTCCCTGATCGAGGACGAGAGTGCTCTCTCGCCCGTCGATGCCGCCACCAATCAGCTGCTCAGGGAGCAGCTCGACCACGTCCTCGACAGCCTCGATGGCCGCGAGGAACGCGTGATCCGGCTTCGCTTCGGCCTCGATGACTCCCGACCGCGGACGCTCGAGGAGGTCGGACAGGAGTTCGGCCTTACCCGCGAGCGGATCCGGCAGATCGAGTCACACGCGCTACGCAAGCTCCGGCACCCGTCCCGCAGCCGCAAGCTTCGGGAGTACGCCTCGGAGTAGGCCGCCTGATCTCTCGACGACAGAGTCAGTCGGTCGCAGGCTCGATGTTGTGGTTTAGATGGAAGACGTTGGTCGGGTCCCATGCCCGCTTGAGGGCCCGGAGGCGCTCGAGTTTGGCGGCGCCGTAGCTGGCATGAGTCACCTCGGGGCCGGCGTCAGATAGCTCGTTGATGTAACGGCCCGGAAGACGGTCGGCCTCGACGATCGCCATCGCCTGGCGGACCCATTCCATGTTCGCCTCGTCGAGGTTCGCGTCGGACCAGGCTGTGTCGGGGCTGACATCGAACGGGACGGTGCGTCCGGTGAAGGCCATCGCATCGTCTGGCATGCGACCGATCGCGCCGCCAAACGCCGTAACCGAGATGCTGGCCTCGCCTGGAACGTGCTCCACGTGCGCGACGAAGGCATCCAGGACCGCCGATGAACAGTCCGCGACGTAGCCGCCGAGGATCGCCGTCCGGGAGCCCCAGGCGAGGTCGAGGTCGCTCGAGCGCTGGGCAACCAGGTACTCCTCGCTAGTGGCCGTCACCGAAGCTGGTGCCGGACCCTTGAGTAGCGGCGCGATCTCGCGCTCGACGTCCTCCCCTGCCCCGCTGTGATTGTAGGAGATGACGACGATCGGCCGTCCTGCGACCGATTCGGGGTAGTTCGCGGCCGGCTCGGCAAGGGCGACCGTGAAGATCGCCGCGATCGTTTCGGGCGCCGCCGCCATGAACTCCCGGAAGATCGGCCACAGCTCCTGGATGTCGGTCGCCGGGTGGACGTGGACCCCGCGGTGGAGGGTCCCCGGGAACGGATGCAGCTCGAGCTCCAGGCTCGTCGCGACGCCGAAGTTCGCGCCGGCGCCGCGGAGGCCCCAGAACAGTTCCGGCTCCTCGTCCGCGCTTGCCCGCACGAG
>JBIOWA010000071.1:0-29569 GCA_044868045.1 Candidatus Limnocylindrales bacterium
CGGCATTGCCGAGCTTGGCCTTGGTCTGTCCCTCGAACTGGGGATCCGTGAGCTTGACGCTGATGACAGCGGTCAGCCCCTCGCGGACGTCTTCGCCCGACAGGTTGCCGTCGCTGTCCTTGAGCACACCGGCGCGCCTCGCCCAATCATTCAGTGAGCTCGTGAGCGCGGCGCGGAAGCCCGTGACGTGCGTGCCGCCATCGACGGTGTTGATGTTATTGGCGAAGGCCAGCACGTTCTCGGTGTAGGAGTCGTTGTACTGGAGGGCCACCTCGACCGCGGTCGAGCCTTCCTTGCGCTCTACGTAGATCGGGCGGGTATGGAGGGTTTCCTTGTTGCGGTTCAGGTGACGCACGAACGACTGGAGTCCCCCCTCGAAATAGAACGAGCGTTCTCTATCGATTCGTTCGTCGAGCAGCGTGATCCAGACCTTCTTGGTGAGGTAGGCCGACTCGCGGAGGCGCTGGGTGATCGCCTCGAACGAGTATTCGGTCGTCTCGAACATCTCCGGGTCGGCGCGGAACATCGTCAACGTTCCTCGGCGCGAGCCCTGCGGGCCGATCTTCTTGACGGCAGCCACGGGCTTGCCCCGCACGTACTCCTGCGCCCAGACGCTGCCGTCACGCGCCGATTCGACGCGCATCCACTCGGAGAGGGCGTTCACGACACTGACCCCGACGCCGTGGAGCCCGCCCGAGACCTTGTAGCCACCGCCACCGAACTTGCCGCCGGCGTGGAGGACCGTGTGCACGACCTCCAGTGCGTCCTTGCCGGTCGAGTGCTTGCCGACCGGTACGCCACGGCCGTCGTCCCGCACGACGACCGTGTCGTCTTGGCGGATCGTGACGTTGATCGTCGTCGCGTGGCCGGCCATCGCCTCATCGATCGAGTTGTCGACGACCTCCCAGACGAGGTGGTGCAACCCGCGTTCGTCGGTCGACCCGATGTACATGCCGGGTCGGCGTCGAACGGCCTCGAGGCCCTCGAGGACCTGGATGCTCGCTGCGGTGTAATCGGCGCCGGCGCGACCCCGTTTGGTGCGTCCGTTCGTAGGGGGCACGGCGTTGCTCGCGGCTTCCTCGGTCACGCTGCCCCTCCGGTGAGGCGCTCGTAGAGTCGCCCCAGTTCCTCGTCGCTGTAGAACTCGATCACGATGCGGCCGCCGCGGCGGGATCGGGCGAGGCTGACCTTGGTCCCGAGGGCGCGCCGGAGGTCCTCCTCGACACGCTCGATGTCGGGATCGCTCGGTGCAGTGGCTGTCGAGCTGGCAGCAGCGCCGCTCGTCTTCGGCTCACGGAGCCGCCGCACGAGCTCCTCGGTCTGCCGCACGGAGAGGTCCTGGTCCACCACCGCACCGAGAACGTGCTCCTGGTGCTCGACCGACAGGCCGCCGAGTGCTCGGCCGTGTCCCTCCGTGATCCGCCCCTCGGCGATCGAGTCCTGGACGTCCACTGCGAGATCGAGCAGTCGGAGCGTATTGGCGACCGTCGATCGAGCCCGACCCACCCGCGCCGCGATCTCCTCATGAGTGAGCCCGAAGACATCGACGAGCTGTCGGAATCCATGCGCTGCCTCGATCGGATCGAGGTCCTCTCGTTGCAGGTTCTCGATCAGCGCGAACTCGAGCTGTGAACGCTCATCGAGATGACGGACGATCGCGGGGATGCGATCCAGGCCCGCCTCCGCAGCGGCTCGAACGCGACGTTCGCCGGCGACCAGCTGGTAGCCATCAATCGTCTCGGTCACGAGGATCGGTTGCAGCACGCCGTGCTCACGGATGCTCGCCGCCAACGTGGCGAGCTCGGCTGGGTCGAAGTGGCGGCGCGGCTGGTTCGGGTTGGGACGGATCCCGGCGAGCGGGATCTCGATCGCACCCGCCTGGCTGACGGATCGTTGGGGGATCAGCGCCGCCAGGCCTCGTCCGAGCCCCTGGGCGCGTTCAGGTCGGACGGTCATGACAGCGCCACGAGGTCCGCGGACCGTTCGACCGGGATCCCGACGAGACCCCCGGAGCCGGAACGAGCGCCCCGCGCCCGAAACTCGCGAGCCAACGCTGCATAGGCATGGCCGCCGCGTGAATCCGGTGCGTAGGCGGCGATCGATTTCCCGTGGCTGGGCGCCTCACTCAGCCTGACGCTCCGCGGGATCACGGTGTCGTACATAGTCGCGCCGAGATGTGCGCGCGCTTCCGCCTCGACGTCAGCGGACAGGTTCGTTCGCGCATCGGCCATCGTGACCACGACGCCGTCGATCGCGAGGCGGGGGTTCAGATGGTCACGGACGAGGTCGATGGTGGCCAGCAACTGGGTCAATCCCTCCAGGGCGTAATACTCGGATTGCAGTGGGATGAGCACCGCGTCGGCCGCCGTCAGCGCATTGACGGTCAGCAGGCCGAGCGACGGTGGGCAGTCGATGAAGATGACGTCGTAATCGTCGATGAGCGGCTCGAGGAGCCGCCGAAGCCGTCGCTCTCGCGCGGCCACGCCGGCCAGCTCGACGTCGGCGCCGGCAAGCGCGATCGCAGCTGGGGCGACATCGAGGCCGTCGGCGACATCGCGAAGGACGATCGTGCGCAGGTCGATCCCGTCAACGATGCTGTCGTAGGTCGATCGTTCGAGCGACGATCGATCGATGCCAAGACCGCTCGTCGCATTGCCCTGCGGGTCCAGGTCGATGATCAGGATCCGGTCGCCGGTCAGCGCCAGCAGGCTCGCAAGGTTCACCACTGTGGTGGTCTTGCCGACGCCGCCTTTCTGGTTTGCGCAGGCGATCGTCCGCCCCACTCAGCAACCCGCTCGGAACGATTTCACGGAACGTGATTCTACCATCGGAACCGGTTTGACCTCGCCTACGGGCGGATCGTCAGGATGCCAGGTGACGCTTAGCTGGGGCGTAGCTGCCGGTTGTTTCACGTGAAACCACACAGCGTTCTGCCGCGCCACCGGGCGCCGAGTGGTCAGGGACCCTCCGTTGCCGGTTCGGACGGACCATGGGATACTCGGCCGAGACGTCGCCGCCGAGTCGGTCGTGATCAAGAGCCGGGCAGGCGGGCGCGCGACCGTTTGGCCGCTTCGCCGAGGAATCGACCCGTCCGATGACCCTGCTACTCGCTGCGGTCGGCGCGGTGGTGACGGCCCTGATCGAACTCACCGTTACCCAATACCTCCGGATCGGGACCGCTCAGCCGCACCCGGTCCTCGTGCTCGGCGTGATCGTTGCGATCGCCGTGGGTCTCGAGGCCGGGCTGGCGTGGGCCTTCGTGGGAGGACTCGCGCTTGATGTCCTGGCTCAACGACCGCTCGGTTCGACCACGTTCGCGCTCCTGCTCTGCGTCGGAGGGGCGTCGATCCTCGCCCGCTCTCTGGTTCGATTGCGACCGATCGTCCCCATCTTCGCGGTGTTCGTCTTCAGCATCGGGTACTCCATGACCTCCTTCGTGCTCCTCGGGGCCCTCGGGTCACCGCCGCCAGCAGCCGACCCCTTGATGATGGTGTTGCCGGGCGCCATCTACGACGCTGTCCTGGCCGCGTTGATCGGGCCATTAACCGTCGCGGTGCATGATCGTCGGATGGAGCAGGAGCGCGTCGACTGGTGAACACCTATCTGGGTGGTCACCCGGCACCGGAGCGGCGGTTCTCGCGCTACGTCGTGTTCGCGGTGGCGGTCGTGCTTGCCGTCGGGACGCTCACGGCGCGGCTGTTCTATCTGCAGATCACGAATGGCACGGAATACACCGCCATCTCGAACCGTCAGCGAACGGTGCTCGAGGCGATCCCGGCGCCGCGCGGCCAGATCTACGACCGCAACGGCCGAATGCTGGTCAAGAACGTCCCGACGTTCGCGATCAAAGTGCGACCCGCGGACCTTCCCATCGAGCGGCGAGATGAGGTGGTGGCCAGGCTGGCGGCGCTCCTGGCGATCGACCCCGCGGAGATCCAGGCCGCGATCGACGGCAATCCGGGATCGGCCTTCGATCTGGTGCGCGTCGCCCAGGACGTCGACCGAGCGAAGGCTCAGCTGATCTCAGAAGCGAGCTTCGACCTGCCAGGCGTCGAAGTCGCGGTAGAGGCGCGTCGCCAGTACACCGACGGCGCGTTGATGTCACAGCTCCTCGGGTACACCGGACCGATCTCGGCCGAGGAGCTCGCCGATCTGCGCGACGATGACTATCAGCCGGACGACCTGCTCGGCAAAGCAGGCCTCGAAAAGCAATACGAGACCGAGCTTCGTGGGACGTACGGCTCCGAAAGCGTGGCTCGCGACCGGACGGGTCGGAAGACCCAGGTCCTCCAGACCGTAGAACAGGCGATCCCAGGTGCCTCCCTACGGCTCACCATCGACACGCGGGCACAGAAGGACGCCCAAAAGGCCCTGAAGTGGGCGATGGACAAGATCGGGATGACCCGTGGCGTCGTCATCGCGATGAACCCGCAGACCGGCGAGATCCTCGCGATGGTGAGCTTGCCGACCTACGACAACAACAAGTTCGCGCGTGGCATCAGCAGCCGCGATTTCAAGAAGCTGCTCAGCAACAAGGACAAGCCGCTCCTCAACCACGCGATCCAGGCGCACTACGCGCCCGGTTCGACGTACAAGCTGGTCACCGGCACCGGCGCTCTCGCCGATCGCAAGATCACCGCGTCGACGCGTGTGACGACGAAGCCGTATCTGACCATCGGTGAAACGAAGTTCTACGAGTGGAACCATCGTGGTTGGGGTCCCTGCGACATCTATTGCGGGTTCGGGCACTCGAGTGACACCTTCTTCTACCAGCTCGCCGGCAAGCTCGGCATCGACCGACTGGCCTACTGGGCTCGTCAGTACGGCTTCGGGGCGCCGACCGGCGTCGATCTGCCCGGGGAAGTGGCCGGGATCGTCCCCGACAATGCCTGGAAGCAGGATGCGCTCGGTGCGCGGATCTTCCCGGGCGAGACGTACCAGGCCGGGATCGGCCAGGGCTACGACGCGGTGACACCGCTCCAGCTGATCAACGCCTTCGCGGCGTTGGCCAACGGGGGCAAGCTGTATCAGCCGCAGATCGTTCGCGAAGTGGTCGGCCCGGACGGCACGATCGTTCGCGGGTTCAAGCCGAAGCTGCTGCACAAGCTCAAGGTCAAGCCGACCGTGCTTCAGACCATGCGCAACGCCGCGCGCAACACCGTGCTGCTCCGCCACACCTACAACCTGGTCGACCTGCCGATCAAGATCGCCGGTAAGTCAGGCACCGCCGAGTTCGGTCGTCCCGACTCCAAGGGCCGGCTGCCGTACTCGTCGTTCTTCGTGGGGTTCACGCCCAAGGATCCGCGGAACGGCTCCTTCGACGACCATGACTCGAGGCTCGTTGTGATGGCCTTCGCGTACGACTCGCGGACCAAGGGCAACGCGGCGACCGAGATCGTCAAGTACTTCTTCCAATTGCATTACGGGATCAAGACCGACTATCGAATGCCCGAGCTCCTCGAGCGCACAAACTTCTATTCGAACGACTGATGGGCGTCATTCGAGCCGAACCCGCACGCGTCACCGATTGGGCCGCCAAGTCCGTTGGTGCGGCCTGGCGCGCGTTCGATCTCCAGCTCGCCACCTACGCGGGCTTGCTGGCGGCGATCGGGCTCGTGATGGCCTACACGAATAGCGCCGAGAACGGCGCAGCCACGATCGATGCGGGCACGACGTTCATGCGCGGCCTCATGTGGGCCGGCGTCGCCGCGGTCGCATTCATCATCGCCACCGCCTTCGACTACAAGTGGCTCAAGACCCTGTCATGGCCGACCTACGCGCTCCAGTTGGGGCTGCTGGCCTTCACGCTGGCGTTCGGCGACGGGATCGGGAACTCGGCTCGCTGGATCACGCTCGGCCCGGTCACGTTCCAGTTCAGCGAGCTCGCGAAGATCCTGATGATCATCGTGCTCGCTGATTACCTCGCCCGGAACCACCACAAGCTCGACTCGCTGGGCACGATCCTCGGCGCATGTCTCCTCGTCGGCCCGCCGCTCTTCCTCGTCATGATCCAGCCCGACCTCGGGACCTCCCTGGTCTTCGCCGCGATCCTCGCCGGCATGTTGTGGATGTCGGGGGCGAGCCTGAAATGGCTGGGGGTGCTGGGCGCCACGGTCGTGGCCATGGTGCCGATCGCCTGGAACTACCTGCTGCTCGACTACCAGAAGGAGCGCCTCACGTCGTTCCTCAACCCGACTCCCGACATCACGGGATCCGGCTACCAGCTCTACCAGTCGCAGATCGCGGTCGGGTCCGGCGGCTGGTTCGGCCGCGGTCTCACGAACGGCACCCAGGCGCAGGGCGACTTCCTACCGGTCCAGACCACCGACTTCGTGTTCTCCGTCCTCGCCGAAGAACTCGGGTTCATCGGAGCGATGGTCATGTTCGTGCTGTTCGTGCTGCTCCTGTGGCGGGTCCTCGTCGCCGCCTGGCGATGTCGTGACCCGTTCGGGACGTTGTTCGCCTCAGGTCTCGCATCGATGATCCTGTTCCAGCTCGTCGTCAACGTGGGGATGGTGATGGGGATCATGCCCATCACCGGTATCCCCCTGCCGTTCGTGACCCACGGTGGGGCGTCGCTTGTGAGCCTGGCGATCGGGCTCGGGATCCTGCAGAGCATCAACATCAGACAGACGCGCGCCGAGTGGTGATGCAGCTCGGATAACTGCCCGGGGGACGCGATCAGCCCGGATGGGTGGACAGCCCCTCGCTGCGTCACTCGGGATGGCGTCCCAGGTTCCGAGCGGGAGCACGTCGCGGCGCGCCGCCGGCCGCCGGAGAGGGCGCCCCAATGAGGGTGTCAGCCTCAGCGACGATCGAGCGACGGAGGCGCTCCGGGTCGGGGCATTTCCTCGGATTGGCCCGCCAGCCACGCACAGTCATGCCCGATGTGTCACTCGAGGTGACGCCAAAGGCAACCGCCACGCGGCGTCGACAGCGATAGCAGAGGCCTGGCTAGGTCAGCGTCGGCGGAACAACCCTCGTCGCTCCGTCGTGCCCGACTCCGCGGAACGGCGCCGTCCGGCGCCGCGGAGGATCGCGTCGATCTCGTCCCGGTAGGGTCGACCGATCGGCATCCGATCCAGCCATTCGATGTACTCGAGATCGGTCCGCGCGATCTCGCCGAGCGACCATCCCGCGAAGCGCCCGAACGTCAGGACGCTGCCCGACGCGTTGCCGGGTGGCCGACCGGCCGCACGGGTGTGCATCGAGGCGTCGTAGCCCCCGCCGTATGTCGACCGGCCGCTCGTCCAGTCGGGGGAGACAGACTCGGGCGGGCGAGCGGTCGTGCCCCGACCGGCACTCGCTCGGGAGGCATCGGCCTCCGCCACCCGCCGATCCAGCGCGCCTTGGACGGCCCGCTGCCGATCGAACGCCGCCCGTCGTACCGGATCCCCGATCATTTCCCAGGCCGCGTTGATCGCAGCCATCCGTGCCGCCGACTCGGGATTCGCCGCGACGTCGGGGTGATATTTGCGGGCCAATCGGCGATAGGCCGCGGCGATGACCTCGTCCTCGGCCTCGGGGTCGACCTGGAGCGTCTTGTAGGGATCCGCGGAGCCGGTCACGCCGCTGACCTTTCGGGGATCCCGGGGTCCTCGTCGAGGCCGAGCCCGGCGATGGAGGCGGCCAACGCCTCGGGCGAATCGGGGCTCGAGCGACGGAACAGGTAGCGGACGACGTCGCGCCCGGCAGCCGCTGCCGGCAGGGCGAGGATGGCCCCGAGCAGCCCGGCGATCGCGCCGCCGATGATGATCGCGAACATCACCAGGGCCGGGTGCATCTGGATCGCGTCACCCTGGATCTTGGGCACCAGCAGGTTGTTCTCGACCTGCTGAACGAGCGTATACAGCACGATCGCCGCGACGACCGGTTCGAGACCGGCCGTGGCGGCAAGGAGGACCGCCGGTACGGCCGAGATGATCGGCCCGATAATGGGCAACAGCTCGAGGATCCCGGCTGTCACCGAAAGAAGCACGGCATACCGCCCGAACACCGGGTCGACGAGCCGGCTCAGGATCAGCAGCCCGATGAACGTGAAGATCCCGACCGTCAGGCCGAGGACGAGCTGCGCCCGAACCCATTGGCCGAGCAGGCGTCGAACGATCTTGATGACGGCCCAGGCGTCGAACCGCCATGCAGGTGGCAGGCTCCGATCGAAGTCGGCCGCGAGTGCGACCCGATCCTTGAGCAAGTAGAACACCCAGACCGGCAAGAGGATGTACCCGAAGATCGCCCCGACGATGCTGCCTGCGCCGGTCAGGATCGGCAGGAAGGCGCTCGGGTCGAGCGCTGCCGTGCCGCCTTGGCCGATCGACGCGATCGCACGATCGATCCAGTCGCGGACAGCCTCCGGGATCTGCAACCGCGCGTAGACCTCGGACAGGCGGTCGATCTGGGTCTGCAGAGATTCGACCAGGGCAGGAAGATCGCGCAGGAAGCGCATCAGCTCGTCGACCAACGGGGTGATCGTCAGGCTGATGAATTCGACGAATAGGACGATCGCGGCAACGTAGACGAGCAGGATCGCGATCGTCCGTCGAACGCCGCGGCGGGCAAGCCAGCGGACCGGCGGGTCGAGCAGGTAGACGACCAGGAGCCCGACGACGAACGGGCGGACCGCGTCGCTGGCCAGCCAGAGCAAAAGGCCGAGCACCGCGGTCGCGGCGATGAGGACCGCGACCCGCGGCGTCATGGGCGCGATCCTCGGCGAGTCGATCGGTGAGGCGGGGTCGACGAACGGCGGCCGGGGAAGCCCGACGGCCACCCGCTCCATCCCGGTACCCGCGGTCGCGGTGTCAGGTTCCGCATCACCGGTGGCGGGCTGACGATCGGATGCCGGCCGGTCGGGCTCGTCCATCGTCCGGCAGACTAGCAGACGTGTCGGATGCATCAGGGACGGTCGAACCCCGCCAGCGCTGGCGGCTGGTGGCAGCGCGCGATCCCGGCGCACCGGCGGCTGCGCAGCGGGATGTCGCGGACGCCTGGGCGACCGCGGTCGAGACGGCCGGACTGCCGCTGGCGCGGACCGAGGGGGATCGGCCTCGGCCGCGGATCTCGTTCGGCGCGCCACTCCCCGTCGGCATAGCCGCGGATCGCGAGCTCATCGACATCGTCCTGGTGGAACGGTGGCCCGCCTGGCGCGTCCGAGAGGCACTGCAAGGAAGGCTCCCGGAGGGCTGGCGGCTCGTCGAGCTCGTCGATGTCTGGCTGGCCGGGCCGCCATTGGCTGGTCGTGTTGTCGCCGCGGACTACCGGATCGAGCTGGCCGGATCCGTCGATCCACCGGAGCTTGGCCGGGCGGCGTCCGACCTTCTCGCTACGTCGCGACTCCCACGGGAGCGCCCGAAAGGCGCCGGGACCGTCACGTACGACCTGCGACCGTTGCTGATCGATCTCGCGGTCGAACCTGGCTCTCCGGTCGTCGTCAGGACGCGAACCCGCTTCCACCCGGAGCTCGGCACGGGACGACCCGAGGAGGTCCTGGCGGCACTCGGGGAGCGTTTCGGGGCCGAGCTCGAGGTCCGATCGATCACCCGTGAACGGCTAATCCTTGTCGACGATCTGGCTTGACCGGCCCTCGATTGACCGAAATCCCCGTTCGGCCGTACACTCCATCGTCCGCGCCTCGGCCGTCGCCGGGCGTCATCCCATGTCCGACAGCCCGATCGCCTCGCGCGTGTCGCCCGCCGTCGACCTATCGAAATCCAGAGGATCCATGTACGCAGTCATCGAGACCGGCGGGAAGCAATACCGCGTCGAGGTCGGCATGGAGCTCGAGGTCGAATCGCTCGACGTCGAGCTCGGCAAGACCGTGACGATCGATCGCGTCCTCCTCGTCGCCGATGGGGACGAAGCCTCGATCGGGCATCCGGTGGTCGATGGCGCCGCGGTCAGCGCCGAAGTCGTCCGCCAGACGCGTGGCAACAAGGTGATCGCGTTCAAGTACGGCCCAAAGACGCGACGCCGCGTCAAGAAGGGCCATCGCCAGGAGCTGACCGTGCTCCGCATCAGCGACATCGTCCTGAACGGGAAGAGCGCGGCCAAGGCCGTCGCGAAGGCGGAGTCGGACGCGAAGACGGAACGACGACGGCTTGAAGAGGCAGCCGCCGCGCAGGCCGCCAAGGACGCCGAGCTGGCCGCCAAGCTCGCAGAGGCCGCGAAGAAGCCCGCAACGAAGCCATCGACCGCGAAGCCTTCGACCCCGAAGGCGTCGGCCGCGAAGCCGTCGACGGCCAAGGCCAAGGCTGAGTCGACGACCGAAGGGGCAGCGCCGGCCAGGAAGACGACGGCCACTCGGGGCAAGGCGAGTGCGGCCGAAACGCCGGCCGACAAGCCAGCCCCCAAGCCCGCACCGAAGCCGCGCGCTGCCGCGAAGCCGCGCACCACCAAGAAGGACGAGTGACATGGCTCACAAGAAGGCAGGCGGCAGTGTTCGCAACGGCCGCGACAGCGCCGGCCAGCGCCTGGGCGTCAAGGTCGGTGACGGCCAGACGGTCCCGGCCGGGTCGATCATCGTCCGCCAGCGCGGAATGACGTTCCTTGCCGGCCCGGGAGCCGGGCTGGGCAAGGATTACACAGTGTTCGCGACCGTCGATGGGACGGTCAGGTTCGAGCACGTCACCAAGAGCAAGAAACGCATCCGGGTCGAGGCGACCGACACCCCACCGACGACGGCTTAGGCCGACCGGCCGAAGCCACCGGAACGAGCCGGCGATCACCGGCTGGGCGCTGGCCCGGCGCGGAAGACGTCGGAGGAGAAACGAAACCGTGAAGCCAGACATCCATCCCAAGTACTACGAAGCGAAGGTCCACTGCGGCTCGTGCGGCCGCGAATGGACCGTCGGCTCGACCAGGCCCGAGCTGCGCGTCGACGTCTGCAGCAACTGCCATCCGTTCTTCACGGGGACGCAGAACATCATCGACACAGCCGGCCAGGTCGAGCGCTTCCAGAAGCGGCTGGAGCGCCAGGTCCGCAGCTAGTCCCTGCCGTACGAACGACCTCACGGCCGGCCTTCGGGCGGGCCGTTCGATTCGGGACCATCGACTCAAGCCCTGCACGCGCGTATCGCCGGTAGACTTGCCGCGATGTCTTCGAACCCCACGCCGCTGGCGGCGGGCAGCGGCCGTCGCGGCGGACGACCTCCATACGCATACGGGGGCCAGGCCCTCATGGAGGGCGTGCTCATGCGCGGTCGCGACGCGATCGCGGTGGCGCTGCGCCATCCGGATGGGCGGATCGTCACCGCGACCGAGCGACTCGATTCCGGCATCCACGGCCGGCGCATCGCGAAATGGCCGTTCGTGCGTGGTCTCGTCGTCCTATACGAGACGCTGATCGTCGGCACGCGGTGGCTGGTCCGCAGCGCGAACGTCCAGGCCCAGGAGGACGACGTCGAGCTCGGCAAGGGCTCGATCATCGTGATGCTGCTGATCACCTTCGGCGTCGCGATCGCGGTCTTCAGCCTGTTGCCGCTGTTCATCTCCAGTGTGGCGACGTCCGGCGCCAGCCAGGGTTGGGCACAGCCAGCCGTCGAGGGCGTGATCCAGGTCGGCATCTTCCTCGCCTACCTGACGCTGGTCTCGCGTGCCCCGGACATCTACCGCGTCTTCCAGTACCACGGCGCGGAGCACATGACGATCCATGCGCTCGAGGCGGGCGACCCGCTCACCGTCGACGAAGTCCGCAAGTACCCGACCGCCCATCACCGCTGCGGGACGGAGTTCCTGGTCATCCTCGTGCTGCTCTCGATCTTCGCGTTCTCGCTGGTCGGTCGGCAGCCGCCGCTGCTGATGATCGCCAGCCGGTTCGTCCTGATCCCGGTCCTTGCGGCCGTCGGCTACGAGGTCCTCAAGTTCGGCGCGAGGTTCCGCCGGTTCCGATTGGTCCGCGCGGTCATGTTCCCCGGCATCCTCGTCCAGATGATCACGACCAAGCGACCGAGCGACGACATGATCGAGGTCGCGATCACGTCGATGGAGGAAGCGCTTGCCGCGGATGGCAACACCGTTCCGGAGGGCTCGACGATATTCGAGCGCGGGCCGCTCGAGCTCCCGGGCAAGGTCGGCGAAGCGCTGGAAGCCACCGACCCAGTTACGGCGGTCAGCACAGGCGATCCGCCGGTCAGTCGATGAGCGACCTCGACGCGAAGCTTGCCGAGATCGCCGACCAGTACGACGACGCCCAGGCCCGCCTGGCCACCCCCGAGGTGACCGGCGATCCCAACGAGATCCGTCGGCTCGGTCGCGAGCTCGCACGGCTCGAGCCGACGGTCGAGGCATTCCGGAACCTCCAGGCCACCCGGGCCGAGCTGGCGGGTGCCCGCGAGCTGCGCGACGCCGCCGACGGCCACGACGAGCTACACGCGATGGCGCGCGACGAGGTCGCGCGACTCGAGGGGGAGGAAGCCCGCCTGCTCGAGGACCTTAGGGTCCTGCTGCTCCCGCGCGATCCGAATGACGATCGCGACGTGATCCTCGAGGTCCGCGCCGGTGCGGGCGGGGAAGAGGCCGCGCTGTTCGCCTCCGAGATCGTGCGCATGTACCTCCGCTACGCGGACCGCCACCGGTACGCGACCGAGGTCCTGAGCCGGAACGAAACCGGCATCGAGGGCACCAAGGAGGCGATCATCCAGATCCGCGGCGACGGTGCGTACAGCCGACTGAAGTTCGAGGGCGGGGTGCACCGCGTCCAACGTATCCCCGCCACGGAGTCGAGCGGCCGGCTGCACACGTCGACTGCGACCGTGGTGATCATGCCCGAGGCCGACGACGTCGAGGTGGACATCGACGAGGACAAGGACCTGCGCATCGAGGTCAAGCGCTCGTCGGGTCCGGGCGGGCAATCGGTGAACACGACGGACTCCGCGGTGCGGATCACCCATCTCCCGACCGGACTCGTCGTCGAGATCCAGGACGAGAAGAGCCAGCACAAGAACAAGGCCAAGGCGCTCTCCGTCCTGCGTTCACGTCTGCTCGACATGGAGATCCAGAAGCAGCGCGAAGCCGATTCGGCCGCTCGTCGCTCCATGGTCGGCTCGGGCGACCGGAGCGGGAAGGTTCGCACCTACAACTTCCCGCAGGACCGCGTCACCGACCACCGGATCCACAAGACCATCCACAACCTGCCGGCGGTGATGGCCGGCGACCTGGACGAGCTGATCGATGCGCTGAGCATGGCCGACCAGGCAGAGCGACTGGCCAACCTCGAGGGAACCGATGACGCAGATTGAGACCGTGCCCGTCCAGTTCCTCCCCATCCGATCGCTCCCGATCGTGAAGGCGACCGATCTCGGCTCGGTGCAGGTCCTCAAGCACGGCAATCGCTTCCTGCTGACGGACTCGTTCGGTGACATCCACCCGGACTCGCGGGGCCTCGGGTTGTACGTGGGCGACACCCGGGTCCTCGCCTGTTCCGTGCTCCGGGTCGGCGGCGTGCGGCCGGTGCTGCTCCAGACCTCGGTCGGGGCCAACTATCGCGGCGGGATCCAGATGACCAACCCGTCGGCGGACCGTAATCCGGACGCGAAGACCCACCGCGTCCATCAGCTGGTGGGTCGGACGATCGGTATCAGCCGGGATCGGCTGATCGGGGCCGATGGCGTCTCCGAACGGGTGCGGATCGTGAACCACGCCGCGGACCCTGCGTCGGTCCCGATCGACCTGGAGCTCGGTGCTGATGGGGCCGACATCTTCGAGGTCAGGGGGTATCCGCGGAAGGGCCGTGGCCAGCTGCTGCCCGTCGCCGCGACCGATCGGCGCGTGACATTCCGCTACCTCGGTCTCGACAAGGTCGAATTGTCGACCCACCTGGCCTTCTCCGAACCGGCGGAAGCCGTCGAGTCGGTGACGGCGGCGCGCGCCGATGGCTCCGACAGCGGGGCGGCGATCCGCATGCGCTGGACGCTCTCGATGGGGCCGGGCGAGGTCCGCGAACTGACCTGGACGACGTGGTCCACGCAGCGGCCGGGGACGGCTGACGCACCCGAGCCGACGTCGCCGGCCGACCAGGCGGTGCTGTTCCCCGAGGTCCCGCGCGTCTCGCCGGACGAGGGGGCCGCCGCCTACCACGCCTGGGAACGGGGCACGACCTCGGTCGATAGCGATCACGAGCTCTTCAATCTCGTGATCAAGCGCTCGATCTCCGACCTGCGCCTGCTCGTCAACGACGGACCGGGTCCCGACCAGCGCTACGTCGCGGCCGGAGTCCCATGGTTCACGACCTTGTTCGGGCGCGACGCCCTGATCTCGGCATTCCAGGCGCTTGCCTTCCGGCCACAGATCGCCGTCGAGATCCTCGAGGTCCTTGCCGCGTACCAGGCGACGACGGACGAGCCCTGGCGCGATGCCGAGCCCGGCAAGATCCTTCACGAGTTGCGGAGCGGTGAGATGGCGCGGTCCGGGGAATTACCGCACACGCCGTACTACGGCTCAGTCGATTCGACGCCGCTCTGGCTCATCGTCTTCGGTGCCACGTTCGACTGGACGGGCGACCGCGGGCTGGTCGACCGGCTCTGGCCGAATGCCATGGCCGCCCTCGACTGGATCGACAAGTACGGCGACCGCGACGGTGATGGGTTCGTCGAATACGAGCGCCGCTCGGAGCGCGGTCTGCTCAACCAGGGCTGGAAGGACTCGAGCGACGCCATCCGGGATCGCACCGGCCGCGAGGCCATCCCGCCGATCGCCCTCGCCGAAGTGCAGGGCTATGTCTTCGATGCAAAGCGGCGCATGGCCCGCCTCGCGCGCATCCGCGGCGACGAGGAGCTCGCGACGCGGCTGGACGCCGACGCGGAAACGCTCGCCAAGCGGTTCGAGGCCGCGTTCTGGATGGAGGAGGAGCGGTACTACGCCTTGGGCCTCGACCGCGAGAAGAAGCAGGCCGACGCGATCGGCAGCAACCCAGGGCAATGCCTCTGGTCGGGGATCGTGGCCCCCGAGCGCGCCCGCGACGTCGTTGACCATCTGCTGCGGCCGTCGATGTTCTCGGGATGGGGGATCCGCACGTATGGCGCGGACCAGCGCGGCTACAACCCGATCGGCTACCACACCGGGACGGTCTGGCCACACGACACGTCGCTGATCGCGGCCGGCTTCAAGCGGTATGGCTTCGACGACGCCTCGAACCGCCTCGTCGGCCAGATGATGGAGGCGGCGCAGGGTTTTCCGGACTACCGTCTTCCCGAGCTGTTCTGCGGATTCGACAAGACCGACGCCCATACGCCCGTGCCGTACCCCGTCGCATGCTCGCCGCAGGCGTGGGCGGCCGGATCGTCGTTCCTATTCCTCGAGACCATGCTGGGCCTGCGCGCCCATGCCGAACGGAACGAGCTCGAGCTGCTCCACCCGCACCTTCCGGACTGGCTCGGCAAGGTGACGTTGACCGACCTGCGGGTGGGCGACGCGTCGGTCGATCTGCTCTTCCATCGATGGCGGGGGACGACCAGCGCCGAAGTGCTTCGCAAGGTCGGCGACGTCGCCGTCACGATCCGGCTCTGATCCTCTCGATGGCCCGGACGCGCGAGCTCGTCGACGCCGCGACCGAGCGCCTACGAACCGCCGGCAGCGACACCCCCAGGCTCGACGCCGAGTTGTTGCTCGCCTTTGCGATCGGGGTCGATCGCACAGCTGTCATCGCACACGGCGATGCCCCGGTCGGCGCCGACGCGGAAGCGACGTTCCAGGAGCTCGTCGGGCGACGGGAGAGCGGCGAGCCGATCGCCTACCTGCGCGGCATGAAAGAGTTCCACGGGATCGCGCTGACCGTCGACCGCCGGGCCCTCATCCCACGCCCCGAGACCGAGGAACTCGTCGACCGGACGATCGCCGAGATCATGGCGCGGCTCACCGCCGGCGCGCGGTCGATGCCGTTGCGCGTGATCGACGTGGGGACCGGGAGTGGCGCGATCGCGGTGGCCGTCGCGGTCACGCTGCGCGCTCGGGGGGTGCCCGCATCGGACGTGACGATCGTGGCCGCCGATGCCGACGGGGAGGCGCTCGACCTGGCTCGCGAGAACGCGGTCGCGCACGGGGTCGGCGACCGGCTGGCATTCGAGGAAGCCGACCTGCTGCCGCAGTCCACCACGGAGCAATGGGAGGTCGTTGCGGCGAACCTCCCCTACGTGCGCTCGGAGGTGGTCGATGCGCTCGCGGCGCAGCGGGCGAGCCCGGCGTTCGAGCCGCGACGGGCCCTCGACGGCGGGCCGGACGGCCTGGCGGTGATCGGACGGTTGCTCGATCAGCTGCCGGACGGCCTGGCGCCGGAGGGCGTCGCGATGCTCGAGATCGGCGCCGACCAGGGAGGATCGATCGTGGCGCTGGCGGCCGACCGGCTCCCGAGCTGGTCGTGTTCCGTGATTACTGACCTTGCCGGGCTGCCGCGGATCGCGCGGCTGCAGCGCGACGAGCGACGACCGACATGACCGAATCGCTCGACCTCACGACCCTACCGTCGTTCATGCCCGAGTCCGTGCCGACCACGCCCGAGCCCGAACTCCCGATCCGGCTGATCGCCCTCGACATCGACGGCACGATCATCGGTGACGATCACGACGTCTCGGCGCGGACGATCAAGGCAGTCCGGGCGGCCATGGACCGCGATGTCGCGGTGTCGCTCGTCACGGGTCGCATGGTCTCGTCCGCGATGAGGTTCGCCCGCGAACTGGAGTTGACCGCGCCGCTGGTCGGTTATCAGGGCGGCCTGATCCGGGCGATCCCCGAACCGGATTCGCGGCGCCTCGGGAAGCTCCTGCTGCACACGCCGTTGCCGGCCGACGCCGCTCGCCGGATCCTGACCTGGACGCGGGCGCGCGGGCTTGACCCGCACGTGAATCACCTCGAACGGTTCATCCTGCGCGCCGACGACCCGAGGGCGGACGACTACTCGTCGTTCATGGGCGCGAAGGCCGAACTCGTGCCGGACCTGATCGAGGCGATCACCCATCCGGTCACGAAGATCCTGGCGGTCGGCGAGCCACCACTTCCGGTCGAGGTGGCTCCGGATGCGCGGGCCGAATTCGCCGGCGTGGCCGACGTGACGATCTCGCACCCGCGGTTCCTCGAGTTCGTCGCACCCGGCGTGTCGAAGGGCCGCGCGATCCACTGGCTTGCCCGGCGACTCAGGATCCCGCTCGGCGCGACCCTCGCGATCGGCGATCAATGGAATGACTTCGAGATGATCGCCGAAGTCGGGCACGGCACGGCGATGCCGAGTGCGCCCGCCGAGGTCCGGGCGGTGGCGCGCTATGTCGCGCCGCCGCTCGAGGAGGATGGCGCCGCGAGGATGATCGAGGATCTCGTGCTCGCCTCGCCGACGGCGATCGCCGCCAATGCGCGACGCCTCGCGGCCGCGGCGCGCGAGGCTCACGAAGCCGCGGAGCCGCCACGAGTCGACGTTCGCGCCTCGGCATGAACGGACGGATCATCCCGGATGGTCCGGAGGGTCGACTCGAGGCGATCGACGTCCTGCGTGACGGCGGGGTCGTCGCGTTGCCGACCGACACCGTCTACGGGATCGCGGTCGCGCTGTCGACGCCAGGCGGGATCGAGCGGCTGTACGAGATCAAGCGGCGCCCCGTCGACAGGGGCATCGTGCTGCTCCTCGACGACGCAACCCAGGCAGCGCGAACCGGGTCGATGACGCCGGCTGCCGCGGCGTTGGCCGCCGCCGCCTGGCCGGGCGGGCTGACGGTCATCGTTCCGCAACGCCCCGACGTTCCGTGGCCGCCGGCCCTGACCGGCGGCGCGGAGACGATCGGCCTGCGAATCCCCGACCATGACGCGGCACGGACGCTGGCGCGTGCGCTCGGACCGCTGCCGACCACCTCGGCCAACATTTCCGGGCTGCCGGAGGCGACGGACGCGGCGGGGATCCTCGACCAGCTCGGCGATGCTATCGACCTGGTTCTGGATGGCGGGGCGGCGCGTGGTGGTCCGGCATCGACCGTCGTCGACTGCACCGGCGCCGAGCCGGTGATCGTGCGAGAAGGAGCGGTGCCGGCGGCCGAGGTCGCGGCGATCCTCGATCGAGCCGGCGTGGAACACGGCCTGGGCTGAGGCCTACCCGTTGCGGCCGCGCGCGTCCACCGGCCACGACTCGACGATCTCGCCACCGCGCGCGACCAGGAACGCATCGACGTAGTTGACGACCGGGCAGATGTGATTGGGGACGACCATGACGACCTGGCCGACCTCGGGGAGCGCGGAGTCGGCGTCCACGTCCACGATGCCGTGGTAGTCCGCGACGCGGGCGACCACCGCCCCGCCCAGCTCCGGGATCTCGCCGTGTCCCGGCATGTAGGTCGCGACATCCTTGCCCAGCATCTTCGCCCCGGCATCCACGACGAAGCGCCGCGCTCCGGCGTTCACGCTGGTCACGCGAGTTGCGACGACCGCCGCGACGGCGTCCCGCTCGATCGAGCCCAGCGCGACCTGCTGGCGGTCGCCGAATACGTACGTTCCTGGGCGTTCCTCGGTGACGGCGGCTCGTGCGGACGCGATCGCAGTCGGGGTCGACCCGGCGCTCACGACCGACGGTTCCAAGCCAACCGCGCGAAGGGCGTCCGCCGCCTCGGTCAGCGATCGGACCTCGTCGTCGGCCGCGTCGAGCCGGGCGGCTGGGCCCGCATACCCGTGACCGCCGTGCGTGAAGACCCCGATGACCGCGAGTCCGAGATCGCTCGCAACCCGCGCGATCGCGCCGGCCAAGTCCGGAGCGACACCGCTGCGGCGTCCGCCTGAGTCGATCTCGATGAGCAGCCGGACGTTCTCTCGGTCCGCGCCGAGCGCGTCCGCGACCGCGCGGACCCCGGTCTCGGAGTCCACGCCGACCCGCAGCGTCGCCCGGGCCGCGAGGGCTCGCAGGCGCGCCGCCTTCGGCCCGAGCGGCACCAGTGGGTAGGCGATGAACAGGTCGTCGATGCCCCCATCCGCGAATACCTCGGCCTCGCCGATCGTGCCGACCGTCAACCCGGCAGCACCGGCACCGATCTGCCGCCTCGCGACCTCGAGGCTCTTGTGGGTCTTGGCGTGGGGACGAAGCGCGACCCGTCGATCGGCCATCGCCGCGGCCATGTGCGCGACGGCCGCTTCCATCCGATCGAGATCGACCACGAGCGCCGGCGTATCGATCCGAGCTCGGGCGGCCTCGGAGAGCGTCGGGACGTCGACGGTGGCGAGGGTGAGGGCGGGCATCAGCTACGTCGAACCTCTGTCTCGATCGGCCACGGTGGCTGGTTCGTTTCGTGGGAAGATACCGCGAGCGTGAACCGGTCGAGGGTGGAGGGCCGGCGTGGGGGCGCACGCGGGCAGGAAGGAGCCGGCACGCCATGACGATCTCGCAGTCGCGCGGTCTCGGGCTCGAGTCGATCGCCGAGGTCGATCCCGCGCTCTGGGACGCGATGGAGGGCGAACGCCGCCGCCAGCACGAACACGTCGAGCTCATCGCGAGCGAGAACTACGTATCGGCCGCCGTCCTCGAGGCCCAGGGCAGCTGGCTCACCAACAAGTACGCCGAGGGCCTGCCCGGGAAGCGCTACTACGGTGGCTGCGAGTTCGTCGACGTCGCCGAGGTGCTCGCCCGGGAACGGGCCCTGGCCCTCTATCCCGGCGCCGAACACGTCAATGTCCAGCCCCACTCGGGTGCGCAGGCCAACATGGCCGCCTACTTCAGCGTGCTCAAGCCGGGCGACCGGATCCTCGGCATGAATCTCGCCCACGGCGGGCATCTCACGCACGGCATGGCGCTCAACTTCAGCGGCAAGCTATACGAGGTCCACGCTTACGGTGTCCGGCAGGACACCGAATGGATCGACTACGACGCGATGGCGGCGCAGGCGAAGGAGGTCCGCCCGAAGCTGATCGTCGGCGGCGCGAGCGCCTATCCGCGGCTGTGGGACTTCGAGCGGATGGCCGCCATCGCGCACGGCGTGGGAGCGCTGCTGTTCGTCGACATGGCGCACGTCGCCGGACTCGTCGCCGCGGGCGTCCATCCCAGCCCCTTCCCGCACGCCGACATCGTCACGACCACGACCCACAAGACGCTGCGCGGGCCGCGCGGCGGGATGATCTTCTCCCGCGACGAGCTGCCCGACGGCATCGACGCGGCCGACTTCCCGGCGTTGAAGGTGTCGCTCGGGGCCGCGATCGACAAGACCGTGTTCCCGGGCGTCCAGGGCGGCCCGCTCATGCACGTCATCGCCGGCAAGGCCGTCGCGTTCAAGCTCGCGGCCGAGGAACCCTTCCGCGAGGACCAGCGGCGCACGGTCCGCAACGCAGCCGTCCTGGCCGAGGCCCTCGCTGGGGAGGGCGCCCGGGTCGTGTCCGGCGGGACCGACAACCACCTCATGCTGGTCGACGTGACCCCGCTCGGCGTGACCGGCAAGGAGGCCGAGCACCTCCTCGACGAGATCGGCATCACCGTCAATAAGAACGGGATCCCGTTCGATCCACTGCCGCCCAACACAGCCTCCGGGATCCGCCTGGGCACGCCGGCCACGACGTCGCGTGGTTTCGGCGAGGAGGAGATGCGGCAGATCGGGCGGATCATCATCGAGGCGATCCGCGCGCGAGACGACGAGGGCGTCCAGCGCCGGCTCGCCGGCGAGGTCGCCGAGATCGTCGCCCGGTTCCCCGTCCCCGGCCTGCCCGCCGCGTGACGGCTCGCCCGGCCACGAGAACGGCGGGCAGGAGGCCTCGACGAACGTGACGTTCATCGAGGGGATCGGCGACACGCTCGGGCCGATCGTCACGGTCTTCATCCTCGCCGCGGGTATCGCGCTCGGCATCACCCCGCTCGTCCGCAGGACCGTCCTACGGCTGGGGATCGTCGACCGGCCCAACGCTCGCCGTGTCAACACGCGCCCGATCCCGCGTGGCGGCGGCTTCGCGATCGCTGCGGCGTTCCTCGTGGTCGCGACGCCGTTCGTGCTCCTCAACGAACGCGCCGACTGGGTGCCGACGCCGCTGAACATCGAGGCCGCGGATCTCGTCGCGTTGTTCGTCGGCGGGCTTGCCGCGGCCGCCATCGGCGTCATCGACGACCTGTTGGACCTGCGGGCGCGCTGGCAGCTCGTCGGTCAGGTGGTGCTCGCGCTCGCCGGTGTGGCGCTGGGCGTCGGGATCACGGTGGTCAACAACCCGTTCGGGGACGGCGTCATCCGGCTCAGCCAACCCTTCGCGGTCGGGTTCACGGTGTTCTGGATCGTGGGGATGATCAACAGCATCAACTGGATCGACGGGCTCGACGGGCTGTCGAGCGGGATCGCCCTGATCGCTTCGGTCACCCTCGGACTGATCAGCCTGACGACCCAGGTGAGCCAGCCGTTGATCGCGGTCCTCTGTTTCGCGCTGGCCGGCGCGCTGGCCGGGTTCCTTCGCTGGAACTTCCACCCGGCCAGGATCTTCAGCGGCACCACCGGAGTGCAGTTCGTGGGCTACACGCTGGCGGTCCTGTCGATCCTCGGTTCCGCCAAGGTGGCGGTTGCGCTCCTGGTGCTCGGCGTCCCGATCATCGACACGTTCTGGATCATCGTCGGGCGGTTGTCACAGCGCCGCTCGCCGTTCACGCCGGATCGTTCGCACATCCATCATCGACTGCTCGACCTCGGCCTGTCGCATCGCGATACCGTGCTCGTGATCTACGCGATCTGCGCGGGGCTCGGCGTCCTTGCGCTGCTCGTCTCCGAGGTGACGCAGGCGTACGCCTTCATCAGCGTGTTCATCCTGTCGGGGCTGATCCTGTTCGGCCCGACGCGCGGCACGTTCTTCCGGCCGGCGGAGCTCGAAGCTGAGTCGTACGAGTTGGAGACCGACCGCAGGGAAACGGGGGGCGTCGCCGGGTCATAGGCGGGCGACGAGTCGAACGCCCGTTCAACGTGCCCTCTGGTGGAGCGGCGATCCGGTGCTAGCATCGATCGACGATGGCCATCGACCTCCCCGTCGTCGTGCTGATCGCGTTCGCGGCGCTCCTCGTGTCGTCGAGCGTCGCCCGCCGCGCCGGGGAGCACGCCGATCGAGTCGCGGGCCGGCGGCCCGTGGCGAATGCGGCCCGTCGCGGCCCGCTGGGCGCGGTCGTCGATCTCGTCGACGAGTCCGTCGCCGCGTACAACGTTCGGCGTCGCCTCGGCCTGTCGACGAAGACGCGATCGCAGCGGCGGGTCGATGCGTCTCGAGCGGCCCTCGTCGCCCGGGCCGACGAGATCCGTCGACTGCGGAGCGGCGCGATCCCCCCGGTTCGCCCGACCCACCTCGTCGTGTCCGGACGAGCGGGTGAGGCGCCCGTTCCGCCGCGCGCGCCGTCCCCGCCGTCGGCGCCTGGGGGCACGTCGCCGACGCTTCCATTCGAACTGATCGCCGCGGCCGTGGGGCTTGTCCTGGTGGTCGGGATCGTGTTCGCGATCGCCCCGCGCGAGACCGGCGACGTCCTTTCGGCGACCGGTCGACCCGCCGTTTCGGCACCCGCGATCCCCACGCCGACGCCCTCGCCGACGCCCTCGCTCGAGCCCGCCGCGAGCTGAGAAACGAGCCGACCGTCGTTGGCGGCTCGACGCGCGCAGCTGCTACACTGCCGCTGCCTTGACAGGTGGTCGATGATCGAGCCCGGCCGGGGCGGGGCGTACGCCGTCCTCTTCTCGGAGATCGGCATCTCACTCCTCGTCACGACCCTGCTGGGCGTGCTCGTCGGGTATTGGGCCGACAAGCAGCTCGGGACCCTCCCGATCTTCGTGATCGTCGGCTTCCTCGCCGGGGCCGGTGCCGGGACGGTGATGATCTACCGGCTGGTCAGCAGGTTCCTCAAGACGATCGAGTAAGTCCGCCGACGAGGCTGGCAGGATGGGATCGAGCGCGGCGGAAAGCCGCGCTCCTGTGTGTGGAGGGAGCGTTGTCGAGCGAGCAGGCCGCGACCGAGCCGGTCGCGGCGCCCGAGACGCCTGACGCGCCGGATGGCTCCTCCCGTCGACGACGGTGGGCGCCGGCGCTTGCCCTGATCGGGGCGGTGATCCTGCTCGACATCGTCGCGTTCCTGCTGTTCCCGCCGTTCCCGAAGGACGGGGCGCCGGGCGAAGCCTGCAGCTTCCCCGAATGCTTCATCACGAGCACGCTGGAATTCCCCGCGGTCCATCCAGTCTTGGACCTCGACCCCGCACACGCGCCGCCGCACGACCAGCTCGTGGTCGTCCACCCGAGCATCAGCTCGACCCTGTTCACGATGTGGATCGTCATGGGGATCGTCCTGCTCGGCGCGGTGCTCCTGACACGGGGCAGCATGATGGTCCCGCATCGCGGCCAGAACATCTTCGAGTCTGTCTACGAGTTCCTACGCGACTTCGGGATCGGGCTCGCCGGACCGACCGCTCGGCCGTACATCCCGATCTTCATCGGGGCGTTCCTGCTCGTGCTCTTCGACAACTGGATCGGGCTCGTGCCGCCGGTCGGCAAGGTCCCGTTCCTGCGGGCGCCCTCGAGCGACGTGAACATCACGATCGGGATGGCCCTGGTCAGCTTCCTGATCTTCCACATCGAAGGGTTCCGCAAGCTGGGCGCGCGCGGCTACCTGGGCAAGTTCTTCCCGTTGTACGAGTTCAAGAACGGGATCGGTGCCGGGGTCATCGCCCTGTTTGTCGGCGTCATCGAGCTGATGCTCGAGTTCGTGAAACCGGTGACGCTGTCGATGCGACTCTTCGGCAACATCTACGGCGGTGAGGTCGCCCTCGGCGTCATCACCTCGCTGACCATCGCGATCTTCCCGGTCGCCCTGCTGCTGCTCGACGGGATGCTGAACGCCATCCAGGCGTTGATCTTCAGCATCCTGACGCTCGTGTTCATCACGTTGGCCATCGAGAGCCATCACGAGGAAGAAGGGCATGCCGCCGAGGACGTCCTCGAGACGGTCTCGGACATCGACCGAAGCAGGCTGCAGCCCGCCCACTGATACGCGCCGTACGGCGCTCGACCAAGGTCCCAAACCAACCCCGACCAGCGTGCGGGGACTAGGAGGAAACAACGGATGGAGCACATCGGCGCCGGACTTGCCGCACTCGGAGTCTTCGGGCCCGGCATCGGCATCGGCATCCTGGCCGGCCTCTCGGCCACCGCCATCGGCCGGAACCCTGACGCTGCGGGCCAGATCCGCGGCATCGCGATCATCCTCGCGGCGTTCGCAGAAGGGCTCGGCGTCCTCGCGATCGTTGTCGGCCTGCTCGCGATCTTCATCTAGTCCTCGTACGGAGATCACCGCGTGGATCTGCTGGCCGTCGCGTCCGAAACCGGGCGCCTGGTCATCCAGCTGACCCAGGAAGAAGGCGCCGTCGAGACGACATTCCAGGTCAACCTGTTCCAGGTCGTCATCGCTGCCGCCAACTTCGCCGTTTTCCTCGTGCTCCTGTACGTCTTCGCCCTCAAGCCCGTCTCGCGGATGCTCGAGGATCGCCGGAGCCGGATCGAGCAAGGACTCAAGGATGCCGAACAAGCCAGGGCCGACCGCGAGCATGCCGAGGCCGAGCGCGTGGCCACCCTGGCCGAGGCTCGGAAGGAGGCCAACGACATCCTGACGCGGGCCCAGAAGGTCGCCCAGGAGAGCCGGGACGCCGACATCGCTGCTACCAAGCAGGAGCTCGAGCGGTTGCGCGAACGCGCAGCCGAAGAGATCGGAGCGGAGAAGCAGCGGGCCATCACCGAGTTGCGCGGTGAGGTCGCCGATCTCGCATTGGCCGCGGCCGCACGAGTCGTGGGCGAGTCGATGAGCGACGACCGACAGCGTCGCCTGGTCCGCGAATTCATCGCCTCGGCCGACGACGACGACGACGGGAAGACCTGATGGCCCGACGGGACAGCACCGCCCGCCGGTACGCCGAGGCGGCCTTCGAGGTCGCGATGCGCGACGGCAGGCTGGCCGAATGGCGAAATGAGCTCGAGGTCGCCGCCGAGCTCGCCGGCGACGAGCGCGCCCTCGAGGTCCTCGCGAACCCGGCGATCCCGGGCGAACGCCGCGCAACAGCGCTCACGGAGATGCTCGGCGACCGTGTGTCGCGTCCCGTCCAGAACCTGGCCCAGCTGATGCTCAGGCGCGGCCGCATCGACGATCTGTCGCGGGTCGCCGCCGAGTTCCGTCGCCTCGACGACGCTCGCCAGGGCGTCACCCACGCGGCCGCCACGACCGCGACCGAATTGACCCCGGACGAGGTCCGGGCACTGACCGACCGGCTCGAACAGTCAACCGGCGGCCGCATCGCGCTCGACGTCCAGGTGGATCCCAGCCTGCTGGGCGGCCTGATCGTGCGCGTCGGCGATCGCCTGATCGACGGGAGCGTCCGAGGCCGCCTCGAGCGGTTGCGGAATCAGCTCATCTCGGGCGCCCTCTAGGAGATCCCACCGATGGCCATCCGTTCCGACGAGATCACCAGCATCATCAAGTCCGCGATCGACTCGTTCGACTCCGGCGTCGAGACGCGCAGCGTCGGGACCGTGGTCGAGGTCGGCGACGGCATCGCCCAGATCTACGGACTCGACGGCGCGCTCGCATCCGAGATGCTCGAGTTCCCCGACGGGGTGATGGGGCTGGCTCTGAACCTCGAGGAAGAGACGGTCGGCGCGGTCATCCTCGGCGACGCATCCGCGATCAAGGAGGGCGACACGGTCAAGACCACCGGCCGAGTGGTCGAGGTTCCGGTGGGCGCGGCGTTGCTGGGCCGCGTCGTGGACCCGCTCGGGCGGCCGATCGACGACAAGGGCCCGATCGCCACGAAGGCGAGTCGCCCGGTCGAGCGCATCGCGCCCGGGGTCATCGTCCGCCAGTCGGTCGACACGCCGGTGCAGACCGGCATCAAGGCGATCGACGCGCTGATCCCGATCGGCCGCGGTCAGCGCGAGCTGATCATCGGCGACCGCCAGACCGGCAAGACCGCGATCGCGATCGACACGATCATCAACCAGAAGGGCAAAGGCCTGATCTGCATCTACGTGGCGATCGGCCAGAAGCTCTCGACGGTCGCCAACACCGTCGCCATCCTCGAGCAGCACGGAGCGATGGAGCACACGATCGTGGTCGTCGCCGGCGCCGAGGACCCGGCGCCGCTCCAGTACCTCGCTCCGTACTCGGGCGTGGCGATGGGCGAAGAGGTCATGGAGAACGGGGTCGAGGTCGGCGACCAGGGCCTCGTCAAGGACGCCCTGTGTGTCTATGACGACCTCTCCAAGCACGCCTGGGCGTATCGCGAGATGGCGCTGCTGTTGCGCCGGCCGCCGGGTCGCGAGGCCTACCCGGGCGACGTCTTCTATCGCCATAGCCGGTTGCTGGAGCGCGCAGCGCGGCTCAACGACGACAACGGTGGCGGATCGCTGACGGCGCTCCCGATCATCGAGACCCAGGCCGGCGATGTCTCGGCTTATATCCCGACCAACGTGATCTCGATCACGGACGGCCAGATCTTCCTCGAGACCGACCTGTTCAATGCGGGCCAGCGGCCGGCCCTGAACATCGGCATCTCGGTCTCGCGCGTGGGTTCTGCGGCACAGACAAAGGCGATGAAGAAGGTGGCCGCGCCCCTGAAGCTCGACCTTGCTCAGTACCGCGCCCTCGCTGCGTTCGCCCAGTTCGCGTCCGACCTCGACAAGGCCACGCGCGACCAGTTGACCCGCGGCGAGAAGCTGTCGGAGATCGTCAAGCAGCCGCAGTACCAGCCGCTACCGGTCGAGAAGCAGGTCGCGATCCTGTATGTCGCGACGACCGGCAAGGTCGACGACGTCCCGACGCCCCGGGTGAAGGAGTTCGAGACGCAGTTCTACCGGTTCCTGGAGACCGAGAAGCCCGAGATCCTCAAGGAACTCGGCGAGACCAAGGCGATGACCGACGAACTGGCGAAGGCCATGGACGACGCCGTCGACGCCTTCCGAACGTCATTCTTGGCGTAGGGATGGTCGGGTCTGCTGCACCTATCGCCGTGACACCGCCACCCGAGGCGGCGGCGACTCTCGGTCAACGAATCTGGCGTGAACGTATTCCCCGCCGCTCGGACGGGTCGCTTCGTTGCCTCCCAGTCAACGAACTGGCTCTGAAGTCCATCGGTACCCGTCGAAGCGCTCGAAGCGTTGACCGTCAGTCAACACCGGCGCGAGAGCGCAGCGATCCACGCCCCTTCGCGTCGAAATCGTTGACCGACGGTCAACGGAGCTTCGCGCCGGGATCGTGGATCGCCGTTCAACGGGGCTTCGCGCCGAAATCGTTGACCGACGGTCAACGAGACGCGGAGAGTCGCCGACCCACAGGGGCTCGCGGACCAGCCGGGCCTCGACATGGCTAGCCAGCGTGACATCCGGCGCCGAATCGGCGCCGTCCGCAACATCAAGCAGATCACGCGGGCGATGCAGTTCGTTGCAGCATCGAAGCTCAAGCGCGCCCAGGACTCGACGCTCGCGGCACGGCCGTACAGCGACATGATCGACGAGGTCCTCGCCGACCTGGCCACCGTCCTGAGTGGCGAGGATCATCCGCTGCTGGCCGAACGCGAGGGTGGCAAGCGGCTGCTCGTGCTGATCACGACGGACCGCGGCCTGGCCGGCCCCCTCAACACGAACACGATCCGCTTCGCCGCACGCGAGATCACCGAACACAAGGGCGACCTCTCGGTCGTGACCGTCGGACGCAAGGGGCGGGACGCGATGCGACGCGCGGGCGTACCGATGGAGGCCCATTTCGCAGGATTCGGGGATCGACCGTCGTTCGCCGATGTGATCCCGCTGGCCCGCCTCATCACCGATGACTACCTTGCCGGCAAGTCCAACCGAGTCGACATCGTGTACAGCCGCTTCGTCACCACCCTGACCCAGCGAGCCGAATCCTTCCAGCTCCTGCCCATCGAACCGTCCGACGACACCAAGGGCATCCCCGGCAACCAGTTCATCTTCGAGCCGAACGCCGGCGCGGTCCTCCAGCAACTGCTCCCGCGGTACGTCGCGACGCGGCTCTTCCAGGCCGTGCTCGAGGCGAAGGCGAGCGAGGAGTCCAGCCGCATGGTCGCGATGAAGAACGCGACCGAGAACGCCGAAGAGCTGATCGAGGACCTGACGCTTTCATACAACAAGGTCCGCCAGTCCAACATCACCCGCGAGATGATCGAGATCGCGTCGGGCGCCAACGCCCGCTGACGCGCAACCGACGCAGGAGGCAATCAATCCATGGCGACTGCCGCACCGGCCGGGACCGGCCGGGTCATCCAGATCACCGGTCCCGTCGTCGACATCGAGTTCCCGGCCGGCGAACTGCCGGCGATCTTCAGCGCGGTCGAGATCGAACGGCCCGGCCAGGACTCCCTCGTATGCGAGGTCCAGCAGCACCTTGGCAACAACTGGGTCCGCTCGGTCGCGATGACGACCACCGATGGCCTGGCGCGCGGGATCCCGGTGCTCGACACCGGGGCGCCCATCACGGTCCCTGTCGGCGAGGCCACGCTCGGGCGCGTGTTCGACGTGCTCGGGCGGCCGATCGACAACAAAGGCGCAGTCAACGCCGAGACGCATCTGCCGATCCACCGCTCGCCACCGGCATTCGACCAGCAATCGACCGAGGTCGAGGTCTTCGAAACCGGGCTCAAGATCATCGACCTGATCTGCCCGTTCAAGAAGGGCGGCAAGATCGGGATCTTCGGCGGGGCCGGGGTCGGCAAGACCGTGATCATCCAGGAGCTGATCCGCAACGTCGCCCAGGAGCACGCGGGCTATTCGGTATTCGCCGGCGTCGGCGAGCGGAGCCGCGAGGGCAACGACCTCATCCACGAGATGACCGAGTCAGGCGTCCTTGCGAAGACGGCGTTCGCATTCGGCCAGATGAACGAGCCGCCGGGCGCCCGGCAGCGGGTGGCGCTGACCGGCCTCACGATGGCCGAGTACTTCCGCGATGAAGAGGGCCGCGACATCCTCCTGTTCATCGACAACATCTTCCGTTTCACGCAGGCGGGCTCCGAGGTATCGGCCCTGCTCGGGCGCATGCCGTCCGCGGTCGGCTATCAGCCGAACCTCGCGACGGAGATGGCGGCCCTCCAGGAGCGCATCACGTCGACCAAGAAGGGCTCGATCACCTCGCTCCAGGCGGTGTTCGTCCCCGCGGACGACTACACCGACCCGGCGCCTGCGACGACGTTCGCCCACCTCGACTCGACGATCCGCCTCGAGCGCTCGATCGCCGAGCTCGGCATCTATCCCGCCGTCGACCCGCTGACGTCGACGTCGCGCGTCCTCGATCCCAACGTCGTCGGCCAGGAGCACTACGACGTGGCCCAGGAGACCAAGCGTGTGCTGCAGCGCTACCGCGACCTGCAGGACATCATCGCGATCCTCGGCATCGACGAGCTGTCCGAAGAGGACAAGGCGATCGTCGCGCGCGCTCGACGCCTGCAGCGGTTCGCCAGCCAGCCGTTCTTCGTGGCCGAGGTCTTCACCGGGCGGTCGGGGGCGTACGTCGCGATCAAGGACACTGTGGCATCGTTCAAGGAGATCCTCGAAGGCAAGACCGACACGCTCCCAGAACAGGCCTTCTTCCTGGCCGGCACGGTCGAGGATGTCCGCGCGAACGCGGAGA
>JBIOWA010000072.1:0-17836 GCA_044868045.1 Candidatus Limnocylindrales bacterium
AAAACAGGGATGTCCGACATGGCGGCCAGGCATCGGGTGCGCCCGTCCCCGTCCAAGATCGCGGCACCATCATGAATCGACCGCGGCACGATCATGAATCGACCGCGGCACCATCATGAATCAGCGACCGCACCATCATGAATAACGCGGATGAGGGCAACCTTATGTTCGGTCGGCGGCGGATTCGCGGCTCCGAGAGCCGGACCGAATGCCCTAGTGTCGGCCAGCAAGCGCGTTATGCATGATCGCGGCGTCGAACCGGCCGAAGCTGCGGCGCGGTCGGAGCCGTGTGCGCCATAAGGCTGCCGTGATGCGCATTATTCATGATGTGGAGCCCCGGCGGCCCAGTGGGGGCCGGGGCACGGGCGGTACGCGGTCTAGAGATCGCGCCGGCTCAGGGAGATCGCTGCGGCGGCGAGCACCAGCACGATCCAGGCCGCGGACCACAGGAGAAACTCGGCCGGCGGCAAGGTCCTCGCGAAGAACGGATTGGCCTCGGCGGCGGGGCCGCCACGGCCGACGGCGGCGAGGACCACGAATGGTGGCTCGAGGCTGAAGATCGTCCCGCGCCATAAGCCATCGCTCGGCAACAACCAGCGTGACGCCTCGGCGACATCCACCAATGGGCCCGCATCGAAGAACCGCCCGACGCCCGCGAAGACGCCGGCCATCCAGCCCAGCCCGAACACCACGACGCAGACGGCGCCGCTCGCGATCGCCGGCAGCCGCGTGCTGAGCAGCATCGCGAACGTGAGTAACACCACCGCCTGCGCCGATAGGAACGCCACCGCCAGCAACGGTTCCGGCGGCGAATAGCCGGACACGACCCGCACGGTCGCGATCTCGAGCAGGCCGGAGCCGCTGGCATAGGCCACGACGATCACCACGAGGCCGATCCAGCGGCCGGCCACGAGGTCCGCGCGGCGGATGGGTCGGGCCAGCATCGCGTGGGCCACCCCCGACTCGAGGTCGGCCGCGATCGCCGGCGCTCCCAGGAACGCGGCCGTCATCGCGAGGACGAAGCTGAACATGAAGGCGACGAGGATCAGGACCTGGGACACCCCGACGTGGATCTCGAGTTCGTTGGCGTCACCCTCGCGGGCCAGGGAGACCAGCCGCTCGATGCCCCATGTCGTGAGCGAGACGCTGACGAGCGTCAACCCCAGCAACACCCACAGGATCCGCCGTCGGGCGGCCTCCCGCACAGTGAGTCGCGCGATGATCCAGATCGCCCTCAAACCAGGAACCCGCTCATGCCGGCAGCTCACCGCCGCCGACGAGGCGCATGAACAGGTCTTCGAGCGTCGCGCGGCCCGAGTCCACGGCGTGGACACGGCCACCGGCGGCGACGATCGCCTCGACGAGGTCGGGGACCCGCTCCGGATCCATGCCGCCGAAGCTGAGCCAGCCGTCGTCCCCGACTTCGACCCGCCCGAACCGACCGAGCTCGGCGACGGCTTCAGGCGACAGGTCCGTGGCGCGAACTCGGACGGTCGATTCGCCCAGGAGATCGTCGATCCGACCGCTCGCCAGGACCCGACCGTGGTCGACGATCGCGACCCGATCACAGACCCGCTCGACCTCGGTGAGCAGGTGGCTGTTCAGGAAGATCGTCGAGCCGGCGTCACGCGCCCGGCGGACGATCGATCGGACATCGGCGCGCCCGACGGGGTCGAGGGCGGACGTCGGCTCATCGAGCACGACCAGTCGCGGCGTCCCCAGCAGCGCGACGGCGAGACCCAGTCGCTGCTGCATGCCCTTCGAGAAGCCGCCGACCATGTCGTCGGCCCGATCCGCCAGCCCGACATCCGCCAGAGCGGCGTCGATGGTCGCGGCCGTCGCACCGGTCGCGAGTGTGCCGGTCGCCCCCGCCCGCGCTCCGCCATCGACCGCGCGGAGACCGGCATGGAGCTCGACGACCTCGCGCGCGCGAAGCCATGGCTGATACCGGAACAGTTCCGGCAGGTAGCCGACCTCCTGCCGCGCCGCGCGATCACCCAGCGGCGCCCCGAGCACCGTGCCGCCGCCGCCAGTCGGGCGAGCGAGGCCGAGGAGCAGCTTGACGGCCGTGGTCTTGCCTGCGCCGTTCGGGCCGAGGAAGCCGAAGACCTCGCCCGGCTCGACGCGCAGCGTCAGGTCGATGAGGGCGTCCGTCCTGCCGTAGCGTTTCGCCAGGCCGTGCGTGTCGACGATGGCACCGCCGGCGGTCACCCGTGACTCAGCCGACCTGCTTGGTCGATGCCGTCGCCTCGAACGTGATCTCGGCGTCGAACGCCGGCTGGTCCTTGATGTAGGGCGGTTGGAATGTGACGTCGTAGCTGCCCAGTGCGTCGCTCCAGCGCAGGCCCTTGCAGGTCGCCGCGCCCATGAGCCCGGTCGCGTCGGCCGCGAAGATCGTGACGACGCAGCTGGTCGGATCCGCCACCGTCCAGTGCTGCGTTCCCACGATGCGGTCAAGGGAGACGAACGCCGGGTCGAACGAACCGGTGTCTTCCAGCTCGTCGAGCGCCATGATCGGCTCGTCGCCCAGCTTGACGGTCGCGCGACCTTCGCGATAGACGGCGACCGGCTGGGGCATCCCGAAGTCGGGCGGGTTCGGCCCGTAGCCGAAGAGGTACTGGCAACCGCTCGCGATGGCAGCGACGACGAGCCCGAAGACCAGCAGGGCGACCCGGCGCCGGTCGACCCGCCCCGTCCCCCCACGCATCGCGTTACAAGCCGCTGTACGCGTGCAGGCCGCTGAACCACAGCGACCCGGAGTAGGTGATGAGCACCATCCCGAACCCGACGACGAGCAGCAGGGCCGCCGGTCGGCCCGCCCAGGAGCGTTGGTTCCGGGCGTGCAGGTAGACCGCGTAAGTCAGCCAGGTCACGAGCGCCGCCGTCTCCTTCGGGTCCCAGCCCCAGTAGCGCGACCAGGCGATCGAGGCCCACCACGAGCCGAGGATGATCATCGTCGCGAAGATCGGGAAGCCGATGATCACCGCGCGGTACGCGACCTCGTCGAGCACCTTGTGCGAGGGCAGCCAGGCGAACCGATCGTCCTTGCCCTGGATGAGGTAGGCGACCCCGGCGGCGAAGGAGGTCGCGAAGATGCCGTACGAGAGCACCGCCATGCCGACATGGATCGTCAGCAGCGGCGGGTTCTGGAGCGCCGGCACGAGCTGCGAGATCTCGCGCGGCAGGGACGACGCGTAGAGCAGCAAGGCCAGCGCGACACCGAGCGGCAGGAAGCCGATCGAGCGGATCGGGTACCGGCGGGCGAGGAACGCATAGCCCGCGACCATCGAAGTCGAAAAGGCGACCGTGAACTCGAACATGTTGCCCCACGGTCCTCGGCCGACCACGATCCCGCGGAGCAGCAACGACGTCCCCAGGATCAGGACGGCCGCGACCGTCAGCCAGGTCGCGGCTCGAGAGAGCGGGCTTGGCGACGCCGCGAGGCTCGGGCCAACGGAGGTCGCCCGCTCGGTCGATGTCACGAACGAGCCGGTCACGACGCCCGCGTAGGCAGGCCGTTGCGCGGCGCCGATCGCGGGGAGTGCCACGCGCCGGCCGTTCGCCAGCATGACCGCGTGCCCGACGTGTGCCGCGAACGCCAACGCCACGAAGACGACGCCGATGGGGAAGAGGATCGATGAAAGTTCGGCCATGGTGATCGCCTCGTGGGACGCGGGACGGGGCCCGTTGGTTGCGCCGGGCCTCAGGCCACGGCGGCACCACCGGATTTCGGGCCGGCCGCCCGGCCGACCGTGACGGCGCGAGGCTTGACCTTGAGGACAAGCCCGCAGTTGGTACAGGTATCGATCATGGCCGGCCTGCCGAGGCCGCACATCGGGCAGATCACCGCCAGCTCCTCGCCATCCCGGTCGCAGCGGAGCGAACCAGACGGGTAGACGAGTCCGTGCCGGCGGCAGAACGGCAGGCCGGGCGGGAAGATCGGCTGGCCATCGGCCCCGATCCGGGCCTCCTGCGGACCCTCCTCCACGCGGACCTTGGTCCGCGGCTTCGCCACCTGGTAGAAGAAGATCCCGAGGATCGTGAACGTGACCAGCGGACCGACGACGCCCAGGAAGATCAGGAGCGGGAGCAGGCCGATCACGCTGCCCCAATCCGGGATCACGAACATCTTCGTGATGTCCAGGATCGTGTTCCAGAACCCGTTGAGCGCGTCGACGATGCTCACGGCCGCATGCTACCCGACGAGGGTCGTCCGCGACGCGGGTTGCCCCGTTTCACGGTGGCGCCACGCCCCGGTTTCCAGGGTGGCCGCTCGGCGTGGTCCGGCTCGGGCGTGGTCGGCGCTGGTGGCCGGCGATTGCCGACTGAGGGCGAGGAGAGTCGCGGCCGTTCGAGACGACCCAGCAGCCACGCGGTGCCGGCGGTGCGCGCGCCTTTGACGTGGAGCGCACCCCGGAGGTCGCGATCGTCGGTGACGATGAGCAGGCCGGAGGCACCGCCCGGACCGGCGGCCGCGCGCGCCTGATCGACCAGCCCGAGGAGGACCTCGTCGGCCGATCGGCGTCCGGCGTGGCGGACGATCAGGCCGGAAGCGATCCGCTCGCCGCGAATGCCGGCCTCCGGTGCCCCATCGAAGACGAGCTCGACCCCGATCGACGCCGGGATCGCGGCCCGCAGACGACCGATGAGCGCGGCCTGCGGCGCCGGACCGGTTCGACGGGAGAGCGCGTGGAGCAGGTTCGATCCGTCGACGATCAGGCGGTCGGTGCCGCTGAGCGGGTCGCGGGACGTTGTCACGGCACGAATCGTACGCGGCGCCGAACGCGGCTGCGCCCGGATGTCAGCCTCAGGCACGCAATTCACACAGCCGTGCACGACCCGTCCCCAGAATCGACAAAGACTGTCGATTTGGGGATGTGGCCACGCTCATTGATCGGGATTTGGTAACCACGGCTGACCTCAACCCGAATGATCGGCCGGACGCGGCGCCGAACGCGCCGCTACGATCGGGCGTGTGAGCCTGCTCCTCCTCGTCGACCTCGATGGCGTCGTGTATCGCGGCGCCGATCCGGTTCCAGGCGTCGCCGCTGTTCTGGCGGATCGCGCAGCGCGTGGCGACGACGTCGTCTACGTCACGAACAACTCGATGCATTACCGCGCGGACTACGTGGCGCGGCTGTCTGCGATGGGCTGCCCGATCTCGGCGGATCGGGTCGTGTCGTCGGCGCGGGCGACCGCGCTGCATCTCGTGACGCACGAGACGGGGATCCGCCGGGTACTCGTCCTGGGAGCGGGCGGGCTGGAGCGCGAGCTTCGCGACGTCGGCCTGGACGTCATCACATCGGCGCACGCGGCGACGCGGATGCACCAGGAAGGCATCGACGGCTGGACCGCAGCCGGAGCGCCGGATGCGGTCGTGACCGGGCTCGACCCGACGTTCACGTATCTGCGGCTGGCTGCGGCGGCCGATTGCGTCCGGGCCGGTGCCCGCTTCATCGCCACGAATCGCGACCCGGTCTATCCGACCGAACGCGGGCTGCGCCCGGGTGCGGGGTCGATCGCCGCGGCGCTCGAGGCCACGACCGGGGTTACACCGCTCTCCATCGGGAAGCCGGAGCCGCACCTGCTCGAGCTGGCCGCGGAGGCCGTCGGTCGGAAGGCAAGCGAGGCGGTCATGATCGGCGACGGGATCGGGACGGACCTCGCGGCGGCGCGGGCGGTCGGGGCCCGCTGCGTCTTGATGCTGACCGGGGTATCGACTCCGGACCAGGTGCAGGCGCTGCCAGCGGAAGGGCGACCGGCGGCGGTCGCCACCGATGCGGCGGGACTGGCCGCCGCGCTCGAGGCAATGCAGCCGACCTCCGGAACCTGAGGTGCGCACGCGACGTCAGCCGCCCATGCCCACGTCTTGGGATGATCGCGTCGGTCGCCTTGACGGTCGTTCTGTGCGCGTGCGACACGAGCTCGCCCGGTCCAAACGGCCCGGGACCCGTCGATGTATCCGGCGATTGGCAGATGACATCCGGGACGATGCATGGTGGGCAATTCCCAGTCCCGGAGGACGCGCAGATCACGCTCACCGTCGAGGGGACTCAGATCGGCGGGCGAGCGGCCTGCAATCACTACGGTGGCGAGATCGTCGTCCAGGATGGGCGGCTGCGGTTCAGCGTCACCTCGATGACCGCGATGGCCTGCGCCGAGCCGGTCATGGCCGCCGAAGCAGCGTTCAACGCGGCATTGCCACGGGTCGTCGCCGCGGCCCGTGACGGCGATCGCATGACGCTCACGGGGCCGGACGTGGAGCTCGTCTTCGACCGGCTGCCGCCCGTGCCGCTCGCCCAGCTCGTCGGCACCGACTGGGTGCTCGACTCGATTGTTGCCGGCGATGTCGTATCGAGCGTCGGGGGCGACCCGGCAACGCTGCGGCTCGAGGCCGGCGGCACATTCAAGGGCTCGACAGGATGCCGAACATTCTCGGGCCGATGGATCGAGGCGACCGGCGGAATCACACCCACCGACCTCGCCATGGACCAGACGGACTGCCCCCCGGATCTTGCCAGCCAGGACGGTCACGTCGTCGGGGTGCTCGAAGGATTCCGCGTGGCGATCGACGGCCAGACGTTGACCCTGACCGGTGATAGCGGGAACGGGCTCATCTACCGAGCCTCCCGCTAACGAGACGATCCCGTGATGGGACCCGAGCGTCAGTCGGCGGCGAGCTCCGGGATCCCGGCCGCCCACGCGTCGAACTCGGCCTTGAGCGGGGCGAGCGTCGCGTCATCGGCGAAGGCGACGTCGAGCGCGTGTCGATCGACCGTCCAGAGGTCAGGCAGCGTCAGGCCGATCTCCTCGACGGCCGCGACGTACTCCTCCGACAGCGTGATGTCCGAGACCGTCAGGTCGTCGGTGTTGAGCGTGACCGGCACGCCCATCTGGTACAGCGGCTTGAGCGGATGGTCGGCGACGGACGGCACGATTCCCGCCTGCCAGTTCGAGTGCGGCGCGAGGTCCAGCGTGATGCCGCGGGCGCGGAGCTCGGCGCAAAGCTCCTCGTCCTCGATGGCGCCCGGCCCATGGGCGATGCGTTCCGGGTCGACGACGAGGGCGCGGCGGACCTGCGGCGCGCCGCCCCACTCGCTCGCATGGATCGTCATGCGCAGCCCGTTCGCCCGGGCCGCCTCGAACGAACGGGCGTGGGTCAACGGATCGGGGAAGGCCTCCTCCGGTCCAGCCAGGTCCCAGGCGGTCAGCCCCTGGTCGATGAACTGCGCGGCGGTCTCCGCCAGCTCCACGTTCCGCTCCGGGTCGTGCGAGCGCAGGGCCGTGCAGATCAGCCGAACCGTGACCCCGGTCCTTTCCGCGGCCTCGTTCGCACCCCGACACACGGCCGCGATCCCGTCCGTGAGCGACAGCCCGCGCGCCACATGGAGCAGCGGCCCCCAGCGGATCTCGAGGTAGCGGACGTTGTCGGCGGCTTTGGCCTCGACGAGCTCGGCGGCGATCCGCTCGAGCGCCTCGGCGTCCTGCATGAGCGCGATCGGCAGGTCGAAGGCTTTGAGCAGCTCGGCCTGTGACGTCGACGGCATCGCCCCGACGAGCGCGGCCGACATCCCTGTCCAGTCACGGGGTGCATCGATCCCGCGCGTGCGCGCGAACTCCAACGCTGTGTCGATCCGGACGGACCCGTCGAGATGGAGGTGCAGCTCGGCCTTCGGCATCGACTCGATCAGGCGTCGACGAGCCTGCAGCGCGACGGCGTCGAGCTCGGGGAACTCCAGGGCTGTCATCGGGCGATGCTACGATTCCGCCGCCCCGACCGTCGACCCGGCTCGACCGGACGTCCCGTGGAGGTTCCCCTGGCCCGCATCGTCGATCTCATCCGGCAGGCCGTCGCAGTCGTCGTGTGGGTCCTGGCCGTGATCGCGATCGCGTTCGGTTCTGCTGGGGTCGTGGCCGGCCTGGACGCGCCGGCGGTGGGTGGGGGCGATCGGAGCGGTCGGACGGCGCGGGGCGACGCGATCGTGGATCAGGCGCTTGCCCCGATCGAACCAGAGCTGCATGCCCTGGCCGACGACGTCCACACGCTGAGCGGCCAGGCGCGCGGCGTCCTCGCGGCACTCGCTGCGAACGACGTGACGCTCGCCGAGTCCGCGGCGGCGAGCGGGACTGCGCTCGTCAACGAGATCGATGCGCAAGCCGCCTCACTCCGCGGCGCGCTTGGCTCCGTGCCGATCGTCGACAGCGGCGAGGCGGCTTACACGCTCTCACCGGCGATGCGGGATCGCTACGCCAACGACGTCGACGCGGTCACCGCGACCGATGGCCTCACCGGGCAGTGGACACGGCTGACCGTCGGCTCGTTGAGCGCGACGCGCCTGTCCGGGCTCCTGGACGCGCACGACAAGGCCGTCGTCGCGGCCGCGGAACGGGGTCGGGCCGCGGACTACGCCGCGGCGCTCGGCCATCTCGACGCCGCCGGCGCCGCGATCACCCAGGCGCGGACGATGCGGGACGGGCTGGCCGCCTCCGTCGACGTCACCACCCTCGACGCGTGGCTGGACCGAAGCGCCGCGTACGACAAGGCGCTCCGGGCGCTCTATGCCGCGCTGCGCGCGTCGGGCGGCGTCGTCAACGACGCGGTCCGCAACGCGGCCCGCGCAGAGGAGGCCGCCAAGCGACGCCTGCCACCGGACACCCGTGCGCTCGTGCTGATCATGTCGGACATCGGGCGGGGCGGAATGACCGACTCGGCCGTGGCGATCGAACAGGCCGCGGCCGACATCGATGAAGCGCTTTCGCCGCCGGAGCTGCCCTCGCCCTGACGCCCAGTCGGGCCGACCGACCGACAGGTACACTGCGGCGAACGTACCAGGACCGCCGCGCAGGGCACCGCTGCGGCAGGCCATCCCGGAGGAATCACACTGCCGTGCAGCTTCGTGTCGTCACCGACCAGCCGTGGGACGTCGCGGCCGACGTCCTCGTCGTCCCGGTCATCGGGGAGCCGTCGTTCGACGGGCAACTCGCGGAGCTCGATCGCCGGTCCGGAGGTGAGCTGCGAGCCATGGCCGAGTTCAGGGAGCTGCGGGCCAAACGGCATACGACCTCGCTCACGGGCGGCGGCGACCTGCCGGCGACGCGGCTGCTGACGGTCAGCGCCGGCGAGGCGGAGGGGGTCGACCGGGAGGCGATCGTCCAGGTCGCGGCCATAGCCGAACGACGCCTGGCTGGGCGAGCGGTGCGAAGCCTGGCGATCTGGCTCACACCGCTCGTCGAGGCGGACGGCTTCGAGGGCGACGTCGCGACGGCCGCCGAGCTCGCTGCCCGGGGTGTCGTCGAGGGATCGTATGACCCCAAGGCGATCTATCGACCGGACATCGAATCGGCGCCGCCCAAGATCGAGGAGCTCATCCTGGTCGCCCCTGGCGCCGACCGCGCCGCTGCGGAAGCCGCCGCGCAACGGGGCGTGATCATGGGAGAGGGAGCGAATACGGCCCGGACCCTGGCGAACCGCTCGGCAAACGACGTATCGCCGGCGGTCCTCGCCGACGAGGCGCGGGCGATCGCCGAGCGCAACGACCTGTGGATCGACGTGATCGAGCAGGACCGGGCGATCAAGCTCGGCATGGGCATGTTCAACGCGGTCGGCCAGGGATCCGACGTTCCGCCTCGGATGATCGTCATGCGCTCGGGCGGGGAAGGGGAGCGGGATTCGCTCGGGCGATATCTGGCGATCGTCGGCAAGGGCGTCTGCTTCGATTCGGGTGGCATCTCGATCAAGCCGTCCGACCGGATGGAAGAGATGAAGATGGACAAGGCCGGCGCCTGCACGGTGATCGCCGCGATCGAGACCGTCGCCCGCCTCGCACCTGGGACGCCGCTCCTCGCGATCGCACCGGCGGTCGAGAACCTGCCGGGTCCGCACTCGACGAGGCCGGGCGACATCGTCACCGCGCTCAACGGCAAGACAGTCGACATCACCAACACGGACGCTGAGGGTCGGCTGATCCTGGGCGATGCGTTGACCTACGCCGAACAGCTCGGGGCGACGCACCTGGTCGATGTCGCGACCCTCACCGGCGCCGTGGCGCGGGCGCTCGGGCATCTCATCACCGGTGCGTTCGGGCAGCCGCAGGGCTGGTACGACGAGATCGCGGCCGCCGGGAACCGGGCCGGCGAGCGCTACTGGCAACTGCCGCTCATCGACGAGTACGTGCCGGACATGGAGAGCTGGTACGCGGACCTCAACAACGCCGGCTCGGCCGAGGGCGGGCTCGTCAAGAGCGCCCTGTTTCTCCGCGAGTTCGTGACGAAGCCGTGGGTCCACCTGGACATCGCCGGCACCGGCTACTACCGCAAGGCCCAACCGTTCGGCGCCCGGGGCGCGACCGGCGTGTCGCACGCGACGCTCGTAGAGCTCGCGCTGGCCGGCGCCCACAGCAGCTAGGGCGCTCTACTCGATCGTGGACGCGCTCGCGCTGGCCTTGGCGGCCGCGGGAGCCGTGCTCGGGTTCGCCGCCGATCGATTTTCGACCCGCTGGCCGGAGCACGACGAGGAACACCCACCGGGTCGGCCGATCGACTGGCGAACGATCGTCTGCGTCGCCGTCGGGGCGGCGTCGTTCGGGTTGCTGCGGCAGCGTTTCGGGGGCGATGGATTGGCACTCGCGGCGTTCGGGGCCTGGTTCGTGACGCTCGTCGTCGGACTGGCCACCGACCTCGACCAGCGGATCCTCCCCGACGAGCTGACGCTCCCGGCCATCCCGATCGCCCTGGTGTACGCGGTTTCTGGGCTGAATCCCCTGGTCGACGGCGCACTCGTGCCGGCGATCCTGGCGGCGGTCCTGATCCCGGCCGTCCTGTATCTGCCATCGATCCCGTTCGGCGCCGGCGCGTTCGGGATGGGCGACGTCAAGCTGCTCGTGGGGACCGGGCTGCTGCTGGGCGGGTCGCGTGCGCTCGGCGGCGTGCTCGCCGGGTTGCTGCTGGCGGGGGTCGTGTTAGTGGTGCTGCTCGCCGCCCGCCGGATCGGCCGCAAGAGCTTCATCCCATTCGGGCCGTTCCTGATCATCGGCGCCTTGTACGGCGCGCTCATCCTGCAACCGACCCTCTGACCGGACGACGCTCTGACCGCACTGCAGGTCCCATCACCGCCCCTGACCATCAACCCATCCGGCACGCAGGACGTACCCGTCTAGACTGCCGCAGGACACTCGCTGGACCTTGCGGGTATCATCCCGGGGAGCCGGAGAACGTGGTCGTCCGATGGCTGTGCCAGTCGAGGACGACGACAACCGGCGGGTGAGACCGTCGCCCGCGCCGTGCCCCGCCACGACGGCGCAGACAAACGGAGCCTACTCGTCACGATGACGTCGCCAAGGTGATTGGCCGCCGCCACGATTCGCTGCCACGCCCGGATGCCGGGCGCCCCGGCCCGACCGGTTGGTCGAGTCCGATCGGCGCACGCCCGAAGCCGCGCCTCCGCCGTCACCTGCCGACCCTCCTGCTGCTGATCCCGCTTGCGGTCGGCCTCCTCGGCGCCCCGTCGAACACCGGCGTCGCGCACGCCGACGAGCTGTCGGCTGCCAAGGCCAGGCAGGCTGCCCTCAAGAAGCAGGTCGCCGACCAGAAGGCGCAGATCGCCGCGATCAACGACCTCCAGGCCGGGCTGGCCGCCGAGATCAGCGACACCAGGAACCAGCTCCGCAAGATCGGTACGGACCTCGCCGCGGTCAAGCGGAAGATCGTGAAGATGCAGGCGCGCATCGAGGCGGTCAAAGCGGCCTACAACGATCTCGTGGCGCAGCTCGCCGTGATGGATGCCGAGCTCCGGCGGGTCGAAGCCGAGGAGGCCGCCAAGCGCATCGAGCTCAGTGAACGCCGCGCCCAGCTGGCGGCTCGGGTACGCAGCGCCTACGACACGGATCGGACGTCACCGCTGGAGACCTTCATCTCGGGCGGCTCGTTCACCGATCTGCTGGCCGAGATGAGCTACTACATCGACGTCGGCGAGCAGGACAAGGCGCTTGCGGACCAGATCGCGAAGGACAAGGAGACGCTCGCCGCGCTCCACCAGACCGTCGCCGACACGCGTGTCCGCACGAACCAGCTCCGCCAGGAGACGGCGGCCCAGAAGCGCGACCTCGACAAGACGATGCGCGCGCTCAAGGAGACCAAGGCCGAGCTCAAGCGACTCGAGCGACAGGTCGCCAAGGCGCTCCGGGAGCAGAAGGCCAGGTATACCGCCCTCGTCCGCAACAAGGCGAATGCCGCCGCCATCATCCGGAAGGCGGCCTCCGAACAGAAGCGCCTAGCGAACGAGATCAACGACCTCATCGCGAAGCAGGTTGCCAGGGGCAACATCCCCAGCCATTTCAACGGGACGATGCGCTGGCCGATGGACGACTTCACGGTGAGCGGCGAGTACGGCTGCAGCACGTTCGAGTACTACGCCCCGGGCAACGGTTGTGCTCACTTCCACAACGGCATCGACCTCGTTGGTCCATATGGCGCTCCGATCAAGGCGGCGGCCGCCGGCGAGGTGGTGTATGTCGGTTGGAACTGGGCCGACGGTGCCGATCCGGCCTGGATCGTCGTCATCGCCCACGCCGGCAACCTCAAGACCTGGTACGCCCACCTGCAGCCCAAGCGGCCCGTCTCGGTCGGCCAGTCGGTGAAGAAGGGCCAGATCGTCGGGTACGAGGGCAACACCGGCCACGCCACCGGCGCCCACCTGCATTGGATGGTCGAGCTCAACGGCGATTTCGTGAACCCGAGAGCCTTCGTCTAAGTTCGTTCACCGAACGTTGACGCGGCCGGCATGGGGCCTGCGCGAGGGCCCGTGCTAGCATCGCGCCCACAGCGGCACCGCAGCGATGGCAGGAGGCGGACCCTGACCGTGAAGCGCACCATGGCGGTCATCCTCGCGGGCGGTGAAGGCGAGCGCCTCTCGATCCTGTCACAGGAGCGCGCCAAGCCGGCTGTCCCGTTCGGCGGCAAGTACCGGATCATCGACTTCACGCTGTCGAACTGCGTGAACTCCGAGATCCACGACGTCGTCGTCTTGACCCAGTACAGCCCGCGGTCGCTGAACGACCACATCGGCCTCGGCCGGCCGTGGGACCTCGACCGGAACCATGGCGGGGTCAGGCTGCTCCAGCCGTACATCTCGCGCGGCCGCGTCGCCGAGTGGTACCAGGGCACCGCCGACGCCGTCCTGCGCAACATGAACGTCATCGAGCACGACCCGTCGGACACGGTCGTCGTCCTCGCCGGTGACCACATCTACAAGATGGACTACCAGCCGTTCGTGGCCGCCCACCGACGCCGGCGGGCCGATGTCACGATCGCGGTCCGGCGCGTTCCACTGGCCGAGGCCTCGCGCATGGGCATCCTGGCCATGGACGACAACGACCGCGTCACCGAATGGCAGGAGAAGCCCAAGCAGCCCAAGAGCGACCTCGCCTCGATGGGGGTCTACGTCTTCAACAAGAAGACGCTCCGTAAATGGCTGTCGGAGGACCGGGTCGACTTCGGGCGGCATGTCGTTCCCGAGATGCTCGATGCCGGCGCCCGAGTCTACGGCTATCGATACAACGGCTACTGGCAGGACGTCGGCACGATCCAGTCCTTCTGGGAAGCCAACATGGCGCTTCTCGAGGACGACCCGGAGCTCGATCTGTACGACCCGGACTGGGTCATCCACACCCGATCCGAGGAGCGAGCGCCGGCCAAGGTCGGCCCGACGGCGCAGATCCATCGCAGCCTGGTCAGCCACGGCTGCATCATCGACGGGACCGTCGTGAACTCCGTGCTGTCACCGGGCGTACGCGTCGAGGTCGGGGCCGTCGTTCGCGATTCGATCGTCATGTTCGACTCGGTGATCCGATCGGGCGCCGTCATCGATCGGTCGATCCTCGACAAGGAAGTGGTGGTCGGCACGGGCGCCATCGTGGGCAGCGGCCCGTACGACGACCGGCCGAACAAGCAGGAACCGTCCCGCCTCAACACCGGCATCACGGTGGTCGGCAAGCGGGCGGTGGTGCCGCGCGGGGCCCGGCTCGGTCGCAACGTCAAGGTCGCCGCGAAAGTGCGGACCACGGACTTCCTGAAGAAGGTGATCCGAAGCGGGGAGTCGGTCGAGCTCCGACCGGGTAAGCCCCGCGTCCACGATCACGGGCCCGAGGTCCTCGTCCAGGAGGCCGCCGCGGGCCGGTAGCCCGTCGCGCCTGACGCGGACCCGAGATGCATCGCCAGGACATTGTCTCCATGCCGCTTCGCCGGGCGACCGCCGTCGGCTTGCTGGCCATCCTCGCCGCATGTTCGATAGCCGGCGGATCCGCGCCCGCGCCGACCGGGGACGTGCTCGGGATCGTGCAGCCGACCTCCCCCGTCGAACCGGCGCGGGGACGCGCGGGTGGTGCGTCGCCGGGGCCGGCGTCGTTGCCGGCACCCGCGGCCGCCGCGCCCGCGGCTCCTCCCGACCATCAGCTCCCGCATGCGGTCGCGACGCGCGGCCCGTTCGCGATGAACCTGTACGGTCGGGGCGACTTCGCCACCCAGATGACGAAGCACTACTGCGTCCCGGGCGCGATGCAGACCATGATGAACGTGATGGATCGGGGCGCGAAGCGGGCGTCGCGCGCGATCCAGGACCGCCTCTACCGTCTCGCCCGACGACTGTCGACCGATCGATTGCGTGGTGAGGGCGCCGAACCCGAAGGCTGGGCTCGGGGGCTCGAGCGATTGGGTTACGGGCGGTTCGAGGTCCTCGAGGAGAAGACGCGGGCAGGCGCGATCCGGGAGGCCGCGCTGGCCTTGCGAAGGACGGGTCGCCCGGTCGGCCTGCTCGTCTGGCGCGGGGCGCACTCGTGGGTCATGGTCGGCTTCCGGGCGACGGCCGATCCGGCCCTGACGTCGGACTTCCGCGTCACCCATGTCCGGATCGTCGATGTCTGGTACCCGCGGGTCAGCTCGATCTGGGGCGCATCGGTCAAGCCCAGCACCCTCATCCCCGTCGCCAAGCTCAAGGAGGACTACCTGCCCTGGCGTCGGCCGCTGATGCGCTATCCAGACAAGGACGGTCGCTTCGTCCTCGTCGCGCCGGTCGCCGATATCGGGGAGGCCGAGCCAATCGGCTAGACTCCGCGGGCCATGCCTTCCGCCGACCCCGGCGCGCGTGCCCGCGCCGCTTCGCCGGCCGACGTCGAGCGCTGGCTCGCCGACCTGGGTCTCGAGCCGGTCGAGCGAGCCGAGCGCGATGGGATCGCCAGCTGGGATCTCGTGCTCGACGGGCGCCGCCGCTTCGACCTTCGCGTCACGGTCATCCTGGACCCGTCCCTCGCGCTGATCTGCTGGGCCCATTTCGCCCCGCCGATCAGCGACATGTTCCGCAAGTCGTATCGCAAGCTGCTGCGCTGGAACGACGAGTTCCCCTTCGCCAAGTTCAGCATCGGCGAGGACGAGCGGCCACTGCTCGCGATCGAGCTCCCGATCGCCGACGTCGCGGCCCTGCCCGATGATGATCGGGTCGAGACGCTCGGGCTCGCCCTGGCGCGGATCGTCGGCATCGCCGACCGCCTGCTCGATGAGACGGCCCCATGGCTGTGGATCGGTGGCCGCATGCCGGATCTGTCGGACCGGACGCCGCGGAACCCGGCGTTCCTGGCGCGGTACGAGGAGCGCCTCGCGGAGCTGAGAACAACGACCGGTGAGGCCGAGCCCGCGCAGTCCGTCCGATGACGCGCAACCGCCCCTCCCGGTTCATCCTCGCCGCGACCTTGGCCGTCGGCCTGCTCGGAACGCCGGTCGGCTCGGGCGGCCCGGTGGAAACGCCGGTCGGGCCGGTCGGAGTGCCGACGGTCCGAGCCGCCACCCCCGACCTCACGATCGTCAGCTCGGCGCGGTACGACGTCCAGCCGACGCGGCACCGGGTCCACGTGACGGTCGAGCTGACGCTAACGAACCGACTCAAGGACACCGTGACGAAGCGGTACTACTTCGATCACGCGTTCCTCGCGGTCCTGCCCGGGTCCAGTGCCTTCGGGCTCAGCTGGGGTGGCGCCGGTCAACCATCCGTCCGGGTCGCCACGCGGACGAAGAGCTACACGCTCCTTCGCCTCGACCTGGCGCAACGCCTCGCCAGCGGCAGGAGCGCGGCGTACCGGCTGACGTTCGACCTGGTCGATCCCGGCGGCGCCCCGACTCGCGACCTTCGTGTCGGCGACTCCCTGGTGTCGTTCCCGGTCTGGGCGTTCGCCTCGGACGAGACACCGGGCAGCTCTGTCGTCGTCGTGTTCCCAGCGGGCTACCAGATCCAGGTCGAAGCCGGCACGATCCCAGCGCCGACCACATCCAAGAGCGGCCGGGTCGTCTTCCGCAGCGGCGTCCTCGCCAAACCGCTCGATTTCTTCGCCTACCTCGTGGCGGATCGACCCGGGGCGTACAAAACCACCACGGTATCGACGACGGTCCTCGACTCCCCTGTGACTGTCGTGGTGCGGTCATGGGCCGACGACACGCCGTGGGCGAAGCGGGTCGGCAGCCTGGTCAAGCGCGGGTTGCCCGCCCTGGGATCCCGGATCGGCCTGGCCTGGCCGGACTTCGACTCCACGCTCACGATCGAGGAGGCGGTCAGCCGATCGACCGGCGGCTACGCCGGCATCTTCGATCCGACCGCCGGCAAGGTCGCGATCGCCTACTACGCCGACGAATTCGTGGTCCTCCACGAGGCATCCCATGCCTGGTTCAACGGGGCGCTGCTCGCCGATCGATGGTCGAACGAGGCGTTCGCGTCCTACTACGGATCGGCCGCCGCGAGTGACCTGAAGATCAGGGTCCGGACGGATGTCCTGACGGCCACGCTCAAGAAGTCACGGATCCCGCTCAACGCCTGGGGTCCGGTCGGCTCGGGGAAGGTCGAGCAGGAGGACTATGCCTACGCGGCGGCGCTCGAGTTGGCGCGCCAGATCGCGCGCCGGGCGGGACCCAGCGGACTGCAGGCGGTCTGGAAGGACGCCGCCGGGAAGGTCGGTGCCTATCAGCCGGTCGGTGGCGGAAGCGAGTCGGCCGGCGGTCCGCCCGATTGGCGCGGTCTCCTCGACTTGTTCGAGGAACGCACGGATGCGATGTACGACGACCTGTGGCGCGAGTGGGTCGCGCGGCCCGAAGACCTCGTCCTACTGGACCAGCGGGCAGCCGCGCGCTCCAGGTACGAGGCGCTGCTGCGCCAGGTCGATGGCTGGCGCGTCCCGAAGCCGGTCCGCGATGCGCTGCGAGCCTGGCGGTTCGACGACGCGACGGCTCTTATCGATGGTGCCGAGGAGATCCTGACGCTACGTGGCGAGGTCGAACGTGCCGCCGACGCGGCCGACCTGATCGCCCCGGCCGCACTCCGGATCGCGTTCGAGGACGACGACGGGTTCGACGACGCGTCGGCCGAGGCGTCGGCCGAGCTTCAAACGATCAAGCACTACGTCGATGCGATCGGCCGGCGTCCGGCCCAGCTGACGCCGATCATGTCGCTGGGAATGTGGGGCGAGACCCCCGAGGCCGATCTGGTCGCGGCCCGCGATGCGTTCGCTCGGGATGACATGGCCGCGTCGGCGCTGGCCTCCGACGAGGCCGCGGCTTCATGGGCGAACGCCGAATCCATCGGCCAGGGGCGAGCATTCAGCATCGGCACCCTGATCATTTTCGCGCTGATGGCCTTCGGGCTGTTCGTCGCGACATTCCGTCGGCGTCGCCGTCGAAGACGCGCCCGGATGGCCCATCGATTGAGCACGCGGTAGACCGCAGGGACCGGGCGGGCGCCTACGGTACACTCGCCGCCACGCCGGGCCGGAGCACGCCCGCTTCGATGACGGCGGTGGTGTCGAGC
>JBIOWA010000073.1:0-9384 GCA_044868045.1 Candidatus Limnocylindrales bacterium
GCGATCTTGATCTCGAGCTGGTCGGCACGAGCGAGGTACGTGGCATTCACCCCGAACCGGGCAGAGGCGACCTGCTTGATCCGGGCATCGCGTCGCCGGCCATCCGAACCGACGGCATACCAGGCCGGGTCCTCGCCACCCTCGCCGGTGTTCGCGGCGCCACCCGCTCGCTGGATCCCGATGGTCAGCGCCTGGTGGGCCTCGGGTGACAGCGCCCCGACGCTCATCGCGGAGATGACGAAGCGCTGGGCGATCGATCGCGCGTCCTCGACCTCACCGAGCGCGACTGGCGCGATGTCGGTGGCGACCCGCCGGATCCGGAGCTCGTCGCGCGGCACCGACGATGCAGCGGCCGGCCGCGCCAGCGCCGCTCGATAACGGGTGAGGGCCGCATCGAGCGGCGGGGCCTCGCCGATCACCGGCGACGCACCCGACAACAGCTGGATCTCGCTGGCGATCCTGGGGGCAAAGAGGTGGGCTTCGCCGTCGCCCCGGAACCGCGCGAACCCGGGGTCGGGCAAGCGCGCCTCGCGGCCCGGAGCCGGCGCCGGAAGCGCGAGCGCGCCGTCGCGCCGACGGAGTTGCGCCGCCCCCAGATCGTCCAGGGTGACCCGTCCCGGCCACGCCGCGGCCGTCGGGAAACATTGCTCGAGGACATCGGGCGCGAGATCGATCGTATCGACCAGCGACCCGCCGACATAACTCGCGATCGAGCTGATCCCCATCCTGGCCAGGGTCTTCCGCAGGCCGGCTGCGAACGCGTCGACGAGATTGGCGATCGCCATCGCCGGGGTCAGCGACTCGGCGCCGCGTGTTCCGGCGAGCTCGACCGCCAGCTCGAGCGCGAGACGCGGCCGGACCGCGGTCGCTCCGACCGCGATCGCCATCGCGAAGGCATGGACGTCCAGGATGTCGGCGGCATCGACCGCGATGTCTGTTCGGCCGCGGAAGCCTGCATCGGTCAGGGCCGTGTGCACGGCTCCGGCGGACAGGGCCGACGGGATCGGGAGCCGATCGATCGACAGCGAGGCGTCGCTTACCACGACGACCTCCACGCCCGACCGGCTGGCCGAGACGGCCTCATCCGCGAGCCGCCCAAGCGCCATCGTCAATCCGTCCGCTCCGTCGCCGGCCGACCACGTTGCGTCGAGCGTTCGGACGCGACGGCCGCCGCCCTCGAGCGCATCGATCAGACGGCCGAGATCGGCCACGATCGGCCGCTCGAGCCGGAGGGTGCGCGGCCCGCGAGGCGGCCCGCCGAGGAGGGCCGGTCGTCGACCGAGCTCCACCCGCAGGTCCATCACGACGCGTTCGCGATCGGGATCGATGGCCGGGTTCGTGACCTGCGCGAACGCCTGTCGCAGGTGGTCGGCGACCGGTCGATCGAGGCGGGTGCGCCCCGGCGTCGGCGTGTCGTCGCCCATGCTCCACAGCGGCTCGTGCCCCTCGAGCGCCATCGTCTTGATGTCGAGGCGCTGGCGTTCGGCGTCGAGGCCGGCGAGATACCGCAACGCGTGGCCCAACGGCTGCCGAGCCCCGATCGCCTCGACCGCGGCTTCGGGTGCGTCCTCGTGGAGCGGTCGCGCTTCGTCGTGGATCGGCAGGTTCCGGAGGACCCAAGCCTTGGCGTCGGTGTCCTCGAGGACCGCTCGCCGGCGCGGCTCGACCAGGAGCATCTCGCCCGGGCCGAGTCGACCACGTCGGATGGTCTCGGCGGCCGCGAACGGGACGGCACCGGCCTCCGATGCGACCGCGACGAGCCGATCCCCGGTGATCGCGAATGCCGCCGGGCGCAGTCCGTTGCGGTCGACCAACGCGCCTACGCGAGCGCCGTCCGAGAACACGATGGCCGCCGGCCCGTCCCACGGAGCCAGCATCCCGGCGGTCCGCCGCCGGAGCGTGGCGACATGCGGGTGCGGAGCCCGACGCAGGCCGACCGCCTCGGGGATCGCCGCCAGCAGTGCCGGCGCCAGGTCCCAGCCGGTCGTGGTCAACAGCTCCAGGCCTTCGTCGAGTGAGAGCGAGTCGGAGCCGTCGGGAGAGAGCAGCGGGCCGGCGTCGAGCAGGTCGGAAGCGATCGGCTGGGCACCACGGTCGCGGGCGCGTCCGCGCACCTGCTCACGATTGCCGCGGACCGTGTTGATCTCGCCGTTGTGCGCGATCGACCGGAATGGCTGGGCGAGGCGCCAGATCGGGGTCGTGTTCGTGGCGTAGCGCTGATGGAAGACCGCGTAGTCGACCGCGAGCGGTTCGTGGAGGTCGGGGTAGAGCTCCGCGAGACGCGGCCCGGCGACGAGGCCCTTGTAGACGATCGTGCGGCAAGACGCCGACGGGACCGACAGGTCGGCGACGGCACCGCCGGCCGCGTGCGCGGCCCCCTCCAGGCGACGGCGAGCGACGACGAGCCGCCGGTCGAAGGCCACATCAGATGCACCGGCCGGTCGCGCGACGATCGCCTGGACGACGAGGGGCCGGGACGTCGCCGCGGCCGCACCGAGTGCGCGCTCGTCGAACGGGACGCTGCGCCAGCCCAGGATCGACAGCCCGTCCGCCTCGAGCGTGCGCTGCACGAGGGCGCGGGCCGCCCTCGCCGCCGCTCGACTCCGGGGCAGGAACAGCATGATGATCGCGGGACGGGCTTCGGCGCAGGGTTCGGCGATCAGCCGCAGCAGCGATGGCGAGAGGGGAAGCGCGATACCCGCGCCGTCACTGGACTCGCCGTCGGCCCCGAACGCGCCCCGATGGGACAACGCCGCGAGCCCGGCCAGCGCCAGCGGCAACACCCTGGCCTTCGAGCGCCCGCCCGCGTCCGCCACGAAGCCGACACCGCAGGCATCGTGCTCGAACCGCTGGTCGTAGAGCGGCGCTCGGCGATCGCGATGGTCGGTGGCGTCCATGTCGCTGGTCGTCTCCGAAGGTGGCGAACTGCCACCGCCGGTCGGCGGTGGTATGGCGGACCCGGCGTTGATGCGGGAGGGTCGGCCGGCCAAGACCGGGGAGGAGCCGGTCGCGACCGGCCGTCCGACCCCGGCGGTTACGTTTGGTAGGCGACCTCGCCATGGGTGGCGAGGTCGATGCCGATCTCCTCGTCGCGCGCCGACACGCGGATCCCGAGGATCAGGTCGACGACCTTGACGATGACGAACGTGGAGATCGAGGCGTAGGCGATCGTGGCGCCAACCGCAGCGAACTGGTTCAGGAGTTGCTGGACGTTGCCCTCGAGCAGGCCGGTATACGCCTCCTGGATGGCCGCCGAGGCGAAGACACCGGTCGCCACGGCACCGAACATCCCGCCGACGCCGTGGACCGCGAAGACGTCGAGGGCGTCGTCGATCTTGAGGCGGGACCGAAGGAGCGTCGCGCTGTAACACAGGCCGCCGACTACGAGGCCGATGACCAGTGCCCCGCCGACGCCGACGAAGCCGGAGGCCGGCGTGATGGCGACGAGACCCGCGACCGCGCCACAGGCGGCGCCGATGACGCTGACCTTGCCGCGGTGGAGATAGCTCGCCAGGACCCAGGTGATCGTGGCCGCGGCCGCGGCCGTGTTCGTGACCATGAACGCGTTCGCGGCGACGCCGTTGGCCGCGACCGCCGAACCGGCGTTGAACCCGAACCAGCCGAACCACAGGAGGCCGGCACCCAGCACGGTCATCGGGACGTCGTGTGGCTCCATCGGCTCGCCGTTGGCGACCCGCCGACCGATCAGCAGCGCCACGACGAGGGCCGACACGCCCGAACTGATGTGGACCACGGTCCCGCCTGCGAAGTCGAGCGCACCGAGCTTGAACAGCCAGCCGTCGACCGACCAGACCCAGTGCGCCAGCGGCGAATAGACGAGGATCGACCAGAGGATCGTGAAGAGGACGAAGGCGCCGAACCGCTTGCGCTCGGCGAATGCGCCCGTGATGAGGGCGGGAGTGATCGCCGCGAACATGAGCTGGAAGGCGGCGAAGAGCACGAACGGCACGGTCGTGGCGTAGGTGGCAGACGGCTCGAGGCCGACCCCGTTGAACAGCAGGTGGTCGAGTCCGCCGATCAGGCCAAGGCCGCCGATGTCGGGCCCGAACGCGAGGCTGAACCCGACGATCACCCACACGATGCTGACCAACGCCAGCCCGAAGAAGCTGTGCATGATCGTCGAGAGGACATTCTTTCGCCGGACCAGGCCGCCGTAGAACAGCGCCAGCCCGGGCAGCATGATCATCACGAGGGCTGTCGACATCAGGAGCCAGGCGGTGTCGCCAGTGTTCATCCGTTCCTCCCGCAAGCGCCGGGACACCCGATCCGAACGGGTGTGGAGCAAACGCTACGGGCAGGACCGGGAACGGTCGGCCCCGGGGCGGGACCGAGAAGGTGGCGGTTGGGGTTCGCGGGTCGGGCCGGGGGCCGGCAAGGTTGCGGTGCGGTCGCGTCCTCAGTCCACGCCGACGATCCGGAGCGATCCGACCCCGCCCTGGACGTCGAGGTCGACCCTGTTCGCGGCAGTCCCGTAGTCGACGGACTGGTAGAGGTCACCGGCGCGCGGGAACCGCCCTTCATCGATCTGTGTGCTTCCGATCGCCATCCGGGCGCGGATCCGCGCGGCGACGCCGCTCGGGATCTCGAACGTCAGCGACGCCGCGCCGTGCTCGGCATGGACCTCGGTGATCCCCGCGTTCCGGGGCAGCATCACGCGCGTCTCGCTGGCTCCCGTCTGCAGGTCGAGGCGGCGCAGGCGGGTCTCACGCAGGTCGAGGTTGGTCCTGCTCGCCCCGGTCTCGACGCGAACGTCGAGCGGTACCTCGCCGGTCAGACCGAGGTCCCAGGCCGATCTCCGATCCAGCCAGGGCAACCCGTACGACGTGTCCTGCGATAGCTCGACCCGGCCGGGGCCCTGCTCGCGATGGATGACACCGCCTTCGAACACGCCATCGACGAGATCACCGGGCGCCGCCTGGCGCGTCGTCAGGGTGCCGGCCCCGAAGCGGATCCGGACCGAGGCCTCCGCCGCCCCTCGCAAGGGGAGGGACAGTCGTTCGGACCCAGCGGAGCCGCCCGGTGCGATCGATCCGATCAGGAACCAGACGCCGAGCGCCACCAGCAACCATGGCCAACCCTGGGCGATCAGCTCGCCCGGCCCGGTGCCGAGGCGTCCGGTCGTGCTGAGGAGCAACACCACGCCGACCGCGATCCAGACGATCGGCCAGGTGAACGTCCAGAGGCCGGCGAGGCTCGGTCGCCACGACAGCCCGTTCTGGACCAGGCTCGCGACGCCGACGAGGATCACGAACAGCGGCCAGGCCTGCGACCACGACAGGTCGTAGGCCTGGCGGATCAGGAAGACGACCCCGATCCCGATCAGCCAGGTTCCGCCGATCAGCGACCCTCGCTGGGCGCCGCTCACCTCGATCCGCCGGACCGTGGACCGCGCCCGAGGGACGAGGCCAGGAGCGCCACGCCGAGCGCGACGAGAACGAGCGGCCAGAACCAGTCGAAGTCGATGTTCGGCAGGTACTCGCGGGCGAGGAAGAACAGACCGAGGAGGACGAGGAAGCCGCCGAAGATCAACCCGCCCGTCATGCCGCCACGTTCTGCTCGTGCGGCTCGACGTGCGGCCCTGGCTTCGGCGCGAGCCTCCCGGCTCGACGGCGGGGGCGTCGCCCAGCCCGACCCCGCCGGAAGCGGCGCATCCGTGGTGCTGGCAGCGGCCGGCGCCGTGGCCGGGAACGCGTCGTCGGCCTCCGGGACCACGATCGCCATCACGATGTACACGAGAAGGGCGACGCCGCCGGTGAAGATGACGAGCAAGGCCCAGACGATCCGGATCAGCGCCGGGTCGGCATCCCACATCTCGGCGAGCCCGCCGGCGACGCCGGCGATCATGCGGTCGTCGCGCGAGCGATACAGTCGATCGGCCATCTCAGCAGCCTCCGTCGGGGTCGAGCGTCAGGTTGGCGGCGTTGCCCTCGATCGCTAGGTCGACGAGTCCCCCGCTGGGCGAACCTTCCCTAGTCCAGACGTCGCCGGTCCGGGTCAGGCCACGGTCGTCGAGGTTGTGCGCGAAGGTCAGCTGCTCCTCCACGCGGATGCGCAGCGCCGCATCGTCGGGAACACAGAGCTCGAGCGACCCGGCATTCGCTGACAGCTGGCCGTGCAGGTCGCCGCCGGCGCGGATCCGGACGCGCCCGGCGTTGACTGCGACGTCGACGGTGCTGACGCGGCCCTCGGTCGCATCGATCCGCAGGTCGCCCGCGTTGAGATCGGCCTTGAGCGTAGCGAGCGTCGCGCCGGCCAGGGCGATCGTCCCGGTGCTCGCGTTGGCCGTGATCTCGATGTCGCTGGTCTGGTCGGCCGGCAACGTCACGTGCCAGGACTGGCGCAGATCGCCGAACCCATCGGGCGAGTGCAGTTTCAGCGAGCTCACCGACGACTCGAGACTGGGCGGTTCGCGACGGTAATCGGCGGTCACCTGCCATGCACTGCCGGGTTGCATCCCGACGTCGATCGAGCCGCAATTGAGGTCGAAGGTGACGGTCGCCGGACCGGACAAGGTTCCGGTCTGCTCGAGGCGCTGGTCGGCTTCGGCGCCGATCGCGCCGCAGCCGCCGACGTTGCCGATGAACGGCGTACTTGCCGCCAGCGCGCCGCCGGCCACGGTCCCGAGTGCGAGTGCCGCCACGATGGTTCCAAGCACCCCCGCCTGACTTCGACCGAGGATCAGTGTCAGCCCGAGGGCGACCAGCAGGAGGGGCCAGAGTCGCCAGGCGTTTGCGACGACGCCCGGATCGAGCGCGCCGGCGCGGACCAGCAGCGGCACCGCGCCGAGCGGGATGAAGAACAGACCCCAGAACAGCAGGCCGCGGCGGACACGCACGATGAACGGACCCTCCAACGTCGCGCTCGGGGCGGTCATGATGCGCCACCGCACCGGTGGGCCGTCAAGGGCCGAAGGTCACTCGCGCAGTCGGGCGCCGCTCGTCATGCCGATCGGCTCAGCGGCGGCACTTGACAGCACGTTGATCAGCCGCGACATCGCGTGCGCGAGCCAGGCCCGGATCATGGGATCGACCGGACGTACGCGATCGCCTTGAGATCGTCGAGGGCGTCGGACACGAAGTAGTCGCCGGCGCGGTAGTCGTACTCCGGAGCGCGACAGAAACCAGCCTTCTCGTAGACGGCGACTGCGGCGACCATGAAGTCGGCTGTGTGCAGCGCGACTCTGGACAGCCCGGCGGCATTGGCGCGCTGGATGCACGCGTCCACGAGCGCCCTTCCGATCCCTTGACCCCGAGCGCTTGGGTCGACCGCAGTCGCCCTGATGCCGGCCGTCTTGCTCGGGAACCGGCTGGGCATGCCCTCGTCGTTGGCGTCCATGTACAACGTGATCGTGCCCGCGATGCGGCCGTCGACTTCGGCCACCAGCACTTCGCCGGCCTGGAGCCGACCTGCGACGTCGAGGGCGCTCGCCAGGTAGGCCTCGAAGAGGCCGTCGCGAACGGCTCCTCGATGGCCTTCGTTCGCGCGGGCGATCACGGATCGCAGGGCTTCGATGTCGAGGGAAGTCGCCGGGCGGATCGCGGGCCGCATGCTCTTCATCGTCGTCATCAGCGTATACTCCTTACTGGAGTATCTGAGTTGATACTCCTGTGTGGAGTAAATGTCAATGGGTTTGCCGCGCCTCACGACGACGTCGTACGCGATCCTTGGACTGCTCGCGATCCAGCCCTGGTCGACCTACGAGATCACGAAGCTCATGCGCCGCGCGTTGCTCGCTGTCTGGCCCCGCGCCGAGAGCAATCTCTATCGGGAACCGCAGCGTCTCGTCGATGCTGGCCTCGCGACTGCGCGTCGCGTGGACGTCGGTCGGCGACGTCGGACCGAGTACGCGATCACGCGTCGCGGCCGGGCGGCCCTAAAGGCGTGGCTCGCGACGCCGGCGTCGCCGACGGTCCTGGAATCGGAGGCCGCCCTCAAAGTGCTCTTCGCAAACAACACGTCGTCGGAGGTCCTGCAGCAGCGCCTCGCTGAGTTCGCTGCCGAAGCCGAGTCGTCCGACGAGCCGTGGCGGGCGATCGCGCTCGAGTACGTCGAGGGCAAGGGCGGATTCCCGGAGCGGATCCACGTGAACGTGCTCTATTGGGTTTTGCTCGATCAGTGGGCGCGTCTTCGCTCCGAGTGGGCGCAATGGGCCTCGGCGATCGTGTCGACGTGGCCAGACAGCGGCGGGCCGGTCGATCGCTCGGAGTCGCGGGCGTTGCTCGAGGCTGCGCTCGGCGAGGATCCCGACTTCCTCGCCCGACGGCCGCCGATTGGCAGACGCTAAGACAGACTCAAATTGCCAAACGCCGCCGTCCACACGAGCGCCGACACGATGATCAGCACGAGGAGCGCGACCAGGACGCGCCGGATGAGGGATCCCACTCTCGGCTTGCGCCTAGATCCCATAGGGTCTTGTCAAGTCTCGAGCCCCCAGCTGGGGTCGAAGTCCTGACCGTTGCGCCAGACGCCCCAGACGATGCTGAGAGCCTTGCGCATGCAGTGACCGAGGGCGTTCATCTTGCTCTTGCCGGCGGCCCGCTTGCGGGCGTAGTGGGCGGCGATGACCGGGTTGTGCTGGACGCCGACGACCGCCATCCGATAGGCGGCCGATCGCAGGTGGCTGTTGCCGGCCTTGCTCATGTGCCAGGCCGTCTCGGGGTTCGCTCCCTTGCGACCGGAGCTGCGCTCGGCGGGGTGGACGCCGGCGAAGGCCAGGAGCTGATCGAAGTCGCTGAATCGGTCGATGTCGCCGATCTCGGCGAGGAGGATCGCCGCGGTCGACGGACCCACCCCCGGAATCGTCTGGAGACGACGCGCGGTCTCACCGTCGAGCAGTCCGGCGACCCGGGCATCGGCATCCGCGATCTGGCGCTCGAGCAGGTCGTATTGGTCGAGCAGCAGGCCGACCTCGAAGGCGACCTCGGCGTCGAGCTCGGGCACCGCGATCGACTCGGCCGCCGCGGCCTGGAGGCGCTCGGCCTTTGCCCCTCCGAGCCGCCGATGACCTCGGCCGGCGTTCGCGTTGGCGAGCGTCGACGTGTGCCGCCTCGTCGCCGCTCGTGCGGTCGGGGCGATCCGCAGGACCTCCCGGGCCGTCCGACACGTCGGGTCGTCGAACAGCTCACCGAGCTCGGGGAAGCCGAGCTCGACCAGGCGGATGAGCCGCTGGCAGACCTTGGCCTGCTCGGTCACCAGGGTCATCCCGAAGCGGGCGGCCTGACGCAGCTCGGCACCGGCGAGCGGGTCGCGGGCGGGCGGCGTATCGCGCATGGCCATCTCGGCGAGGCTCCGGGCGTCGGCCGGGTCGGACTTCGTGCGAGCCAGCCGGCTCTTGGCAAAGTACTTCGCCGCGAGCGGGTTGAC
>JBIOWA010000074.1:0-4042 GCA_044868045.1 Candidatus Limnocylindrales bacterium
CCTACTTCAACGCCGTCGACCGCTCGGTGTGCCTGCCGTGCCCGCGGTAGTTGCGGGTCGGGCTGAACTCACCGAGCCGGTGGCCGACCATGTTCTCGGTCACGTAGACCGGGACGTGCTTCTTGCCGTTGTAGACGGCGATGGTGTGGCCGATGAACGTCGGGAAGATCACCGACGCGCGCGACCAGGTCTTGACGACCTTCTTCTCGTTGCGCTTGTTCATCTCCTCGATGCGGCCGAGGAGTCGGGCCTCGACGAAGGGGCCCTTCTTGATGGAACGGGACATGGACTCCTACCTCCCCGGCTACTTGCGATGCCGCGATCGGACGATCAGGCGTCCGGTCGTCTTGGACCGCCGGGTGCGGTAGCCCATCGCGGGCTTGCCCCACGGGGTCTTGGGCGGCATCCCGGTCGGGGACTTGCCCTCGCCACCGCCATGCGGATGGTCGCGTGGGTTCATGACAACCCCGCGGACCTCCGGGCGCTGGCCCAGATGCCGGGCGCGGCCGGCCTTGCCGAGGCTCTGGTTCTCGTGGTCGAGGTTGCTGACCTGGCCGACCGTCGCCATGCAACCCGACGGGATGCGGCGCATCTCTCCGGATGGCATCCGGACCGTCACGTAGTTGCCCTCCTTGGCGAGCAACTGCGCCGACGTGCCGGCGGAGCGGACGATCTGGCCGCCCTTGCCGGGCGTCAGCTCGATGTTGTGGATGGTGGAGCCAAGCGGGATGTAGGCGAGCGGCAGGGCGTTCCCGATGCGCGCCTCGGCATCCCGGCCGGAGACGACGACGTCACCGACCTTCAGCCCGTGCGGCAGCAGCATGTAGCGCTTCTCGCCGTCGCGGTAGTGGAGCAGGCCGATCCGCGCCGAGCGGTTCGGGTCGTATTCGATCGTCGCCACGCGTGCCGGTACGCCGGTCTTGTCGCGCTTGAAGTCGATCCGCCGGTAATGCTGCTTCTCACCGCCGCCGCGATGGCGCACGGCGATCCGCCCCTGGTTGTTCCGCCCCGAACCGCGCTTCTGCGGCTCGAGGAGCGGCTTATGGGGCTCCTTGGTTGTGACCTCCTCGAACGTCGAGCGGGTCATCCGCCGCATCCCCGGCGAGGTGGGTTTGTAACTGCGCAGCGGCATCGATCAGACCCCCTCGAAGAACTCGATTTTCTGGCCGGGGGCCAGGGTGACGATGGCCTTGCGCCAGGGCGTGGTGTGGCCGACGATCCGGCCGCGCCGCGTCCCGCGTGACTTCGCCTTCGCCTTGGTGGTCATGACGTTGACGGCGACGACCGTCACCGCCTCCTTCTTGTAGAGCTCCTCGATCGCCGCCTTGATCTGGATCTTGTTGGCGTCTCCGTGGACGGCGAACGTGTACTTGCCACGCCCCGACTCATCGATCGACTTCTCGCTGATCACGGGGCGCAGGACGATGTCGGCGGCGGACAGGGCGCTCATGCATCCACTTCCCGGGTCGCGCCGCCGTAGACGGTCTCCATGCGGGCCAGGGCCGACTGCTCGATCAGGACGACGTCGGCATTGAGCAGGTCGACGACGTTGAGCGAGTCGGCGAGGATGACGTCGACCGTCGGCAGGTTGCGCGCCGACAGCTCGAGGTTCTGGTCGCGGCCCGGAGAGACGACGAGGACCCGACCGCTCGCGTCGAGCGCACCGAGCACCCCGACCAGGTCCTTTGTCTTGACCGCGTCCAGGCCGAAGGTGTCGATGACCTTGAGCTGCTCGTCGCCGAACTTCGCGGTCAGGGCGCCGCGCAGGGCGAGCCGCTTCATCTTGCGCGGCAGCCGCTGCTCGTACGAGCGCGGATGCGGCCCGAATACCGTGCCGCCGCCACGATAGTGCGGCGCCGTGACGGTGCCCTGGCGGGCACGCCCGGTGCCTTTCTGGCGGTACGGCTTGCGACCGCCGCCGCGGATCTCGCCACGGGTCCGCGTGTCGTGCGTGCCGATCCGCCGGGCGGCGAGCTGGGCGGTCACGACCTGGTGGAGTACGGCGGTATTGACCGGGGCGGCAAAGAGCTCGTCGCTGAGCTCGACGTTGCCGACGGTCTTGCCCGTCCGGTCGTAGAGGGGGGTCGAGGGCATCGTCAGGCCTTCTTCACGAGGATCAGCGACCCGCGCGCGCCGGGGAGGCTCCCCTTGACGAGCAGCAGGTTGCGGTCGGGATCGGTGCGCACGATGCGCACCTTCTTGATGGTTGCCCGCTCGTCGCCCATGTGGCCCGCCATGCGCATGCCCTTGTAGACGCGACCGGGGGTGGTGCCGGGGCCGATGGAGCCCGGCTCGCGGTGCTGGTCCGAGCCGTGGGTCTTGGGACCGCGCCGGAAGTTGTGGCGCTTGATGTGGCCGGCGAAGCCCTTGCCCTTGGAGACGCCCGACACGTCCACCTCGTCGCCGGCGTTGAAAAGGTCGCCGATCGAGACGGTCTGACCGATTTCGTAGTCATCGACGCTCTCGACGCGGAACTCACGGATCGTGCCGAGGTCGCGGGCGGCCTTCGGCAGGCCCTTGAGTTGGCCTGCCTCGGGCTTGGTCACCTTCTTGCCGGGCTCCGTGCCGAGCTGCACGGCGGTGTAGCCGTCGCGCTCGGTCGTGCGCAGACGCGTGACGGTATTGGGCTCGACGGCGAGCACGCTCACGGCCACCATCGTCCCGTCGTCCTGGAACACCTGCGTCATCCCGACCTTGCGGCCGATCAAACCGATACTCATCACTCGTCCGTCACATCTTGATTTCGATGTCGACGCCCGCAGCGAGCGACAGCCGCATCAGGGCGTCGACGGTCTTCGAGCTCGGATCGAGGATGTCGACGAGCCGCTTGTGAGTGCGGATCTCGAACTGCTCCCGGGAATCCTTGTCGATGAACGGCGAACGCAGCACGGTGAACTTCTCGATGCGCGTGGGCAGCGGGACCGGGCCGAGCACGTCCGCGCCGGTGCGCTGGGCGGTCTCGACGATCTGTGCCGCCGACTGGTCGAGCAGTCGGTGGTCGTAGGCCTTGAGGCGGATCCGGATCCGCTGCTTCGCCATCTCGTCCCTACTCGACGATCTTCGTGATGGCCCCGGCGCCGACGGTCCGGCCACCCTCGCGGATGGCGAAGCGCTGGCCGACCTCGAGGCCGATCGGGGTGATGAGCTCGACCGACATCTCGACGTTGTCCCCGGGCATGATCATCTCGGCGCCCTCGGGCAGGCCGATGGCCCCGGTCACGTCGGTCGTGCGCAGGTAGAACTGGGGTCGATAGCCGTTGTAGAACGGCGTATGGCGGCCACCCTCCTCCTTGGTCAGGACGTAGACCTGCGCCGAGAACTTGGTGTGGGGCTTGATCGAGGCTGTCTTGGCCAGCACCTGGCCGCGCTCGATCTCATCGCGCTCCAGGCCACGAATCAGGCAACCGACGTTGTCGCCGGCGCGGCCCTCGTCGAGCAGCTTCTTGAACATCTCGACGCCGGTGACCACGATCTTGCGGGTCGGCTTGATGCCGACCAGCTCGACCTCGTCGCCGACCTTGACGATGCCGCGTTCGATGCGGCCCGTGGCGACCGTGCCGCGACCCTTGATCCCGAACACGTCCTCGACCGGCATGAGGAACGGCTTGTCGATCGCCCGCTCGGGCGTCGGGATGTAGGAGTCGACGGCGTCCATCAGCTCCTGGATGGGCTTGTAGGCCGCGTCCTCGGGATTGTCGGGCGCCTCGAGTGCCTTGAGCGCCGAGCCGCGGATGACCGGCAGGTCATCGCCCGGGAACTCGTACTTGGTCAGGAGCTCGCGCACCTCGAGCTCGACCAGGTCGAGCAGCTCCTCGTCGTCGACCATGTCGACCTTGTTGAGGAAGACCACGATGTACGGCACCTCGACCTGGCGGGCGAGCAGGATGTGCTCGCGCGTCTGGGGCATCGGGCCGTCGGTCGCGGCGACCACGAGGATCGCGCCGTCCATCTGGGCGGCGCCCGTGATCATGTTCTTGATGTAGTCGGCGTGGCCGGGACAGTCGACGTGGGCGTAGTGGCGCGCGTCGGTCTCGTACTCGAC
>JBIOWA010000075.1:0-5386 GCA_044868045.1 Candidatus Limnocylindrales bacterium
AGTTCAAGGCGCGACGGGACCTGATCGTCGAAGGACTCAACGAGATCGAGGGGATCCGCTGTGCCACACCGCTCGGGGCCTTCTACGCGTTCCCCGACATCTCGGGGACCGGGTTGACCGGCGCCGACTTCGCAGAGCGGCTGCTGGTCGAGGCCGACGTGTGCGTCCTGGCCGGGACCGCCTTCGGCGGTGTGGGCACCGACCACATCCGGATCTCGTACGCCAACTCCCGCGAGAATCTGAACGAGGCGCTGCGGCGGATGGGCCGGTTCGTGGCCGGCCTCGGCCGTGGCTGACGTTACCGCGGCGGCCGGGGTCGTGCTGGATCACGCTCGACGACCCCGGGTCTTCGTCGCGCGGGTCATCCCCGAGGAGGGGCTCGACGCCGTTCGCGAGGCGTGCGACATGGACCTCTGGGAGGACGAGCTACCACCGCCACGCGACGAGCTGCTGCGTCGTGTGGCCGGCGTCGACGGTGTCCTGACGCTGCTGACCGACAAGGTCGATGACGAGTTCCTCGACGCGGCCGGATCGCAGCTGAAGGTGGTCAGCAACTACGCGGTCGGCTTCGACAACGTTGACGTCGCGGCTTGCGCACGGCGGGGGATCCCCGTCGGGAACACGCCGGGCGTCCTGACCGACACGACCGCCGACCTTGCGTGGGCACTGCTGATGGCCGCTGCCCGCCGGCTGCCCGAAAGCGATCGCTACGTGCGCGCCGGATCGTGGAAGACCTGGGGGCCGATGTTGCTGCTGGGGCCCGACGTCCACGGCGCGACGATCGGGATCGTCGGCTTCGGCCGGATCGGTCAGGCCGTGGCGCGACGGGCCCAGGGCTTCGGGATGGAGATCCTGTATCACGACCTGCAGCCGCTGCCGCCGACGGTCACGGACCCGCTCGGGGCCACGTACCTGCCGCTCGAGGAGCTACTGCCTCGGAGCGATTTCGTGTCGCTACATGTGAACCTCTCACCGGTGACCCGGCACCTGATCAACGCGGAGACGCTGGCGCAGATGAAGCGGACCGCGGTCCTCGTGAACACCTCGCGCGGACCTGTCGTGGATCAGGTGGCGCTGGCCTCGGCGTTGCGCGACGGTGTGATCTGGGCGGCGGCGCTGGACGTCACCGACCCCGAGCCGATCCCGATGGATGACCCGCTGGTCGGACTGGACAACTGCCTGATCGTGCCCCACATCGCATCGGCGTCGCGCGCGACACGCGGAAAGATGGCCTCGATGGCCGCCGCGAATCTGATCGCCGGTGTCCGGGGGGAGCAGTTGCCGACCGAGGTGCCGCCGCCCGCGTGAGCTCGGCGTGCCTGCACGTCATCGTCATGGGCGTGTCAGGGAGCGGCAAGTCGGTCGTCGGGAAGCGGCTCGCCGCCCTGCTGGGAGTCGAATTCATCGAAGGCGACGATCATCATCCGGCAGAGAACATCGAGAAGATGGCGGCCGGGAGCCCGTTGACCGACGAGGATCGAGCGCCCTGGCTCCGGGCGCTCGCGGAGATCATCGCCGAGCGACACGAGGATGGTGTCGGAACGGTCCTTGCCTGTTCCGCGTTGCGCCGAGCGTACCGGGACCTACTCCGTGCCGCGATTCCGATGGAGGAGTCGTTCGTGATCCACCTCGACGCCGATGTCGAAACGCTGCGGTCGCGACTGGCATCCCGCCGCGGCCACTACATGCCGGTCAGCCTGCTGGACTCGCAGCTGACGACGCTCGAGCCACTCGAGCCGGACGAGGCGGGAGTCTCCGTCGATGCCGCGCGGCCGCTGGACGTGGTCGTTGCCAGCGCGCTCGCGGGCACACGTGATCGAGCTAGCCGATAGCTCCTGGGGGCGCGAGGCGGAGCCGCCTCGCGCCCAGGTTACGCATGGCTATCCTTCACGATCAGGAAGTCGGTGAAGCCGATGAGAACTGGCGTCCGCACATCGCCCACGGCAGCCTAGGAGACCCCGCTTAGCTGCGACTTGCCTCGCCGTGACCAGACGCCCCGCTAGCGTCGAGCGTCACCCAGGAGCGCTTGTGGGAGTTCGAAGCTTCGGAGGCAGGATCTATACCCGGCTGATGCCGATTCGCCGAGCGACCCTTCTGGCGATCGGTTGCAACCGAGATGGGAGCCTGCGAATGCGGATCTCCCACCGCCACGGGCCGCGGAGTAATTGGAGTCGGAGCCGCTCCTTCGCAGCCTCGCTCGCGATCTTCCCGACCGCGGTCCCAATCTTTGCAAGTTCCTTCACGGTCTCGGCCGGATAGTCCTGAGTTACGAGATGGCCGGCCGACTTAAGCGAGCCCCACCATTCCCTAATCTCGATCGACTCGTGCGTCTCGTGGCTCTTACCGAGCCCATCGCTGTAACTCGCATCGAGCCTGATCCGATCGTACCGTTCGGTGAGGCGGTCGAGGTACCCGAGTTGTGCCTCTGGTTCGCCCGGCGGAGTCGGGATGAAGTCGTGAGCCTCGTTGGGAGCCACGACATGAGCATGCCAACTAATCTCGAAGCCGTTCGGTTCGAACGTAATGGCTGCTTGAATGTTCATGGCCGGGCCGGGGCCTACGTTCGTTAGGCGCACCCAACCGACCATCCCCCCAATCGGGTTCATGCTCACGGCGATCCGTGGAAGCACGGTCGTCCCGCGGGCCTTCTCCATCTCGACAACCATCTGTCGCGTCTGGATCGCGTAATAGAGCGTGACGAGGACGAGGACACCCGTCAGGATCGCGAGGATCTCGCTCGGCGTCAGCAAACCGAGGAACAGTCGTTCGGTCATGTCCTGAGAGCCTAGCCCAGCGCCGCGCGGGGTGATCGAGGGCGAAGCGGGCTGCCGCACCCCGCTCCCGACCCGGATCACAATCGATCGACTTCGCGCAGCGCCGCTTCGACATCGTCCTCGTCGTCCTACACGATCTCGGCGTCCGGAGCCAAGGAGAGCCGATGATTGGGCGTCATCTCGCTGTCCAGTTTTTGGGCAGGATCGGCGAGGTGAGACACGCGGGTATGCTCAGGTCATGGCTCGGAGGTCCCTTCCGCTGATTGCGACTGTGGCAATCGTCGTCGGGCTTGCCAACTTCCTGTGGTTCCTTGCCGACGTGACGCGGGCAGGCGGGGGTCCGGACCATCTGACCGCTCCTCCCCCGTACATGGTCAACGACCACGGGCGATTTACGCAGGTGGATCGGCAGACCTGGGAATGGCTCAACTTCCACGAGCAGACGCTGCTGCTTACTCACCCGCTCGCCCTCGCAGACGCGGCCTACCTCACTCTCCGTCTCGCACGGTTCGCTCAAGACGGCAACGCTCTCGGTTAACCCGACAATCGAAATTGAGACTGATGGCAAGGGTTCGATATCGGGCCGGCGACTGGTACGCGATCCCACTGCACGGAGGCGGCTTTGCAGTAGGGATCCTCGCACGGGCCAAAAGTTCCAGTGCTGTTCGGCTATTTCTTCGGCCCCCGCCGTCCCGGTGTTCCGGATCTCCGGGAATGTCTGGTCCTTACGCCGACGGATGCCACTCTGATCGGGAAGTTCGGTCACCTCGGGATCGTTAAGAAACATGGCCTCTGATTGGCAGGCGTGAGGAGTGGGACCGGGAGGCATGGCCGATGCCGCCGCATATCCGGAACGAAGAACTGACTGGCAGATCGTTCCATGTCTGGTACGACGACGATGACCCGAACCAGGTTGTACGGGAAGAACTCATTCCACCGGGACAGGTGGCGGCCGAACCTCGGGATGGCCTCAGGGTCCACGGATACGTTGAGAACCTCCTCAGCCGAATCCTGCGCTGGCAATCCTGAGGTGATCCAGTGGTGCCCGGGTCGGTCGGCTATGGCTTCCAGCATGGCGTCCAGAGGACGCATCACCGGCTGAGGGCCGAGTCCGGAGACCTCCATCTGAACGTGATACGGTCGGTTCGGGCCGGTAGCTCAGTGGTCAGAGCAGGGGACTTTTAATCCCTGGGTCGTGGGTTCGAATCCCACCCGGCTCGCCAGGATCCCCGCGGAAATCGCCCATCCTGGTCTGCTGTCCGGTCGATGCCACAGTGGCATTGAAACGGGACCCGATCTCTCGCCAATGAACCGGCCCGCAGCGCGTGATGCACGAATGCCCGTGATGCAGGTCCAAGGATCACGGTGGCGCGCAGCCACCGTTCTTGAGCCTTGGACCTATGGCGGATCGGATCGAGGGCCTGGATCGAGCACCTTCGACTCCGATTGTTGGCTCCAGGCCATCATTCGCGCTCCGGATCGTGGTTCGAGGCCACCGCCCGCCGGTTGAGACGCCGATCGATGTCTCCTGGCCAACACCGGGCGAGAGGCCGCCTCGCCGAGCGCGGCGAAGGTGCCGCCCGAGGTCACGGCACCCTTGTAGCCCGTCCTGGCGCGGCCTAGGCTGCCGTCGTGAACCCGTCGCGGTTTGTCGTCCATTCGGTCGTTGTCGCTGCGATCGTCCTCTGGGCGCTGTTCGCCGCCGTGGGATTGTTCTTTCTCTCGCAGCCCGTGGCGCTCGATCCGCTGACAATCGGACCGCCAGGTCAACTGATCCTGACCGGACCTGTCCGTCACGCCGCAGAGGTCGCCCTGTCGCCGGTCTCGTGGCTGTTGCTGCCAATCGCCATTGCGGTCGCAGTCGGCGCCGAAGCGCGCTGGTCGCGCGTGCCGGTCGACGGCCGCTTCGTCACCGCGATTGGAGTGGCACTGGTAATCGCAGCCGTGGGGCTGATCGTCCTGATGGCTATGCCGCCGTACTGGACGCCCTGCTGGCTCCCAGGCCACCCTACCGGCTGCCTCACCCTCCCACTGCCAGTCATCCCCGTGGTCCTGGTCCTACTCGCCGCGATAGGTCTCGGGCTCATGGCGCGCCGTCGGCGGGCACGATGACAGCGGCGACCCTCATCCGTCGCGTCGTGATCGTCCTGCTTGTCCTGACGATCGCGTCCGCCATGGCCCAGCCGATCATCGGACCACTACCGCCTCGCTAGGACGAAGCCCGTGGACGTGATGGTCCCATCCGTGCCCGCTGTTGGTCCTGGTATTACTGGCGATAGGACTCGGCTTGGTCGAGCGATTCCACAGGCGATAATTCGACAGGGCTCTTGACCATTGCTCCCACCGGATCTTGCCCTTGGTGGTGCCAGCGATCCTCACTGGGCCTCCGCTATGCTGCCGGCGTGGATGTCGCGTTGCCCGGCGTCGGGCTCATCGGGCTCGTCGTTGTGGTCGTGGTCGTGGTCGGCATAGCCCTGATGGCGCGCCGCTGATATACCGGCTTGTGGAGGCCGATGATGGCTTGGACCTCCACGGGGAGACCGGCTCGCCGCTATCCGGCAGATGACCGTTGCGTCTAGAGTCCGGCCCCCGACCTCCGGCCGTGAACGGTG
>JBIOWA010000076.1:0-5408 GCA_044868045.1 Candidatus Limnocylindrales bacterium
TGGAACGAGCGCGGTGTCCAGGCCGTGTTCGACCGCCCACTCGAGCGCCGGGCACTCCCGATCCGCAAAGACCAGCGCGACCTCGCCAATCGTCATGGGAAGCCGCTCGGCGGCGGCGACGAGCGCCCGGAGGTTCGATCCGGCGCCGGAGACGCCGACCGCGAGCCGGGTCGGACCGCGCTGCACGCCTCCCTCGGTCATCGCCCCGGGATCTCCGCTCCATCGGGCCAGCGTTGATAGAACGCATCGGTGCCGTCGCCCGCGACCCGGTCTACGAGCCCAGGTGCGCCGCCAGCGAGTGGGCGCGCCGTGATCCGGCTCCAGCCGCTCGGCAGGTCGACGATGAGGACCTCGTCGTCGCGCAGGATGCTTCGAAGCATCGGCCAGCGGTCCGCCCGGATGAGCGTCAACGCGGGTGCCCGTTCCAACGGCAGCACGTCACTCGTCCAGATCCGTCCATCGGCGTCGGTGGCATAGGTCCGCGCCGCCGGAAAGCCCTCCGCCTCGAGCCGCTCCGCCTCGTCGTCCGTCAGCTCCTGCAGGAATGGATGACCCTGCGAACCCGAGCCGCGTGCCCATCGCGAACCGTCCGCCCTGTCGCGCCACATGTCCGTGACGTGACCTTCCGAGGTGTTCGGGTAGGGCGGCCAGAATCGACGGGGCATCGATTCGAGGCCGGCCAGGACCTCCGCCGCTCGATAGCCCCGGTACAGCCGCAGCCCTGTGTCGGTGACCGATTCGTGGATGGGCGGCGCCCAGGCGTGCCACGTTCGCAGCGTCTCGACCGAACCGACCGAACCCGGGAAGAGATCGACGCGAACGTAGTCAGGACCGGCCGAGTCGGCATCCCACGGTCGTTCGCGCTGGAGGGCTTGCTCGAGGCCGCCCCAATGGATGCGAGCCCGGAGCGATTCCGTCGGGACATCGATCTCACCGGCGAGATCCTCGTCGGCCATCCAGCCGTAGATCTGCAGGCGCCCCGATCGTGCTTCAAGGCTCAATTCCGCGACGTGATCCCACTCGGCCTCGATCGCCGCAGGATCGGCCAGGAGCCGAACCTCCACTGGGATCTCGCCGTCACGTTCGAAGAGGTGTACGAGGACCGCCGACCCGAGGGATTCACACCGATCCTCGACGGCGCGGGTGATCCGCACGAGGTCGGCGATCGGACCACCAGCTGCGGCATCGTGCCTGACATCTGCCAGGGTCAATGTTCCGTACGCGTACGAGACGGAGAATCGCCACTCGTTCACGCGACTGACTCGAGCGGGGCCTCGACGTACCGCCGGCCCTCGATCGCCGCGGCCTCGATCACCTCGCCGACGATCGACGCCGCGATCCCGTGGTCGGCGAGGACGCCGGTCGCGGCCGCGACCTCGTCGGCCGGCAGGACGGCGACCATCCCGATGCCGCCGTTGAACGTCGCACGAAGCTCCTCCTCGTCCAGCCCGCCGAGGGCGCCGAACAGCAGCATCGCCGAGGGCATCGACCAGCGCGCCGGGTCGAGACGCGCGCCAAGGCCATCCGGCAGGGCGCGCGGGACGTTGCCCGGCAACCCGCCGCCGGTGATGTGGGCGAGCCCGTGGATGGCGGCCGCTTCGCGGGCCGCCAGCACGGCCCGCGCGTAGATCCGCGTCGGCGTGAGCAGGATGTCACCGAGGGTCGCCATCGCCTCGTTCGGGGCGACTGCGAGCAACTTGTCCGTGACGGCGTCGCCGAGCGTTCGACGCAGGCGGGCCTGGTACGGCTCGGCGAGGTCGAGGTCCCATTCCGCGATGAGCGAGCGCACGAGCGAGTACCCGTTCGAGTGCAATCCCGACGAGGCCAGCCCGACGATGACGTCGCCGGCCTGCACGGCCGATCCGTCGATCCTCGACGAGCGTTCGACGACCCCGATGCAGCATCCCGCCAGATCGAACTCCTGCGCGTCGAGGACGCCGGGATGTTCGGCCGTCTCACCGCCGACGAGCTCGGCGCCGGCTTCGCGACATCCCGCCGCCACGCTTCCGACCAGCTCGGCGACGTCGACCGGGTCGAGGCGCCCGACCGCCACGTAGTCGAGGAAGGCGAGCGGCTCGGCGCCGGTGCACACGACGTCGTCGGCGCACATCGCGACGAGATCGATGCCGATCGTGTCGAACCGTCCGACCGCGCTGGCGATCGCGGTCTTCGTCCCGACGCCATCGGCCGAGGCGATGAGCAACGGCTCGCGATAGCCGTCCGGGATCGAGAAGGCCCCGCCGAACCCGCCCAGCCGCTCGACGGCTCCAGGTCGACGCGTCGAGTCGACGTGGGCACGCATCAGCTCGACGGCACGCTCGCCGGCTTCGACGTCGACCCCGGCGCGCCGATAGGCGGATCTCTCAGTCACGAGCCGCGGTCACCTCCTCCAGGATGAACTTGCGGCTGGCGGCGTCGTATGGGACGGGCTCCGGGTAGTTGCCGTCGAAGCAGGCGAAGCAGAAGCGCTCGTACGGCAGGTCGAGGGCGGCCAGCACGCCACGGATCGACAGGTACCCGAGCGAGTCGGCACCGATGAAGTCGCGGATCTCATCGACCGTGTGGGTGGCGGCGATGAGCTCCGTCTCGACCGAGGTATCGATGCCGTAGAAGCACGGGTGGTAGATCGGCGGCGCGCTGATCCGGACGTGGACCTCACGCGCCCCGGCCCGCCGGAGCAGGTCGACGATGCGTTTCGTGGTGGTGCCGCGGACGATCGAGTCGTCGACCACGATCAGCCGCTTCCCGGCGACCACCTCGCGCATCGGGTTGAGCTTGATCGTGACGCCACGGTGGCGCATCCCCTGCGACGGCTGGATGAAGGTGCGACCCGCATAGCGATTCCGGTACATGCCCTCGCGGTACGGCAGGCCGCTCGCCTCGGCGTAGCCGGCTGCGGCCGGGGCACCGGTGTCGGGGACCGGGATCACCAGGTCGGCATCGATCGCGTGCTCGTGCGCCAGCTGCTCGCCCATGCGCCGCCGGGCCTCGTAGAGGTTGCGGCCCTCCATGTACGAGTCTGGCCGGGCGAAGTAGATGAGCTCGAAGACGCACAGCGCGGGATCGGGCTTGGCATACCGCACGGATCGGGGTGGCTGCCCCGGCTCGAGGACCACGATCTCGCCGGGCTCGACGTCCCGAACGTATTCGGCCCCGACGATGTCCAGCGATGCGGTCTCCGACGAGAGGCACCAGCCATACTCGTCGTTCCGCCAGAGGCGCCCGTCGTTGGGACCACCCGGCGATCGCGCCGACTCCGGCAGTCGACCGAGGACCAGCGGCCGGAAGCCGTGTGGGTCGCGCACGCCGATCACCCGACGCTCATCGAGCACGACCAGGCTGAAGGCCCCGCGGACGCGGGGCAGGACCTGGCGTAGTGCCTCGACCGTGTCAGCGGCCGGCTCGTCGGCGAGCAGTGCGGTCAGGAGTTCCGTGTCGGTCGAGGCGGGAAGCCTGGCCCGTCCGCCGGCCAGCTGTCCGAGCAGCTCCCTGGTGTTCACGAGGTTGCCGTTGTGCCCGATGGCGATCGCGCGCCGGGGCCCCTGCCGGTACGTGGGCTGCGCGTTCTCCCAGACCGTGGAGCCCGTGGTGGAGTACCGGCAGTGGGCGATCGCCAGGGTGCCCCGCAGGCTGGGCAGCCGACGCTCATCCAGCACCGAGCCGATCATCCCGAGGTCCTTGTAGAGCATCAACTGCTCGCCATCGCTGACGGCGATCCCGGCCGATTCCTGGCCGCGGTGCTGCAGCGCGAACAACCCGAGGGTGGCGATCGCGGCCGCTTCCGTTGGCTCGCCGCCCGGGACGACCACGCCGAATACGCCGCACATGACTCAGGACTCCCAGCCGAGGGCACGCGGCAGGCCGTGATCCCAGGCGTGCTGCAGGGCGGAGAGCGGCACCTCGAGCACGTCGGCGATCGTGCTTCCTCGCTCCTCCGAGGCGCCGGTCGCACCGGCCCCCACGAGCTGGATCGACACCACGTCACCCCCTACCGTTCCGAGTGCCTCGACCGGCAGCCCGTGCTGGCGGGCCAGCAGCGCCAACGCCGGAACGTGACGCGGCGTGGCGGTCACGACGACCCGTGATGGGCTCTCGCCGAAGAGCTCGACGGCCGGCGACATGGCCGACGGAACGCGGACCGTGGCACCGAGCGCGCCCCACATGGCGGCTTCCGCAAGCGCGACGGCGAGCCCGCCGCCGGCGACGTCCTGGGCGCTGCGGACCAGCCCCCGATCGATCGATTCGCGCAGGCACGCCTGCAGCGATGCCTCACGGGCGAGATCGAGCGACGGCAGACCGTCCTCCGCCGCCGTGCCGGCCAGCGCCGCGTAGGCGGACCCCGTCAAACCCGGTGTCGCCTCGCCAAGGAGGACGATGGCGTCACCCTCGCCGACGAACGCCGGTCCGACGAGTTTCGTGATGTCCTCGAGCATGCCGACGACCCCGATCTCCGGGGTCGGTGCGATGGCACCCGCGGGCGACTCGTTGTACAGCGAGACGTTGCCGCCGGTCACCGGCAGTCCGAGCGCTCGGCACGCGTCGCCGAGGCCGCGAACGCCTTCGCTCAGCTGCCAGAAGGCCTCCGGCCGTGTCGGGTCGCCATAGTTCAGGCAGTTGGTGACGCCCAGCGGTCGCGCCCCCGTCATGCTCACGTTGCGGGTCGCCTCGGCCACGCTCATCGCGGCGCCCAACCACGGGTCGATGGCGCTGACCGAATGGTTCCCGTCCGTTGCGGCGACGAGCGCCTTGGTCGTGCCTTTCACGCGCAGGACGGCCGCGCCGTGGCCCGGTCCGACCACGGTGTCCGCGCCGACCGTCGAGTCGTATTGCTCGAAGACCGCGCGACGCGATGAGAGGTTCGGCGATCCGAGCAGGGCGAGCAGGACCGCCCCGGGATCCATGCCTCGCTCGGGCAGGCGGTCGCTGGGATCCAGCGGCACCCCCGGCGCCGGCGCGGCGCGGCGACGTTCCGGCGCTCGAGCAAGCCGGTCGTGGACGATCGCGTCGCTGGTCAGGGCCGGGGCCGGGATCCTGGCGATCTCCGCGCCCTCGCTCGTGACGGTCACGTCGCCGTCGTCCGTCACCGTGCCGATGACCGCCACCGGCAGCCCCCATCGCTCGCAGACCTCGCGAACCGCCTCCCATCGGTCGGGCCGGACGATCGCGCACATGCGTTCCTGCGACTCCGAGATCATGACCTCGAACGGCGCCATGTCCGGCTCTCGGCGCGGGACCGCATCGAGGTCGACGGTGATGCCCGTACCGGCGCGATCGGCGGTCTCGGACGTCGCGCAGGTGATCCCACCCGCTCCCAGGTCCTGCAGCCCCTCTACCAGCCCGCGATCGATCAGCTCGAGCGACGCCTCGATCAGGAGCTTCTCGGCAAAAGGATCGCCAATCTGAACGCT
>JBIOWA010000077.1:0-3279 GCA_044868045.1 Candidatus Limnocylindrales bacterium
AGCGCGTTGACGGTGGTCTCGCCCAGCGGATAGGACTTGGTCAGGTCGCGGGCCTCGAGGATGATCCCGTCGCGGCGTCCATGATCCGGTGTATCGAGCAGGTGGGCGAGCAGCGCGGTCATGGGCCCTCGGTCCGGTGTGGTGTGGTCCGGAGGGCACCGTAGCGGTGCGGTCCCGTCGCGGAAACTCGCCCGATGGTCCGTCCCGGCCTAGTACCGGGGCTCGCCATCAAGCGCCGAAGAACTGACTGGCGACGCTGCCAACGATCGTGTCGACGAGCCCGCCGGCAGCCGTCGCTTCGACGACCCGCAGGCTCGGTCCTTGGCCGAGGGCGAGGGGCCCTCCCTCGCCGGTCGCGTCGCTCCTTCCCGCGTCGCCGCCAGGCTCGTTTCCGTGGATCTCGAGGCCGGCCAACGGCGACGTCGCGACCGGTGTCGGGGTCGGCGAGGGCGTCGGGGTCGGCGCAGCGGTGGGCTTGGGCGTGGCTTTCGGGGCGGGCTTGGGCTTCGGCCGTGGGGTCGGCCTCGGGGTCGGCTTGGGCGCTGGCTTCGGCTTGGATGTCGTCCCGCCGCACTTGTCGGCGAACAGGACGGTCCACATCTTCTTGCCGTCGCGACCCTTGTAGGCGCCGACCCCGATGACGTCCCAGGCCCGGCCCAGGACATTCGCGCGGTGCCCGGCCGAGTCCATGAACATCCGGTGGATCGCCGCGGTGGCCTCGTCGTCGGGGTACGTGTTCCAGCCGATGTTCTCGCCCGCGACCTTGTAGCAATAGCCCCTCGAGTCGAGCTTCTCGAACACCGACCCGTAGCCCGGGATGTTGTGGCTGAAGTAGTCGCGGTCGATCATGTCCTTGCTTCGCCATCGCGCGACCGAGGTGAGGGTGCTGTCGATCCGCAGCGACCGCAGCCCGGCCGCGGCTCGGCTTCGGTTGGTCATGGCGACGAGCGCCCGCTCCGAGGTCGAGCTGAAGCTGCCGGCCGACCATGCGGACGCGGTCCGCGGCGTCGCCAGGGTGACGACCGACGTGATCGCGAACACGATCGCGAGGGCGACGGGGTTGCGGGACGGTCGGTCGGACATGCGCTCGGTGGTCTCTCGTGCGGCCGTTCCGCAGGGGCGGCGGCGAGGGTTCCGGTATGGTCCTCACCGTAGGCGGCGGGTCCGGTCGGGTCTGCCGCGCGAAGGTCCCAGCGGATGCGACCCGGGGTACCGGCCGGTCCGGGGTCGTCCGCGAGTGTTCGCGGAGGTCCAGTGCGGTCCCGCGGCGGACCCGTCGACGGAGTCCCTAGCTGGCGACTCCGGCGGTGACAGAGGCCACCAGCGCCTGGGCCTCGTCGATCAGCCGTGCGAGGTGGGCCTCACCCCGGAAGCTCTCGGCGTAGACCTTCGCCACGTTCTCGGTCCCGGACGGTCTCGCCGCGAACCAGCCGTGCTCGGTCACGACCTTGAGCCCGCCGATCGGCGCGTCGTTGCCGGGTGCGCGGGTCAGGATGGCGGTGATCGGATCGCCGGCGAGCTCCTTCGCGGTCACGTCCGACGCATCCAGCCGCCCCAGCGCCGCCTTCTGCTCCGGGGTCGCCGGGGCGTCGACGCGGCGATAGACCGATGTACCGAACCGTTCGGTCAGCGCGGCGTAGGACTCACCCGGGTCATGTCCGAGCCGGGCGGTCAGCTCGCAGGCAAGCAGATCGGCGATGATGCCGTCCTTGTCGGTGGTCCAGACCGAGCCGTCGAGGCGGAGGAACGACGCCCCGGCACTCTCCTCGCCGCCGAAGCCGATCGATCCGTCGACCAGCCCGTCCACGAACCACTTGAACCCGACCGGCACCTCGAGGAGCCGGCGGCCGAGATCGGCGACGACGCGATCGATCATCGACGACGACACCAGGGTCTTGCCGACCGCGACATCGCTGCCCCAGTCACGCGCTCCGCCGAACAGGTAGGCGATCGCCGCGCTCAGGAAATGGTTCGGGTTCAGCAGACCGGCCGACGGCGTGACGACGCCGTGGCGATCCGCGTCGGCGTCGTTGCCGAGGGCGATGTCGAACCGTTCCCGAAGGGCGACCAGCCTGGCCATCGCGTAGGGTGAGGAGGGGTCCATCCGGATCTTGCCGTCCCAATCGAGGGTCATGAATCCGAACCTCGGGTCGACGGTCTCGTTCGTGACGGTCAGGTCGAGGCCATAGCGGTCGCGGATCGCATCCCAGTACGCGACCGATGCCCCGCCCATTGGGTCGACGCCGATCCGCAGGCCGGAGGCGGCGATCGCGTCCATGTCGACGACGTTGCGGAGGTCGTCGACGTACGTGCCGAGGAAGTCGTACGGCTTGGCGTTGGCACGAACCTCCGCTTCCGTCGCACGCGGGACGCCGTCGAGACCTTCGGACCCGGGCGCCTCGAGGATCCGGTTCGCTTCGTCCTGGATCCAGCGCGTCACGTCAGTGTCGGCCGGTCCGCCGTTCGGCGGGTTGTACTTGAACCCGCCGTCGTCCGGCGGATTGTGCGAGGGGGTCACGACGATCCCGTCCGCGAGATGCCGCCAGCTGTTGCGCGGCCGGTTGGCGACGAGGATCGCGAGAGAGACCGCCGGGGTCGGCGTGTAGCCGTCGGCAGCGTCGACGTGGACGTCGACGCCATGGGCGACGAGGACGCTGAGTGCCGTGGCGGTGGCGGGTGCCGACAGGGCGTGCGTGTCGCGCCCCAGGAACAACGGGCCGCTGTATCCGCGCTGCACCCGATACCGGCAGATGGCCTCGGTCGTGGCGAGGATGTGCGCCTCATTGAACGCGTTGCGGAACGCGGAACCGCGGTGCCCCGACGTACCGAATGCCACCCGCTGGGCGGGGTCCGCGGGATCCGGCCGGCCGTCGTGATACGCCCCGATCAGGGCGTCGATATCGACGAGCGTGGAGGGGTCGGCGGGTTGTCCCGCGCGGTCGCTATGGGCCACGAACCCATGATGGCACGCAGCCATTCGGACGGCGCCGGTTCCTTGCCGCACCACCCGTCTGGTGCGGATTTGTGTGGATAGGGTGTGGACTTGTGAAATTAGGTGTTGCCAAGAGTGTTGACGATTGGTACGTTCGTCCGCCCGACGAGGCAGACGAATGGTGGACAACATGGACGAGCCGACGCTTCCCGACGCCTCCAACGTAAACGGCACTGCCGCCATCGGCACCGCCGAGGCGTCCGAGGGCGCCCAGAGCCATCACGGCGCCAACGACACCGACGGAGCCGAGCGAGGCGCGGTCCGACCGACATTCATGTCCGGCCTGG
>JBIOWA010000078.1:0-5043 GCA_044868045.1 Candidatus Limnocylindrales bacterium
CCGAGCGGCCGTACGGGATCGAAGTGCTCTTCCGAGACGACTCCGGGAACTGGTTCAGCCTGACCCAGCCCAAGTGGCTCGGGTAGAACGACTCGGCACAGGTTCCTTGGGAGGACCCGGGCGCTGAGGACCGGATTGCCGACCCGCGTCACCGCGCCCGCAGAGACGCGGATGCACCTGGCCTGAGCGGGGCGTCGTCGGGCCTGACCAGATTCACTACGGCCTCGGCGATCACGAGATCCTCGCGAGCTTGGACCCGGAGGATCGCGGGCGGGCCCGGGTCGATCACGCGATCATCACCGGTTTCCTGAGCACTGATCGGGGGGATGCCCAGGACCCCGAGCCGACTGACGATCGTTGCGCGCAACGCCCCGGCGTGCTCGCCGACTCCGCCGGTGAACACGACCGCATCGAGGCGTTCCAGCCGCGTCGCCGCGGACGCGATCGCAGAGGCGGCGCTGGCGGCGAACAGGTCGAGCGCGAGCGCGGCACGCCCGTCCCCCTCGTCAGCAGCCGCCTGAAGTTTGCGCACATCGCCACGGTGGCCGCCAACCGCCACGAGACCGGATCCGTGTTCAAGCGCGTCCGCAAGCCCCTCCACCGAGAGATCGCCGCGGCGGAGCAGGTGGATGATGATCCCAGGGTCGATCGCGCCGGATCTCGTTCGCATCATGAGCCCATCGAGCGGCGTGAACCCCATCGACGTCCACACCGATTCGCCACCGGCCGTGGCCGTCACCGAGCAGCCGCTCCCGAGATGGGCCACGACAAGCCCGAGCTCCCGAGCGGACCGGCCGAGCAGGTCCTCGGCCTGCCGCACGGACCACTCGACGGACAATCCATGGAACCCGAAGCGCCGGATCCCCCACTTGGTCCGCCATTGCTCGGGGACGGCATACCGCCGCGCGACCTCCGGCAGCCGGGCATGGAACGCCGTGTCGAAGCAGGCAACATGCGGACGGTCGGGGATCAACGACCGAGCCGATTGGATCGTCGTCAGGGCCGGGACGTTGTGAAGTGGCGCGAGCGCCGAGACAGCCTGGATCCGCTCGATCACCTCGTCATCGATGCGCGTCGGCGCGACGAGGTCCTCGCCGCCATGGACGACCCGGTGGCCGATCGCGTCCACGCCGGTCGTCGTGGCGCCGGTCGCGTCGATCGCCGCCGCCACCGCCGACCGGTCATGCGTGCCGTCCTCAGGCACGTTCGCCGTCGCGATCGTGCGCCCGTCGTCGATCAGGCTGGCCTTGAGCGAACTCGATCCGGCGTTGAGCGTAAGGACGCGCACGAGTCAGTGCGGCCAGGTCCAGTCGCGGATCTCTGCCGGATCCTCGCCGACCTCACGGGCATACGCCCGCGCCGACGCACGGCGGTCGACCATCTCCTGTCGCAGCTGTGCGGCTCGCGAGCCAAGTTCGGGTACTCGGTCGATGACATCCATCACGAGGTGGAACCGGTCGAGGTCGTTGCGCATGACCATGTCGAACGGGGTCGTGACCGTCCCTTCCTCCTTGTACCCGCGGACGTGGAGGTTGACGTGGTTCGTCCGCCGGTAGGTGAGCCGGTGGATCAGCCACGGGTAGCCGTGGAACGCGAAGATCACCGGTTTGTCGGTCGTGAACAACGCGTCGAAGTCGCGGTGCGAGAGCCCGTGCGGGTGCTCCGACTCGTCCTGGAGGCGCATGAGGTCGACGACGTTGATGAAGCGGACGCGCAGATCGGGCAGGTACTCCCGGAGCAGGTCGACCGCGGCGAGCGCCTCGAGCGTCGGGATGTCGCCGCAGGACCCGATCACGACATCGGGCTCACCCTCGTCGTTGCTCGCCCACGGCCAGATGCCGATGCCGCGGGTCGCGTGCAGGATCGCCTCCTCCATCGTCAGGTAGTTCAGCGCCGGCTGCTTCCCGGCGATGATCACGTTGACGTAGTGGCGGCTGCGCAGGCAGTGGTCGCCCACGGAGAGCAGCGTGTTCGTGTCGGGCGGCAGGTAGACGCGGATGACCTCGGACTTCTTGTTCACGACGTGGTCGATGAAGCCGGGGTCCTGGTGGCTGAACCCGTTGTGGTCCTGGCGCCAGACGTGGCTTGTCAGCAGGTAGTTGAGCGAAGCGATCGGTCGGCGCCACGGGATCTCGCGCGTCATCTTCAGCCATTTGGCGTGCTGGTTGAACATCGAGTCGACGATGTGGATGAACGCCTCGTAGCAGTTGAACAGTCCGTGGCGCCCCGTCAGTAGATAACCCTCGAGCCAGCCCTGGCACAGGTGCTCGGACAGGACCTCCATCACCCGCCCGTCCGGCGACAGGTGATCGTCGGTGGGCAGGATGTCGGCCATCCACGCGCGGTCGGTGGCCTCGAACACGGGCGTGAGACGGTTCGACGCCGTCTCGTCCGGCCCGAATAGCCGGAAGTTGTGCGGGTTCCGGTGGACGACGTCCCGCAGGAACGTGCCGAGTACCTTCGTCGCCTCGCCGAATGTCGCGGCCGGCTTCGGAACGTCGACCGCGTAATCGCGGAAGTCGGGCAGGCGCAGGTCCTGGAGAAGGAGCCCGCCGTTCGCGTGCGGATTCGCGCTCATCCGGCGGTCGCCGCGCGGCGCGAGCTCGGCCAGATCCGGCCGGAGCCGGCCCTCGACGTCGAACAGCTCATCCGACCGATAGCTCCGCAGCCACTCCTCGAGCTGGGCGAGGTGAGCGGGGTTGTCGCGGACGTCCGCCAGCGGCACCTGGTGCGACCGGAAGCTCCCTTCGGCCGGTAATCCGTCGACGGTCTTGGGTCCGGTCCATCCCTTCGGCGTCCGGAGGATCAGCATCGGCCAGCGCGGGCGCTCGAGCTGTCCGCCGGCACGCGCCTCGCGCTGGATCCCGGCGATCGCGTCGACGATCGCGTCGAAGGCGGCGGCGAGCGCGCGGTGGACGGCGATCGGGTCGTCGCCGGCGACCTCGAACGGCTCGTAGCCGTAGCCCTTGAACAGGTCGCGGAGCTCATCGTCTTGGATCCGGGCGAACACCGTCGGGTTCGCGATCTTGTAGCCATTGAGGTGGAGGATCGGGATGACGGCCCCGTCGCGAACGGGGTTGAGGAACTTGTTCGAGTGCCAGCTCGTGGCCAGCGGCCCGGTCTCGGCCTCGCCGTCGCCGATGACACAGAACACGACGAGGTCGGGGTTGTCGAACGCGGCACCGGCCGCGTGGACGAGCGCGTAGCCGAGCTCGCCGCCCTCATGGATCGAGCCAGGCGTCTCCGGCGTCGCGTGGCTGCCGACCCCGCCCGGGAAGGAGAACTGCCGGAAGAGTTGCCGCAGGCCCGCCTCGTCCGCCGTCAGGTTCGAGTTGATCTCGCGCTGCGTTCCCTCCAGGTACGCGTTCGCGGCGACCGCCGGCCCGCCGTGGCCAGGCCCGGCGATGAAGATCGCATTCAGGTCCCGTTCGCGGATCAGGCGGTTGGCGTGGACGTAGACGAGGTTGAGGCCGGGAGTCGTGCCCCAGTGGCCGAGGAGCCGTGGCTTGACATGCTCGGGCTTCAGCGGCTCGCGGAGCAGCGGGTTGTCGAGGAGGTAGATCTGCCCGACCGAGAGGTAGTTCGCCGCACGCCAGTACGCATCGAGTCGATCCAACGCGTCGTCCGCGATGCGTCCATGGGGCTCGATGTCTTCGGGGCTGTCGATCGTGACCATGTCATCGCCTCTCGAGGAATCGCCCCGACAGCATCGCACGCGCTGGCGTCCCATGGTGACCGGTAGCCAGGATCGGCCGCCCGGCGGGCTCCACCCGCTCAGGCCGTAATCTTCGCGGCATGAAGCCCCGCATCTTTCTCGGCTCCTCGGGAAAGCAGGCGAAGCTCGTGCAGGCCCTGACGCGTGGGCTGGCGGAGGTCGCGAAGGTCGAGCCGTGGACTACGGTCTTCAACCCGGGTGTCTCCACGCTCGACCGGCTGGTGGAGCTCTCGCGGGAGGTCGACTTTGCGGCGTTCGTCTTCGCGCAGGACGACTGGACCAGCAGCCCGGCGGACACGACGGCCACGGGTCAGGCGTCCCCGCGAGACAACGTGGTCTTCGAGGCCGGCCTGTTCGGCGGAGCACTGGGTATGCGGCGCACGTTCATCCTCCATGCGAAGGGTGCCAAGCTGCCCACCGACCTCCTGGGGATGACGGCGGTGCGCTACCCCGAGGACCTCACTCCGGCCGAGATGCGGGATGTCAACCAGAAGCTTCGGAAGGCGATCGAGGAAGTGGGTCGACTGACCAGGCTCGAGGGCGACTGGTGGCAGCATTCCCTCACGCTCCGTACCGAGCGCGAGCCGTCGGCGATCAGCCTCCTTCGTATCTCGCGCGACCGGGAAGGCGGCCTCGAGGTCGCGGGCCGAGGCTGGCAGGAGGACGGCACCCTCTCGGTACGGTACTGGAGCGTGGCCTCGAAGGAGCACCACGACCCGCCGAGCGTCTTCTACTTCTGGAATGGCGAACGACCGCGGCACCCGAACGCCCCCCAGCTCGAGGGCACGGGGGAGATCCGCCTCGAGTCTGCGGATCGGGCCTCGGGCTACTGGATCACCCGGTCTGAGGCCGACCCCGGGCTCCACGAACGGACGTCCGGCATCTACCTGCGCGCCGATCCCGCCGACATGCGCACGCTCGACGAGGGCGAAGCGCTCGCACGTGCTGAACTGATCGCCCTGCGACTCCAGGAGTGGACGGCGATCTCGAACTCGTGAGTCGAAGGTCGGCTGACGCCGAGCCCTTCGAGACGCGGCAGCACGGGCACCGGCCGCCCAAGTCATCGAGCGAGGCTCAGCTAGCAGTCCTCGCGGACGCCGTCGAGCCACGAGCCCGGCGCTCAACGTCCTCCCGTCGCGGCGCGACTCAACGCGATGAGATTTCTGCATCTGGACCCGGTCTTCGTTCTCAGCCCCGTCTGCGGAGCGAGTTCAACGCCGGCTCAGGCCTCAGATCCGGCTCGAGCTGCCGACAGCTTGGTCCGCGTCTCGCTCCAGCGCGCGAGTTCGCGTATCGCCTCCTCGGATGGTGAGCCCGGCTCGGCCGAG
>JBIOWA010000079.1:0-36925 GCA_044868045.1 Candidatus Limnocylindrales bacterium
GAGCGAAACCTCGAGCCGGACCCACTGCTCCGATACGACGGTCCGGAGGCGCGGCGGGCGATCTCGCAGATCGTCCGGGAGGTCATGCCCGGAGTGGCGGTCGAGGCCTGAGGGACCGCGGCGACGCGCGCCCGGTCTTAGACCGGCATCTGGATCCGTGCCAGCCGCTCAGCCGCGGCCTGGAGTGTCTCGAGCCGCTTCGGGAACGCGAACCGCAGCTTCGTCCGGCCGAGCTCGGGTCGCGAGAAGAACGACGACCCGGGCACGGCCGCCACGCCCGGATCGCGGATGAGCCGATGGGCGAACCGGACATCGTCCTCGCCCGGCTCCGCGAGATCGCGGATGTCGGTCATGACGTAGTAGGCGCCGTTCGGCTCGTGGACGCGGAAGCCGGCCGTGCGCAGTGCCGGGACGAGCACGTCCCGCCGCTCGCGATAGTCCGCGACCAGCTGGCGGTAATACGAATCCGCGAATCCCAGGGCCGTCACCGCCGCCGCCTGCAATGGCGCCGCCGCCCCGACCGTCAGGAAGTCGTGCACCCGCCGGATCCCGACCGACAACTCGGGCGAGGTGATCGTCCAGCCGATCCGCCAACCGGTGACCGAATACGTCTTCGACATCGAATGGATGCTGACCGTCCGTTCGGCCATCCCGGGGAGCGACGCAAGCGGGATGTGTTCACCGTCGAACACCAGGTGTTCGTAGATGTCGTCGGTGAAGGCGATGGCGTCGTGCTCGATGCAGAGCGCCGCGATGAGCTGGAGCTCGTCGCGCGAGAAGACCTTGCCCGTTGGGTTGTGGGGCGAGTTGACGACGATGCCTCGCGTCCGCGGCCCGAACGCCGACCGCAGTTCGTCCGGATCGATCGACCAGTCCGGCTCGTGCAGCGTCACGTAGCGTGGCGAGGCACCTGAGAGGATCGCGTCGGGGCCGTAATTCTCGTAGTACGGCTCGAAGATGACCACTTCGTCGCCGGGATCGAGCAATCCGAGCATGGCCGCGATCATCGCCTCCGTCGCGCCACAGGTGACCGTGATCTGGGTCTCCGGGTCGATCGCACCGAACCCCGGGAAATGGCGCGGGGTGGTTTCGGCGATCGCGTCACGCAAGGGCTTCGAGCCCCACGTGATCGCGTACTGGTTGATCTCGGCGTCGACAGCTTCGGCCACGGCACGCTTGAGCTCCGGAGGGCAGGCGAAATCGGGAAAGCCCTGGGCGAGGCTGACCGCGCCGTGCTGCACGGCGACCCGGTTCATCTCGCGGATGACCGACTCGGTGAACGACTCGGCCTTGCGACTGATCCGGCGCATCGTCCGAGTGTACGGGGCGCCGACCTTGTCAGGCGCCGGACGCCAGTGCGCCACTGAAGAAATCGACGAGGTGCCGCTCGTATCCCTCGTGGTCGAGCCGCATCGCCTGGGTGTGGCCGGCGCCGCGCACGATCCACGAGGCGACGTCGACGCCGGCGGCCTCGGCGGCCTCGATCAAGCGGTACCCGTACTCGACGCTGAGCCGCTCGTCCGCGGTGCCGTGCGTGATGAACAGCTTCCGACCGGTGAGCTTCGAGACGGCCATCAACGGGCTGCGCGAGCGGAGATCGTCGCCGCTGATGAGCTGCGCCATCGCCACGCCGCCGAACTCCAGGAACTCCGGGTAGCCGTTGCGGGCCAGCTCTGCGCGGATTGCGACGCCGATGTCGGCATAGCTCGAATCCTCCCACGTGGCGGCGACGCCCGGTTCCTCGCCCGATGCGATCAGCACCGTCGCAGCGCCCAGCGAGATCCCCAGCAGCCCGATCCGATCGGCCGGCACCGACTGCGCCGTTCGCAGCCAGTCCCATGCGCCGAGGACGTCGCGGTACTCCTCGGTGCCGCCCGCGTACCGGCCGTCCTCGTCGGTGGAATCGCCGTGATCGCGGAGGTCGATCAACAGCACCGACATCCCGGCTCGATGGAGCATCCCGGCCGGCAGCAGCACGTCGGGGTCGCGCTTGCAGGCGGTGTGGCCGTGGACCACGACGACCGCGGGCGCGGCCGGGTCGCTCGCGGGCACCCACCAGCCGCTGATCCGGATCCCCGCGTCTCGACTGGGGATCGTCACTTCCTCCGGGGCCGGCATCAGGTACGGCGTCGTGTCCAGGTCGGGCACCACGAACTGCGTCGGGTCGTTGGTCGACCATGACGCATGGCAGGCCCCATCCACCTTGGTAAGCTTGTCCCAGACCACGGCGCTCGCCGCGCCGTAGGCGATCGGTACGCCGACGACGATCACGATGGCCACGATGCGGACGAGCCGGGACATGGACGGTGGCCTCCTTCCGCCAAAAGACGCCGCAGCGTGGTCCGCGTTACGGCCGACGGCGGGACCCTACCGCATGCCCGTCGCCGAGGATGGCGACTGCGTGGAGGATCCGGTCATGCGACGATGCCGGCATGGAGGGTCGCTTCGTCCGCCACTCGCGCCGGGTCGCCTACGAGAACCCGTGGATCACGGTGTGGCACGACGAGGTGTCCCGTCCCGACGGTAGCCCGGGGATCTACGGCGTGGTCCATTTCACGAACCTGGCTGCCGGTGTCGTCGCGATCGACGATGACGACCGGGTCGCGCTCGTCGGTCAACACCGCTACACGTTCGACGAGCCGTCGTGGGAGATCCCCGAGGGCGGGGTGCCGGCCCACGAGACCGCGCTCGAGGGCATCGCCCGCGAGCTCCGCGAGGAGACCGGGCTCGAAGCCACCGATTGGCGTGAGCTGTGTCGCGTGGATCTGTCGAACTCCGTGACCGACGAGCGGGCGGTCCTGTTCGTCGCTACGGGGCTGCGCCACGGCGCCGCGAGCCCCGAACCGACCGAATCGATCGAGGTCCGCTGGGTGCCCTTCGACGAAGCGCTCGCGATGACGCTGGACGGCCGCATCACCGATGCGATGAGCGTGGTGGCGATCCAGCGACTCGCCCTGGAGCGGGCAGGCTCGGCGACGGAGTCGAGATGACGGTGTCGGGATGACGGAGGCGCGATGACCGAGCTGCACGTCCTCCGCGTGTTCATGGGCGCCGACGGACGCGGCGGCAACCCGCTCGGTGTCTTCCTCGACGGTGCGGCCATCGATCCGTCACGTCGCCAGGCCGTGGCCGCCGACCTCGGGTTCAGCGAGACGGTCTGGGTGGACGAGGTCGACGCGGAGGCCGGTCGCGCGACGATCCGCATCTTCACGCCGGGTGTCGAGATGCCGTTCGCGGGTCATCCCTCCGTCGGGTCGTCGTGGCTGCTGCGCGAGACGGGGCATGACATCCGCGTGCTCCGGGTCCCGGCCGGCGACGTGGAGACGTGGCCTGACGGCGAACTCACCTGGATCCGCGCCCGGGCCGCCTGGGCACGTGACCTGCTGGAACCCCGCCGATTCCCCACCGTCGCCGACGTGGATGCGCTCCGGCCCGGTCGCCTCGGCGATCCGGGCCTCTACGCCTGGGCCTGGCAGGACGAAGCGGCAGGACGGATCCGCGTGCGATTCTTCGCGACCCATCTCGGCATCATCGAGGACGAGGCGACCGGCCTCGGTGCCGTTGTCATGGGCGCCCTCCTCGGGCGGCCGCTGACGATCAGCCAGGGCGTCGGCTCCGAGCTGTACGCCCGCCCGGACGCGTCGACAGGCATGGTCGACGTCGGCGGCCGGGTCGAGCTCGTCGACGTTCGCCCGTTCGGCTAGCTGAGCGGTTCCTCGCCGCCGCCGTCGATCACGCGGAAGAGCGCCCAGCCGCCGGCAGCACCGACGATCGGCGCCACGATGTAGATCCACAGAGCGCCGAGGTCGGCGCCGAGCAGGGCCGACCCGATCGATCGGGCCGGGTTGACCGACGCGCCCGACAGTGGGGCCGAGGCGAAGTGGATCGCGACGAGCGTCAGGGGGATCGCCACCGGCGCGAGCATCGGGGCGCGTTTGGTGGACGTCAGGATCACCAGGATGAAGCCGGCGGCCAGCACGATCTCGAGGATCAGCGCGCCGATCTCCGAGACGCCACCGCCTGGCTTGGTGACGCCGGCTGCGACTGCCGCCTGCCCGGCGACGACGAACACGATGGCCGCGGCCGCGACCGCGCCGACGACCTGGGCGAGGATGTAGCCGATCGCGTCCTGGGTCGACGTCCGCTTGTCCAGGACGGCGGCGACCGTGACGGCCGGATTGAAGTGTCCGCCGGAGATGTGACCGACCGCGAAGATCGCCGCGAGCAAGCCCAGGCCGAACGAAAAGGGGACGACCAGCAGGCCGGGCGCGGACGCCGCTCCGAACGCCGCGACCGACGAATAGCCGATCGTCATGAACAGGAACGTGCCGACGAGCTCCGCGAGGTACTTGCGGGTGTCCATGATCCCTCCTGTCTGGGCCGGTGCCTCTCGGCGACGGGCTGGGGCGTGACGATGCTACCCGGTCAGTCCAGTCGCGAACGTTCGGGATCGAGCGTTGCCCGCGCAGCGCGGACGAGAAGGCTCTCGCGCCAGGCCAGGCACAGGACCTCCAGTAGCTCGAGTCGATCGATGGCCGTCCAGGGGTCGGGCCCGACGGCGACCGCGCCGTGGCGCTCGAGCAGGACGATGTTCGCGTAGGGCTCGGGCGGCTCTGTGAGGGCGCCCGCGATCCGGGCGGCGAGCTCGTCACTGCCGGGCGTGCCGACCGTGAGGTACGGCACGCGCGGGATGAACAACGCCGTCTCAGGCAGGACGGCCGGGTCGGGGACTTCGCCGGCGAGCGTGAGCGCCAGCGATGCCGGCAGGTGTGCGTGGGCGACGACCGTCACGTCGGGGCGTGCGGCGTGGACCGCCAGGTGGATCGCGAGGTCCGAGGACGCCCCATGCCCCGATGCCGACCGCGCGGATCGCGCTCCGTCGTCCGGGGACACGACCACGATGTCATCGAGCTCGAGCTCGTCCTTTCGCTGACCCGATGGCGTGAGCGCGAGGCGCCCGTCGTCGAGCCTGATAGATATGTTGCCTTCCGCTGCCGAGATGAGTCCGCGTGCGCCGAGGCGACGTCCGGCAGCCACGATCGAAGCGGCCGCCGACGAGAGGTCCATGGCCGGCATCGTAGGGCAGGCGTCGCCTGCGTCGGGCCTCGTACGATCCGCTGGTGCCCGAGCCCTCCGACGTCGTGCAGGCGTCGTACGAGCCCCTCGCCCGCAACCGCGACTTCAAGGTCCTGCTGACGTCGCAAGGCGTGTCGGCGCTCGGCGACGCGGTCACGTTCACGGCGCTGCCGTTGCTGGTGCTCGCCCTGACCGGGTCCGGGCTGGTCATGGGGATCGTCGGTGCGCTGCAAGCCATCCCCGACCTCGTGTTCGGGATGGTCGCGGGGGCGTTGGCCGACCGGACAGACCGGCGCCGGATGATGCTCCTCGCCGACCTCGGCCGGGCCGGATTGACGGCGCTGATCCCGTTGTCGGTGATCCTGAACGGGCCGACGTTGGCGATCGTCCTCGTGATAGCCGCCCCGATGAGCGTGCTGCGCTCGCTGTTCCTCGCCGGTTACACGGCCTCGGTCCCGGCGCTGGTCGGTCGGGCCCAGGTGGCCCGCGCGAACTCGATCTTCGAGACGATCTATTCGCTCGGTTACATCGTGGGGCCGGCCGTCGCCGGGGTCCTCTCCGCCTCGATCGGACCCGGGTTGACGCTGGCGATCGACGCGGTCTCGTTCGGGCTCTCGGGGATCGCACTCGCCGCCGTGCGACGCGATCTCCGGGCGCCGATCGATCGTGAGCCCGCCAGCATCATCGCCGACATCCGGGAGGGGATCGAGTTCATCCTGGCCCATCCCGTGCTGCGCTCGATGATCCTGTTCTGGGGTCTCGTCGCGATCACCACAGCCCCGCTGGTGACGGCCCTGGCGGTGCACATCACTCGTGATCTCGGCTACGAGGACACGATCCTTGGATTGATCCTGGCCGCCTACGGCATCGGAACCGTGGCGGGCGCGTTGGTCACCGCGCGGATCCCACGGCGCGCGGTCGCACCCTTTCTGCTCGGGGGTACGGTCACGACCGGTCTGGTTCTCCTCGTCGTGGCAAACACGGACTTCGTGCCGGTGCTGCTCGCGATCGCCGGCGTCGGCGGCATCGCCCAGAGCATGGTGCTCGTGACGTACCTCACGGCCCGGACGGCGCACTCGCCCGACGTCCTGCTCGGCCGGATCGGGAGCACGGCACGGACGATCTCGCTCGGCCTGCAACCGCTGGGACTGCTCGCCGGCGGCGCCCTCATCGATCTCACGGACGGCTCGACCACGATCGCGCTCATGGGCATCGTCCTGCTGGTGCTCAGCGTGGCCTTTGCGCCCGTGACCGCACTACGTCGGGCGACGCTCATGCCGACCGTCAGACCCTAGGCAGCGGCCTGGAGGACTGCCGGGCCATCGGGCGCGACGTCGACCGCAACGCAGCAGCCGTCGCATTCGACGACCGACAGGCCGTCGTCCGTGGTGGCCTGGCCGGCACAGAACGGGCATTCGATGGTGATCATGGCTGTCGGCTCCTGTTCATCGGTCCTTCCGATGGGTCGGAGTCTCCCCGCCGCATGTGACAGCTAGCCTGTCACGCCATAGCGGAAGCAACCCGGCAGGTGGTCGTCGACCAGGCCGACGCTCTGCATGAAGGCGTAGACGATGGTCGAGCCCACGAACCGGAAGCCGCGCTTCTTGAGGTCGCGGGACAACGCATCGGAGACCGGCGTGGTCGCCGGGATCTGGCCACCTCGTGTATCTGGCGAGAGGTGTGCTGGCGGCCCAGGCACCATCGACGCGAGATACGAATCGAATGACCCGAACGCGTTCGCCAGCGCGAGCAGCCCCCCAGCGTTGCCGATGGTGGCATCGATCTTCGCCCGGTTCCGGACGATCCCGGCGTCGGCCATCAGCCGTTCCCGATCGGCATCGTCGAAGGCAGCGACGACCGCCGGATCGAAGCCACGGAACGCCGCGCGGAACGCCGGCCGTTTGTGCAGGATCGTCGACCACGACAGCCCTGCCTGGAATCCCTCCAGCGTCAGCCGCTCGAACAGCTCGACGTCGTCATGGCACGGGACGCCCCACTCGGTGTCGTGGTACTCGACCATCAGCGGGTCGGGCCGGGGGTCGCCGGCGCCGGACCACCAACACCGTGGGAGATCGTCGGTCATGGACGAAGGCTACGGCACCGGCCTCGAGGCCGAGCGACCCGTCGGCCGTCTACGCTAGCCGGCGATATGTCGCTGCACTGTTATCTCGGTCACGGCGCCTCCGGGACGGCGGCCAGCATGCGCCCGTTCGTCGACGGATTGCGCGTCCGAGGCATCGAGTCGACGGCGATCGACCTCCCCAAGCGCAAGGCCGAAGAGGCGATCCCGGCCTTTCACAAGGTCGTCCCTCGAGGATCGGAGGTCGTCGTCGGTGGCCATTCGTATGGCGGCCGCGTCGCCTCCCTGGCCGCGGCAGAACCGGGTGCCCCGTACGCCGCGCTCATCCTGTTCTCCTATCCGCTGCATCCGCCCGGGTCGCCGGACAGGACCGAGGCGCGCACGTCGCACTGGCCATCCATCAGCTGCCCGGTGCTGCTGCTCTCGGGCGAATCGGATCCCTTCGCACGGCTCGAGCTGCTGCGCAAGACGGTTCCGCGGCTCGGCGGTCCGGCCGAGCTCGTGACGTATCCCAAGGTGGGGCACGGCCTCCTGCCGGTCCTCGAGGACGTGCTCGATCGCGTCGCGGCATTCCTCAGATCCGTCGATGGGGGCCGCGCGGCCGGTACGCCCCGGTCATAGCCCGATTCAACCCGAGGCGCCTGTCCGCGAACAGCGCATCCGTCCTATAGCCGGACCCCGTGCGCAACCCCTACCGTCACCTCCGCCACGATGCGCCCACCGCATCACCTGGCGGGAGGAGTCATATTGCGAGCCCCCAGCCTGACCGGCCGCGGCAGCGCGGCCGCCGCAGCCGCCCTGGTCACGATCCTCGTCCTCAACGTTTCTGGCCCGGACGTGGACGCCGCCAAGTCGCCCCGCGGCCTCGCCCGGTTCATGGCTGCGGTCGGCAGCGTCGAATCGGGCGGCAACTACCGGGCTCGCAACCCGATCTCGGGCGCCTACGGCAAATACCAGATCATGCCGTCGAACTGGCCCGCCTGGGCGCGCCAGTACCTCGGCAACGCCAACGCCAGGCAGACGCCTCGCAACCAGGAACGCGTGGCGGCCGGGAAGATGACGTCGCTCCATCGCTGGCTCGGCAACTGGCGCCGTGTCGCCTACTGGTGGCTGACCGGTTCGTCGAAGGCGAGCGGCTGGTCGAGTTACGCCAAGCGGTACGTCGCAAAGGTGATGGCCCGCTACCAGCCGCGATCGAGCACGGCACGGCCGGCGTCGATCCGGGTCCTCAATGAGCGGTCGGGAGCGATCGTCTATCGGGGCAAGTGGCGGATCGCGCGGCACGGCGGTTACGGCGGCGACGCGGTGCGCTACGCCCAGTCGAAGGAGGCCAGCGCGACGGTGCGGTTCACTGCGCGTCGGATCGCCTGGCACGGTCCGACCGGCCCGACCCGCGGCAAGGCCAAGGTCTATGTCGACGGCCGATACGTGAAGACCGTCGACCTGCGACGAGCCGCCTTTGATCCCCGTGCCACGCTCTTCCGAACCGGCTGGTCGAAGGTCGGCAAGCACACGCTGACGATCGTCGTGGCCGGCACGAGAGGCCGCCCGATGGTCGCGATCGACGACTTCACGATCCTTCGCTGAGTCGGATCGAGCGCGTAGACACGGGGGACGTGCCCGGCGGTCATCGCAGGAAATCCTGCCAAATGATCACCAGGTGACCCTTGGGCAACGTTCATCAATCGGAATGAGCCTACGAACCTGGATGAATATGCGGCGTTGTCCGTGGGCCCGGGGAAGCGCGTCCAGGTTATGCATGACGATGCAGCAAGGGACATCAGATCCCCGATCAGATTCTGCCTAACGATCACCACGCGAACCTTTGGCAGGAAAAAAGCACCTGGTGTTCGGTGCATGGGCCGGCCGGTCCGTTTCATATGCCGGCAGTGTCCGACTAGTCACCAAAGTGGCCGTCCGTCAGCGAGCGGCCGTCACCTCGATCTCGATCGCATAGTCGGCGGCCAGCGCGGTGACGCCGACCGTCGCCCGTGCCGGCGGGTCGGTCGGGAAGTACTCGCGGTAGACCGCGTTCATCGCCGCGAAGTCCCCGAAGTCGCGCAGGTAGATCGTGCAGCGGACGACGTCACCGTAGCCGAGGCCGGCGGCCTCGAGTAATCGACCGACGTTGTCGAGCATGGCGCGCGTCTCGGCTTCGATGCCGCCCGGGACAGCGCCATGCGACCCCGGCAGATCGCCGACCTGGCCGGCCAGGAACACGAAGCCGTTGGCCTCGACCACTTGCGAGAAGGGATACGGTCCGGACTCGACGCCGGGCAAGGTCGGGACGTGTTTGGGCATGCCTGCCTCCTTCCAGGATGAGTGTGCGTCACGCGCACCATGTAGCCTTCCGCCGATGGCCGTCATCGAGACGCGCGGGCTCACCAAGCGATACGGGCGGGAGCTGACCCCGGCGCTCGCCGACCTCGATCTCCGCGTGGAGACTGGGGAGATCTTCGGCTTCCTCGGTCCGAACGGCGCCGGCAAGTCGACCACGATCCGACTGCTGCTCGGCTTCCTCCACCCGACCGCCGGCGGCGCGACGGTCCTCGACCACGACATCGAGACGGGATCGGTCGAGATCCGCCGGCGGACGGGCTACCTGCCCGGCGGCATCGCGTTCTGGGATGGCCTCACCGGGGAGCACCTGCTCGACGAGCTCGCCGCGATGTCGGGCCGGCCGCCGGTCTGTCGGGCCGACCTTGCCGACCGCCTCGAGCTGCCGGTCGCCACGATCCGTCGACCGATCCGCGACTACTCGCGCGGGATGCGCCAGAAGCTCGGCATCATCCAGGCGCTGCAGCACGATCCGGAGCTCGCCATCCTCGATGAGCCGTCGGAGGGCCTCGACCCGCTGATGCAGCTCGCGTTCTACGAGATCCTCGAGGATCTCCGCAACGATGGACGGACGATCTTCTTCTCGTCGCACATCCTGTCCGAGGTCGAGCGCATCTGCGACCGCGTCGCGATCGTGCGCCACGGCCGACTCGTCGCGCTCGAGGACGTTGGCTCGTTGCTCGCACGGCGCAAGCGCAACGTCGAGATGCGGTTCGATGGCGAGGCACCGGTCCTTGACGGGCTGGCCGGCGTCAGCGACGTGCGAATCGCCGGCGACCGGCTGACCTGTCGACTCGAAGGCGATGTCGCACCGTTCCTGGGGGCCATCGCATCAACGCTCGTCCGCGACTTGACGATCGAGCCGGCCCGGCTCGAGGACGCGTTCCTCGAGTACTACGCAGACGACCTCGAGGCAGCCGTCCCCGCATGAACCTCGCCTACTTCATCCACCTCTGGCGCGCGAATCGCGTGAGGCTCCTCATCGTCACCGCTGCGCTGGTCCTGTGGGGATCGCTGCTGCCGATCATCTATGACGCGTTCGGTCAGCAGTTCAAGGACCTGATGGCCAGCGGCCTGATCCCTCAACAGATGGCGCAGTTCGGCGGGGGCGACATCTTCTCGCTGACCGGATCCGTGGCCCTCGGGTTCATCCACCCGTTCGCGGTCGCCTTGAACCTCGTGTTCTCCGTCGGCTTCGCCGGGGCCGCGATCGCCGGGGAACGCCAGCGGGGAACACTCGAGGTGCTGCTCGCGCGGCCGATCTCACGGCGGCGGGCGTACGCGACGGCGCTGGTGGCGACCGCGTTGTTCGTGAGCGCCACGGTCGCGGGTTTGACACTGGGCGCGCTGGCGGGCACGGCCGCGACCGGGCGGATCGACGAGCTGGGTCCCCAGAACCTGCCGCTCCTGTGGCTGAACGCGGTCCTCCTGTACATGGCGTTCGCGGCGGTAGCGCTCGCCGCGTCGGTCTCCTTCGATCGGTTGACGCCGGCGCTCGGGATCGCGCTGGCGTTCGTGCTCGTGTCCTATTTCCTGGAGGCGCTCGGGTCGTTGTGGCCGGATGCGGCCTACCTGCAGGACTACTCCCTGTTCCACTACCTCGATGCCAGGGGCGTGCTTACGGGCTTGCCCGAGGCGCGCAACTTCGCGATCCTGGCGGCGGTGGCTCTGGCGGCGGTGGCCTACGCCTTGGTGATGTTCCCGCGGCGGGACCTCGCCGCGCCAAGCTGATCGACGCCCTGGCCTAAAGCCGGCGATAGGCTCCTTCGACCGCGCGTTCGCACCACCACGTGAGGTCCTTCGCGGCGCTCGTGCCCCACGGGAGTATCACCTCCGCCTCGGCGTCGAGGCCCTTGCGCCAGCCGCGCAGAAGCAGGCCGATGATCCACGTCAGGTCGAGCTGCAGGTCCCAGTCGCCGGTGAGATCCGCGTCATCGTCGTCGCCGCCACGCCATCGCCGGCCATACCTCTCGAGAATCGCGCGATACGTCCGCACGACGTCATCGGGTCCGACGGGCAGGGACGCGCTGTTCGAGACGAGGAACCAACCGAGCTCGACGGCGATGGGAGCGCGCGTCGTCATCTGCCAGTCGATGAACCCAACGAGATCGTCGGGAAGGAGCGCCACGTTGGCGAACTTGAGATCGCCATGGAGCCCAAGCCAGGGCAGCACCTCGAGCGCCAGGACGAGCGAGGCGGGATCGGCCCCGAGGCGGTCGATGAGATCGATGGCGCTCGACGGCGCGTGTCGCCGGAAGGCCGTCCAGCCGGCCAGGAACCGCTCGCCGACCGGGTTCCCCTCGGCCTGGTAGCGCTCGGCCGACGGCGGCGCGAGCAGCGTCAGTCGCTCCGCCAGTGGACACCACGGCGGGACCGGGCCCTCATCCCGTTCCGCGACGGAGTCCAGGGTCCGACTCCAGGGGACCGCGTGAAGCCTGACCATCGCCTTGAGGACGCGATCGAGGGTCGCCCGCTCGATCGACGGATCGTGACCCGGCCGTTCCCAGGCGATCAGCTCGTTCGATAGATCCGGCGTGAGGATCGCCACACCCTCGCCGTCCGCGGCGGCGCCAAGGTAGGGCGTCATCGACTGGGGGATCCCGGCCATCCCTCCGGGCGGGAGGGAGGCCAGCCAGCCTTCGCGTAGGTCGTAGTCGAGCGTCGCCCGAGCGATCCAGTCGCGCTGGAGCGAGGTCCGCTTCAGGACGAACCGGCGGCCGTACCCATCGAGCAGGCTGGTGAAGGTGGCGCCCGACCACCCGTCGTTCGGGAACTCATGCTCAGGGAGCAGCTCGAGGCCGAACTCTGTGAGCAGGTCGAGCAACGTGCGATCGCGCCATCCCCGGGACATCGGCCGTCAGCCGGTCAGCACGGTGCCGGGACGTCCTCGGCGCCGTCCGGACCGCCGTCGACGTAGACGACGTGCGAGTCGGGACAGTTGCGGGTCAGGACGACGACCAGTGGTTCCGCCTCGCTGGCGTTCTCCTCGACATGGACTTCCCCGGCCGGGATGTACACGAAATCGCCGGCCTCGGCGGTCATCTCGTGCTCGACGCCGGTCGGGCCCCACGTGTAGCGCGCCGCGCCGGACACGATGTAGATCGACGTCTCGCAATCGCCATGGTGGTGGATACGGGTGCGGTCGCCGGGGGCGGTCGAGACGATCGAGGAGTAGAGCCGTTCGGAACCGACGGTCGGACGCGAGATCGCGATCGAGCGCTCCATGCTGGCGTGCTGGCCGACGGTCGTGACGCGGTCCTCCGGCGTGACGCGCGTCGCCATCAGGGGCACGTGGGTTCGGGCATGTGCCGATGATAGGTCGCTACCATCGGCCGATGGCGTCCCCGCCGAGGTTCCCGCTGTTCGACGGCCCGTCGCCATTGCATCCGCTGCCACGATTCAGCGAAGAGGCGCTGGGCGGACGGGTGGAGGCCTGGGTCAAGCGCGAGGACCTCCTGCCGGTCGCGTTCGGCGGTAACAAGCTGCGCAACCTGGAGTACCTGGTCGGCACGGCACTCGCCGAGGGCTGCGACACGCTGATCACGAGCGGACGGCGCTGGTCGAACCACGCTCGATTGACGGCCGCGGCAGGCGCCATGGCTGGTCTCGCCGTCCATCTCGTCCTGTCCGGCCCGGCGGTCGATCCGCCTGGACCCGGGATCCAGCTCGCCCGGGCATTCGGCGCCACGGTCCACCAGCTCGCCTCGGCGGATCGAGCCGAGCGCGAGGCGGCCGTGGCGCGGGTCGCGGCCGATGTCGCGGCCGGGCGCGGTCGCCCTTATGTCATCGAGACCGGAGGTTCCGGTCCGATCGGGGCCTGGGGCCAGCTGCTCGCCGGGCGCGAGCTCATGGAACAAGCGTCTGCAGTCGATCTTAGGGTCGATCGGGTCGTCCTTCCGTCGGCCACGGGCGGCACGCAGGCCGGCCTGATCGCCGGGGTGCGCCAGCCGACGCGCGTGACCGGCGTAGTCGTCGCGCGATCGGCCGGTGAGCTGCGCCCGGTCATTGCGTCGACGGTGGCCGCCCTCGGCGGTTCGGTCGAGCCGGCGTCGATCGAGCTCGACGACGCGCAGCTGGGCGGCGGCTACGGCCGTCCGAGCGCGGCGGCCGCCGAGGCGGCCGAGCTCCTGGCGATGACGGAGGGGATCCTCGTGGATCCGATCTATACGGCGAAGGCGCTCGCCGGCCTCATCGCGGGCGCGCGGTCGGGCGCCTGGGACGGCGAACGGATCGTCTTCTGGCACGCCGGCGGCCTGCCCGGGCTGTTCGAGCCGCTCGACTGACACTCCCCAGGCCTGGCGCAGCTCCTCGAGCGTGCGCGGTTTTCCGAGCTTCGTCCCGTACCACGGCACGTGACGACGCGGATGCCCTCAATAGGTGCCCTTTCTCCCGTCCCACGCCAAAGCTGGACGTCGGATCCCGTGGGACGGCAGATTCCGCCGTCCCGCGGCCGATTCCGACTCGCAGTGCCCGTGGCACGGAAACGACGCCCTCTCTCGATCGAAGAAGCCTGCCGATATGCCGTCCCACGCCAGAATCCGGAACGCGCCGCCTGGCCAGCGCCACCAAACAGCGACCCCGGTCCTCGACGAGGTACCGGGGTCGTGGCAGAGGGGCGGAAGGAGGCGGCTACTGGACCGTCAGCGTCCCCGTCATGTTCGGGTGCACCTCGCACCAGAACGTATACGCGCCCGCGGCGAGCGCCGGCACGTTGTACGTGATCTTCTTCGAGCTCACGATCTCGCCCTTGAACTTCTCCGCCCCCGACGCGTCCTTGATTGTGATGTTGTGCGGCGCCGACTCCTGGTTATCGAAGTCGATCGTGAAGGCGGTGTCGGCCTTGGCGGTCAGCGCGGTCGGCTGGAACGCGAGGTCCTTCGCGACGACAGCCAGACCCGTCCCGGCTGGAGCTGAGGCCCCGGGTGACGCCGAGGCGCCGGGCGTGGCGGGAGCCGGTGTGGCGCCGCCGCCTCCACAGGCGATGGCGATGACGGCGATCGTGGCGAGGGCCAGGCCCCTGACGAGCTGCTGCATGCGGGCGGACTCCTTCGATGGGGAGGGGTCAAGCGCGGAACGAGTCGCGTCGACGTCGACGCGACTCGCCCATGGCGCGCGGGGATCGATACGGGTGAACGGTACGACGGATCGCTATGCGCCGGCGCCGGCCGACCCGCGGCTCCCACCGACGAAGGCAGCGAGCGCGGCCAGCTCGCGCTTCACGACGTCCACGGGGTTGCCGTCCATTCGCGCGAAGTCGATCGCGACGAGTGCGATCAGCGCGATCTCGATGGCCTTGGCAATGTAGGCGGTCGAGTAGTACGGGCTCTGGATCGCCCAGCCGATGATCGTCGTCATGGCGTAGGCGATGAGGCCGAGACGCACGACCCAGCGGAAGCGGACCGCAAGCGCGAGCGGGACGACCATCGCGATCGCGGCGGTCACATAACCGATCGCGTTCAGCGTGAAGAGCAGGCCGCCAAGGGTCGAGTGGATGTAGGCGGTGGCGAGCGCGAGACCGACGATCGCAGCGCGGATGACCACGTCGGAGACTCGGAGTGGCGTTCGAGTGGCGAACATCTTGTGGCTGGTCCTCGTTGCGGTGGTGCCCGGCCGGTGCCGGTGTGATGCAGGCATCGTCGGTCCTGGCTCCCGGGCCACGCGCCCGGCAAGGGACCTCGATCGGCACAGACCTCCGACCCGGACGCGGCATGGCCTCGCGTCGGTCGCCGCCTCGGCCGGATGACGTAGTCGGCATCGCCGAACGGCGATGCCCGGTGCGGGACGACCGGGCGTATCCTCACCGCCCATGGCCGCCCCGCCCCGCCCTCGCCGCCCGGTCCGCGGCGCGACACTGCACCAGATCGAGCGACCCGCGTCCTCTGAGGTGACGCGCGATCCCGACAGCGGATCGGGCGGTATCCACCACTTGCTGGTGGCCGCGGTCGAAGAGGCTGCACGGCTGCTCGATGCCGACGGCGCGATGGTCTACCTCACCGACCCCACGACCGGACGTTTGCGGTTCGCGCACGACGCCGGGATCAGGAGCGTGCGCAGTCGGAAGTCTCGGTCATCGGCTCGTGTGACCGGCACGTGCCACGGATAGACCGCCGCACGCGCCCAGAAACACACGGATTCGCGGCAATTCCTGGTCACGAGTCCGTTCGGGCACGCCGATGACGAGGATTCGTTCGTCCGCGGCTGCTGCCACGAGCCGATGAGGGAACGCGCCCGACTCGTGACCCAAGCCCTCGACCCGTGACGGAGACCCGCCTACTCGACGCCAAGCACCCGATAGAGGACCGACCCCCGAGGCGTTTCCACGACGACCTCCGCACCGGGTGTCGCCCCGACCAACGCTCGGCCCACCGGTGACAGCACCGATACGCGACCGGCCGATGGATCCGCCTCGGCCGATCCGACCAACGTGTACGTGACCGTCATCCCGTCGGCCTCGACGGTCACGCTCGATCCGAGGTCCGCGCCGGCGCCCGCTGATGGCACTGTCGCGATGACGGCGTTGCGCAGCCGGGCTTCCAGCGCCTGGATACGACCCTCGAGGAACGACTGTTCCTCGCGTGCCGCGTGATAGTCCGCGTTCTCCTTCAGGTCGCCGAGCTCCTTGGCCGAGCGGATCCTCGCCACGACCTGTGGTCGTCGAACATCGATCAGCTCGGTGAGCTCCGACTGCAATCGTTCCGCGCCTTCGGCGGTCAGGGTGGCGCCCGCAGACGACGTCCCCGGCCGCGACGCATCACCGGCGCCCGCCCGACGTGCCGTCGACGTTCGCCGAGCCCGTGCCCGCGGTTCCGGCGGCTCCCCTCGAGCGCCTTCCGCGTCCCCGTCGGGCAGCTCGACCACTCGCGTCGGCGGTGACGGTGCGCTCGCCGGCTCGGCCAGCAACGAGCCGGCGAGTCCGGTCGCACGTCGCTCACCGGTCGGTCGGCGGAGGTTGGCGAACGGCAGGATCAGGGTGGGGTCGGTCGCGCCCGCGGCAGATCCCGCCGCCCCAGACCCGCCCGCCACCGCCGCGAATGCGCTGAGCAGCGCATCCTCGTACTCCTCCACGGCATCGGTCTCGGCCCACCACACCCGGGTCGTTGGCAGTGCCGTCAGTACCTGGAGCCAGTGACCGCCGGCGTGTGGCCGCCGGTCGCCGAGGACGGTCCGCTGCATCGCCGCGACCCGCGCACCGATCGATGCCTCGGTCGCCCCGACGTAGAGGACGACCTCGGTCGGCAGCCAGAACGACGCCACGCGGGCCGCGAGTGCCCGCGACGTCGGCCGTGCCCCGTCCAGCGTCAACGTCGGGACGCGCTCCAGCCACTTCCCGACTCGCGTCAGCTCGATCGGCGCCGACGGCAACGGACTCGGCAGCTCGACCACGAAGACGCCGGATCCGCGAGCCTGTACCGGGCGGCCCCACGGCACGGGCCCATCCGGCAGGATGCCGACCTCGCGTAGCAGGGCCGGGGCAGTCAGCGGGGAAGACACCGTTGGGATGGTACCCGGCGAGGCTCCGCGGTATGGTGCGCGCTGCATGGCCGCGACCCAGCCGCGCCGGGCGGGGGCCCGGCGGGCAATCCTGATCTCGTTCGTCGCCGTGGCGACTGCCATCGCCACCGTCACGCTGGGTCCGGTGCTGTCCGGACAACGCTCCGCGGAGCTGACCGGCGCATCGACTGCCACCTCCTCGCCTGCCCCGAGCCCGTCTCCGTGGCCCAGTGCGACTCCCGCGGTCTCAGCCACGGCTCTGGCCGCCGCGACGGCCACAGCCACGCCCACGCCAAGCCCGATCCTCGCGCCGACGCCGATCCCACCACCGTCGGCCGATCCGTACGCGTCCACCCTCCCGAGCGCCGGCCCCACTGTCCTGCCAACGATCCCGGCGCCGACGCGGACCCCGATCGACTACGACCTCACATACCCGACGCGGCTGGCGCTGCAGACACGGCTCGACGTCTTGCGGGAGCGGTACGCCATCCCGGGTATCTCCGTCGCGATCGTCATGCCCAACGGCTCGACCTGGCTCGGCGTCAGTGGCCTCGCCGATGTCGCGGCGGATCGCCCAGTCACACCCTCGACGTCCTTCGCGATCGCGAGCATCAGCAAGACGTTCACTGCGGCCCTGATCATGGCGCTCGTCGAGGAAGGGAAGATCAAGCTCGACGCACCCGTCCGCCGCTACCTGCCGGGGCTCAAGAAGGTCAGCTCGAAGATCCTGGTCAGCCAGCTGCTCGACCACACCAGCGGGCTACGGGACTATTTCTTCCATGCGTCGATCGACCACGCCTTGCTCGCGGATCCTGATCGGCGGTGGGATGCCCGTATGGCGCTGCGTTACGTCGGCAAGGCTTATTTCAAGCCCGGTGCTGGCTGGCATTACTCGAACACGAACTATCTTGTCCTCGGATTGCTCGCCGAGGCGGTCGGTCACGAGCCCCTGGGCAAGCAGATCAGGACGCGATTCCTGGCCCCACTTGATCTTGATCGGACCTGGTACCAGCCCGCCGAGTCGACGCGCAAGGACGCCGCCCACGGTTACCGGTTCAATTCCGCCGCACGGGACGCCAAGGCGATCGACCTTTCGGACGGCAGCCCGATCGTTCCGTTCACCTCGGTGATCACAGCCGCCGGCTCCGCCGGTGGCTACGCCTCGGATGCCCGCGACCTCGCCCTGTGGGTGCGTGCCCTCTATGGTGGCCAGGTCCTGGCGCCCGCGACTGTGGAACGGATGACGGATGTCACCGTCACAGCCTCCAAGAAGGCACGGGTGCCGTACGGACTCGGCGTCCAGGTCATCGATGTCGACGGCCGTCGAACCTTCGGGCACTCCGGACGATTGCTCGGATTCCGTTCGACGGTTCGCTACCTCCCCGACGAGGGTGTCTCGATCGCTGTCCTCACGAACCAGAGTCGGGTCGATCCGGCGCCGATCCTGCGCTCACTGCTCCGGGTCGCCCTGACGCCCGACCGCACCCCCTGCCGCTGCTTCGACCGCCCGTGAGGGACGGATAGTCCGAGCGAGCAGGACGTCCCTGGTACGACCGGCGGTCGTCGCCCGGTACGGAAGGGTTGCTTGCGCGCCGCGCGCGCGAAGATGACCGTGGGCGCACGACTCGCGGGGGACGCATGCCGATCACGGTTGACGCCTACACGATGGGGGGTGTGGCCACTGGCGTGCTGCCACGCCCCGGTCACCTGCGCGAGATCCTCGAGCATGAGGGCCGGCTCGACCTCGAGCGCGTGCAGTGGCAGCCCCTCGATGGCGCGATCCAGCAGGCAAGCAGCGTCTCGATCCCGATCGATGACGTCCTGATCGCCGTCGCCGACGACGAGAGCTCGATCCCGGTCCATGCTCAATGGCACTCCATCCGCCTGGAGCTCGGCCCGTACGTGGTCGAAGGGGAGATGCCGACGATGCCGGGCTTCGATCCCGGTCGAGCCCTGACCCGGCCGACGGGTGAGTTCGTGCTCCTGCGGGATGTTCGACTCGGTCGTCGTTCGACCGAGGAAGCGGCACCGGCGGACATCCCGATCGGCGACCACGCGTTGATCAATCGATATGTGGTCGAGGCGGTCTCCGCGGACCTGATGCTCGGGTTCTTCTTCCCGGGTGCCGAGATGATCTCGTCCGAGCCCGACGATCCTGGGACGCCGGCGCTCGGCGGTGCGACAGGCTAGCTAGCGCACGGCGCGTGCGTCGGGCTAGCGCCGGCTCCCGCGTCCACGGCTCCGACCGCCCCCGCCACCCGAGCCGACCTCGGTGCCCATGCGCCGTCGGACCGGTTTTCGGTGCGCGTGGTGATCGTGACCGACCCGCGCGTGGCCGGTCCGCATCCCGAGCGGCCGCGGCTCGGCCGAGCGATCGGGCACGAAGCCGTTTTCGACGGTCCACGGGATCGCTCGCTTGAGCATCCGCTGGATGCCCCGGAGCAGGTCGACCTCATCGATACAGACCAGGCTGATCGCCTCACCCGATGCCCCGGCACGCCCGGTCCGCCCGATCCGGTGGATGTAGTCCTGCGGGTTCCACGGCAGCTCGAAGTTGACGACGACCGGGAGGTCCTCGATGTCGAGTCCGCGCGCGGCGACGTCGGTCGCGACCAGCACCTGGATCTCGCCGGTCTTGAAGCCCTCGAGCGCCCGGGTGCGCTCCGGCTGCGACCGGTCGCTGTGGATGGCAACGGCGTCAAGCCCGTCGCGGTCGAGCCGTGACGCCAGGCGGGTCGCCGCCAGCTTCGTCCGCGTGAAGACCAGGACCTGGCGGAGGTCGTCGGTGCGGATGAGGTGCGCCAGCAGCTCCTCTTTTCGATCGCGATCGACCGGGTAGACAAGCTGGCGGATGCCCTCGACCGTGGTGTTACGCGGCGATACCTCGACCGTCGCCGGATCCCGCAGGATCGTGCCGGACAGCCGGCGGATGTCGTCGGAGAACGTGGCCGAGAACATCAGGTTCTGTCGGCGAGCCGGCAGCAGGTCGATGATCCGCTGGATGTCGGGCAGGAAGCCCATGTCCAGCATGCGGTCGGCCTCGTCGAGCACGAGCACCTCGACCTGTCCGAGGTTGGCGACGCGCTGACCGACGAGGTCGAGCAACCGGCCGGGTGTCGCGGTCAGGATCTCGACGCCGGCGCGCAAGGCCTTGATCTGCGGATCCATCGGGATGCCGCCGTACACGACCGCCGATCGGAGGGGCACGGTCCGGCCGTAGGTGCGGACCGCCTCGTCGACCTGCATCGCGAGCTCGCGAGTGGGGACCAGGATCAACACCCGGACCGGATGACGGGCGGGCGAGAAGGAAACGTTCGCGTGGCCGCGAAGTCGATCGAGGATGGGCAGCGTGAAGGCGGCGGTCTTGCCGGTGCCGGTCTGGGCCGCGGCGAGGACGTCGCGACCTTCGAGGACGAGGGGGATGGCTGCTGCCTGGACCGGCGTCGGGACGGTGTAGCCCTCTTCGGCGACGGTCCGAAGGAGATCGGCCGACAGGCCGAGTGAGTCGAAGGTCAAGCGTTACTCCTGCGTGGATCCTTTGCCGTCGCGGGGCGCGGATCCGCGGGAGCGCGACGGCGGCACATGCCGTGCGGCGGTGGGCGCCGGCCGCACGTCGGCCGTCGCGAGCATAGCCGAAGCAGGTTCCGGCTGTCGGCGCGCGGTGCGCCGAGGCACCGCAAAGTCGCCGACGGTCGACGGTCCGGGGGTCGATGGGACGTCTGGCTGCAGACAAGCGCAGCGGGGCACTGCCATACTCGCGCACGACCCCCAGGTCGCTCGACCCCTGACAGACAGGCTCAACAGAAGACTCGCCGCCCCCACGGCAGGGATCCTGTCCATTCGTCGGGTTCGTCACTCGACGGCGTCGGTCCGCCTCACCAGGACCGCCGATCGCCCATCGATCGCACCAGCGCGGTCGACCGTCTCTCGCGCCTCGTCACTGTCCTGCCGCCGGCGGCTTCCACCTCCGTCGCCGTGCCCCCTGCGCGGTGTTCCGGGAGAGAGGAGGCAAGGATCTTGCCGGTTCACGCCAATGGCGCCCAGCGGGCGTCCACCCATCGGTCACGTCGCCTGACCGGGTTCGCGCTGATGGCCGCGCTGGTCGTCAGCCTCGGCGCGATGGCGATCCCCAAGGATGCCAGGGCTGCCGGCATCAAGGTCGTCGTGGTGGTCGGACCCGTGGGTTCCGCGACGGCGGACTATCGAACGAGCGCGAAGAGTTATGCCAACCTCGCGCGCAGCTACGGCGCCACGGTCATCGAGATCTACAGCCCATATGCGACGTGGTCCAAGGTCAGGTCCGCCGCCCAGGGCGCGAAGCTCCTGATCTATCTCGGTCACGGGAACGGCTGGCCCAGCCCCTATGGGCCGTTCCAGCGCTACACCAAGGACGGCCTCGGTCTGAACGCCACGTCGGGCAATGGCAACTACAACGTCAAGTATTACGGCGAGTACTACATCGACAACTACATCCAGATGGCGCCCAACGCGGTAGTGATCCTGAATCGCCTCTGCTACGCCTCCGGGAACTCGGAGTGGGGCTCGGCGAACCCGACGAAGTCGACGGCGATCAAGCGCGTCGACAACTACGGTGCCGGCTTCCTGCGTGCCGGGGCGAAGGCGGTCTTTGCGGAGGCCATCTACAGCGTCTCGCACCAGATCCGGAAGTTGTTCACGTCGAACCTGAACATGAACAACATCCTGATGTCGCATCCGAACGCCAGCGGGGCACGGGACTTCTACTTCACGTCCGTGCGCACGAGCTGGGCCCGAGCCCACCTCGACCCGCCACAGGCCGGCAAGTACTGGCGATCGGTCATCGGCGTCCTGAGCCTGACCGCAAGTCAGTGGCGTGGCGGCTGACCGAGCTCGTCGCCCCCGCTCCGAACCGCCTCGAAGGCCCGGCACGATGCCGGCCTTCGTCATGCGGGCAGCACGGGACGGCCTTGCCGGCGGCCGCCGTCGTCGCGGTGACCCACGGTCAACGATTGCCGGCGGCCCCATCGACGCGGTGACCCACGGTCAACGATTGCCGACGGCCCCATCGCCGCGGTGACCCACGGTCAACGATTCCTGGAGGTGCTGCCGAGCAGCACGCGACCTCCCGTCGCGCCGTTGACCCAGAGTCAACGAACGTGCGTGGTCGGACCATGCCTCACGTCGATCGGTGACCGACGGTCACCAGCTGGGCACCTTCCAGGGCCTTCCCGCCGAAATCGTTGACCGACGGTCAACAGCCAGCGCTGGCCGGGGACCTCCCAGGGCCTCCCCGCCGAAAATCGTTGACCGACGGTCAACAGGCATCGCTCGCGGGGCATGTTCCAGGGCTTCAATGCCGAAATCGTTGACCGACGGTCAACAGCCCCCGTTCGTGGGGGGCCTCCGGTTGCCTGGCCGGGACTACCATGCGATCCATGACCGCCACGATCGACCGGCTTCCGTTCACCGGGGACGATCAGGCCGACCGCCTGCTCGCCACCGACCCACTCGCCCTGCTGATCGGCTTCGCGCTCGACCAGCAGGTCACGGTCCAGAAGGCGTTCAGCGGCCCGGCCGAGCTGAAGCGTCGACTTGGTCACCTGGACGCCGCGAGGATCGCCGCCACCGACCCAGTTCAGCTCGATGCGGTCTTCCGCGAGCGCCCGGCACTCCATCGATTCCCGGGCTCGATGGCCGGCAAGGTACAGCAGCTGTGCGCCGCGATCGCCGCCGACTACGGCAACGACGCGGCACGGATCTGGACCGAGGCTCGCGACGGCAAGGATCTTGAGCGGCGGCTTCTTGGCCTGCCTGGGATCGGCGAGATGAAGGCCAAGAGCCTGATCGCGATCCTCGGCAAGCGGCTCGGCGTTTCGCTGCCGGGCATGGCCGACGTGATGCCGAGGCACCCGACCCTGGGCGACGTGGACTCGGCCGACGCCCTCGCAAGCTACCAGGCGGGCAAGCGCGCGAAGAAAGCGGAGATGCGCGCCGCCAAGGGCTGACTCGGGAGGGGGCGACGGACACGAAACGACCCCGGCGAGAGGGCCGGGGTCGTTCGCCTGCGCTAGGAAGCGTGGGTCAGCCGCCCGGCATCCACCGCTGACGACCGCGGTCGTGGATGCCAGGGCGTGAGTCGGCACCGAAGGTGATCGAGGCGACCGCCAGCGCGACGAACGGGCCGATGACGAGGAACGCCGTGGCGGCGACAGCGAGGAAGTCGAACATCTCGATCCCTGATCCTTTCAAGTCCACTTATCGGCGTGGCGAGTTGATTGGCTTGACAGTGGACTGTTCTAGCGCCATATTGGCACCTGTGAACGAGCCAGGAAATAGCCAATCGGCCACAAGTGGACTGAAAAGGCAGCAGATGGTATCGGCTGCCGGCCTCATCGACTTGATCGGCCCGTGGGCGGACGGCGCGGACCCCCTCAACGAACAGCTCGCGGCTGCCCTCGCCCGGGCGATCGAGGTCGGGCTGCTGCCGCCCGGCACACGCCTGCCGGCGGAACGCGAGCTCGCCCGCGAGCTGGCGCTGAGTCGGACCACGATCGTGGCCGCCTACGACCGCCTGCGCCTCGCCGGTCTCGCGAAGAGCCGCCAGGGGAGCGGCACGCGCGTCGTCGCGCGACGGCCCGGCTTGTTCCCGCCGGCGCCGACCCCGGCCGAGGAGACCGATACGGAGCCGCTCGTGCGCATCGGTCACGCGGCGGCCGACCGGCCGGCGTCCGACCGTGATTCGATCGGCCTTCTGGGGTCGTCGGATCCGGCCGATGCGATCCAGCTGACGATCGGCGCGCTACCGGCAGGCCCGGTCGTCGCCGAGTGCATCGCCACTGCAGTGCGCGACGACGTGCCCGCCTTGCTCGGCGAGCTCGGGTACGACCCGTTCGGCATGCCGCGGCTCCGGTTGGCGATCGCGGACCACTTCGCCCGCCTGGGCGTTCCGACCGACCCCGACCAGATCCTCGTCACGAACGGTGCCCAGCAGGCGGTCTACCTGGTCGCCTCCCAGCTGGGCGGCCCCGGCAGCGCGGTCGTGCTCGAGAACCCGACCTACATCGGCGCGATCGACGCGTTCAGGACGACCGGCAATCGCCTGCTGCCGATGCCGGTCGATCCGGACGGTCCACGTGTCGACGTCGCAGGGCTGCTCGCGGCCGGCGCGCCGGTGCGCCTCGCGTACGTCGTGCCGACCTTCCACAACCCGACCGGCGCGACGATGCCGGAGGAGCGCCGTCGGGAGCTGGCGCGAGCCGCCGCCGAATACGGCTTCCAGGTGGTCGAGGACCTGACGCCCGACGCGAGCCTCGGCGTTGGCACGCCGCCGCCGATCGCCGCGTTCGATCCGGGCGATCGCGTCATCACGATCGGTTCGCTGAGCAAGCTCGCCTGGGGAGGCCTCCGGATCGGCTGGATCCGCGCTCCGCGCGCCGACATCGATCGGCTCGTCGCAGGGCGGATCGTCGCCGACCATGCGAGCAGCCTCATCACGCAGGCGATCGCCCTTCGCGTGATCGAGCGCATCGACGAGGTTGCGGCTTGGACCGCGGCGACCGCGGCCGAGCGGCGGACTGTGGTGACTGACGCGCTCGCCGCCCAGTTGCCGGACTGGTCATGGGAGCTGCCGCGCGGCGGGCTGGCCCTGTGGGTCGGCCTCCCCGACGCGGACGCCGTGCAGTTCAGCCGGCTCGCCGCCCGGCACGGCGTGATCGTCCGGCCCGGCCCGCTTGCCTCACCCGACGGGGCGTTCCGCGATCACATCCGGATCGCGTGCGGTGCCGACCCCGATCGACTGGCGGAGGGCGTCGCCCGACTCGCGGCCGCCTGGAGTGCGTACGCACCCGGTCGGCGGCCCGGTCGCCCCTCCCTGGCGATCAGCGTCTGACCGACCCTGCGGGGCTGGGCCGGCCTTGCGGGCTCGGGCCGGCCTTGCGCGCTCCGGCCCCGGGTGTATAGTCGTTGCATACGCAACCACATAGCCGGCCGACCTGGCCAAGGAGCAACTGAACACATGCAGGATGCCGTGCGGCGCGCGCTTGGGCGCGGCGACGTCATCGACATCACGACGACCGGTCGCCGGACCGGGCAGCCTCGTCGGATCGAGATCGTCTTCCACAACATCGACGGACATTTGTACATCAGCGGCAGGCCGAACCCGCGACGGACGCGCGACTGGCTGCGCAACCTCGAGGCCGATCCTCGGCTGACGCTGCATCTCAAGGGCGCGGTCCGAGCTGACCTTCCGGCAACCGCGCGCGTCGTGACCGACCCGTCCGAGCGCGAGCGCATCTTCGATTGGATCGTCGGGCACGCCTGGCGGTCGATGGACGTTGACGCGATGCAACGCTGGAGTCCGCTGATCGAGGTCGAGCCGGAGGAGCTCGCCGCCTGATCCTCGCCGTCGGGCTAGACTGGCAAGTCCCCATGTCGGAGCTGCCCGAGGAGCCGCCGCCCTCGCGTCGACGCGCGCCACGGAATGGTCGTCGTCCGCGGTTCGTGATGCCGGTCGACCACCACGACGAGCGAGTCGGCGAGGTCATCGAGGCGTTCCTGGACGGCCCGCCCGAGCGGCCACGCAAGGTCGCGCGGGCGCGACCGCGCCGCGACAAGGCCCGGGCCGTTCGCGATGCGGTCCCGATGGACACCCGGCCCGACTGGGACACCGCGCTGCGTCATGAGGATGCGCGCCTGGCCCGGTACGGTCGACCCGCGGCCGTGCTCGTGATCCGACTCCGTACGCCGTTGCCGGGCGCCGAGGATCGGTATGCCGGTCGCGTCGGGGCCATCGTCCGCGAGCACGCCCGCGAAACGGATCGGATGACGCGCGCCGGGCCGGACCGATTCCACGTCCTCCTGCCCGAGACCGACGAGCCCGAGGCCGACATCCTCGCGGAGCGGATCCGGGACGCCTGCGCTGAGCGCATCCCGGGCCGGTTGGGCAGGAGCCTGGAGATCCTGGCCGCCGCGGTCAGCCCGGGGCGCGGCGACACCCTGCATGACGCTCTCCGGAGGGCCCAGGAGGCCGTCGCCGACTAGCCCTCCTCAGATCCGGGTCGTGGCGAGCCAGTCGATGAGCCAGCCGAGGGCCACGAAGGCCAGCCACAGGATCCCGACGATCACCAGGAGGAGACCGGCGAAGAACGCCTGTTCCCCGCGGGTCGAGGCGTCCGGGTCGAGTGCGTGCCGCCGGAACAGCTCGAGGTTCCTGGTGTTGGAGCGGAAGAACAGGTCGTAGGCGTCGCCGATCAACGGGATCGCGCCGAACCCGAGATCGACCAGCAGGTTCAGGACCATCCGCCCGAGCACGGCCCGCGGGACGCCGAACCGGGCGGCCTCGGCGATGACCCAGGCACCGACCCCTGCCGCAACGGCATCTCCCACGACGGGGACCAGGCCGATCACCGGATCCAGGCCGACCTTGACCGGCGTCCCGGGCACGCTGACGAGCTCATCGAGGAGCCGCGTGACCCGACCGATCCGTCGTTCCGCGGCCCGGAACCGCTCTGCGCGCGAGGCGCCGACGACCTGGCCGATCGCTCCCATCGGGCGAGTATGGACGGATGTCCATATCGGTTCAGGACGGACGCCGAGTGGTGTGGCGTTGCACCGGGCATACGGTGTCGGCAGCACGAACGGACCGCCGGACATCGAGACCATCGACCGGCGGCGCGTCGATCCTCCGGCGGGATGTCGGGCGACGGCGGAGCCGGCATCCCTTGCCGGACGGCGGTCCGACTCGAGCGAACAACCGAAGAACAATCGAATCACCGCAGGCCGCTCGAGTGTGGGGACTTGAGCGGCCGAGCGGTTTCTTGCGTCTATACATGACGAGTTTCGGCATATACGACCGCCAGAATGTGGGCATGTTGAACTTTGAACTCGCCCGCATCCTCCAGGCAGACCGTGAACGCGAGATCGAGGCGGAGATCCGCACCCGCCGACTCCTTCGACCGGTCGAAACGGAACCCGTCCAGGCCCCTAGCCGATCGATGCGCCCGACTCAGCGGCCCGCTTCGACCCGTGCACTCTCCCGATAACGAGCCGCAACCAGCTCGGCGAGTTTGATCACTCGCTCACGGATATCGAGCGGTTCGATCACCTCGAGGTTCGGGCCCACGGCCAGCAACAGGCCGGGTACCTCGTCCGGGTAGCTGAGCGTCATGCGCAGGCGGACTTGGCCAGGGCGGTCGGGTTCGATCGATCGCTCGGCGGCCTCGACCGCGGCCTCGCCGAAGACCGATCGAACCCGCCACAGCCGGTCTTCTGCGATCCGAACGTCGACGGTGACGGTCGCCGCGTCACGTTCGTAGGCGGCGCTCGACTCCGCCCAGTAGGCAGCGAGGTCGAACCCCTCCGGCCGCTCGACGGTCTCGTCCAGCGGTGTAGCCTCCGCGACGCGCGAAGCGCGGTACGTCCGGATCTGCCCGTCGACGAGCGCGATGACGTACCAGATCCCGCCCTTCAGGACGATCCCGACCGGCCCGATCGTGCGCTCGACCACCTCATCGCCGCGGCGATACGCGATCGCCACGGCCCGGCTCTCCCAGACCGCGGTGGCGAGAGTCGCGAGATGCGGGACCAGCTCGCTCACCTGGAACCAGCCGGCCGGGTCGAGGTGGAAGCGCTGGACGAGGCGGGAGGCTCGCGAGCGAAGCTCCGGCGGGAGCGCGGCCATGACCTTGAGTTGCGCGGCAGCGACCACCGTTCCCAGGCCGAGTTGCGCAGCGGGTCCCGGTAACCCGGAGAGGAACAGGGCCTCGGCCTCATCGGCGGTCATCCCGGTGAGCCTCGTGCGATAGCCGTCGACGAGACGGATGCCGCCGAGCGGACCGCGCTCGGCGAAGATCGGGACGCCCGCCGCGCTCAGCTCCTCGACGTCGCGATGGATGGTGCGGACGGAGACTTCGAGCTCGCGCGCGAGCTCCTTGGCGGTCAGCCCGCCGCGGCTCTGAAGAAGCAGCAAGAGGTTGACGAGGCGGCTGGCTCGCATCGGGGAAGGATACCCGACGACATGACAAGTTCTGTCATGTATGCGCCCGGCCCCGGCCACACGTGGCCGGTCGTCGAATTTCCGTCAGATGCTCCTCACCCGGTCGTTCGTCAACTCAACGCTGACATGTGCTCGCTACGCGGTCATTTGTCGGGGAAGCCACCGCGCGAAGTGATCGCGCGTGGACGACTCGCGTGCCCGGCTGTTTCAACCCTTGGCCAACGCTCATGTGGCGGTCATTTGGCAGAAATCGTCGCCAACGGCCTGGCGGCGGCACGCGTTCAGTTCGGGCGACCCTCGGTGCCGCCCTCGCGCAGGAATCGCTCGATCTCGCCGATCAGGTCATCGCCGGACGGCAGCCGTTGCTCGTCGACCATGCCCTCCAGCTTCTCGACGTACGCGCGCGTGGTCTCCTCGACGGCGGTCGCGGTGTCGAGCCGCGTTCGAAGTTGCTGGGCCTCCTCGGCGAGGTCGCCGGAAGGCAGCGAGAGGTCGAGGTGGCGCCCCAGCGCCCGAAGCAACTCGAGCGAAGCGGCCGGATACGGACCTGACACGTAGTGCGGGACTTGCGCGAAGTACCCGACGGCCGGGATGCCGCCCTCCGCCATCGCCATCTCGAGCACGCTGATCGCGGCGGCGGGGACTCGCAGCAGCCCCGACGGCCCGGGCTGGACGTTGCCGCGCAGCCGACCGGGCTCGGAGGTCGTCCCGAGGATCGGCACGTCCCGGGTGTGCGGCACGGCCGCCGGTATGGCCCCGAGACTGACCCATTCGACCACCCCGACGCGCCGGGCGATCTCGAGCACCGCCCCGGAGAACGCCTGCCATCGATCATCCGGTTCCGGACCCGCCAGTACCAGCAGGTCGCGTGAATCGATCGTCACCCGCCGGATCGCGAGCTCCGGCCATGTCAACAGCGCCAGCCGTCCATCGACGATGTCGAGCGTGGGTCGCCGGGCTCGATAGTCGAAGAGCGAGTCTGCGTCGAATGTCGCGACTGCCGGGGCGTCGTCGAGCAGCTGTGCCAGGGCGACCGTGGCCGCGCTGCCGGCGTCGACCCAGCCATCGAACGCACCGATCAGCGTCGGCGCGATGAGGTCGCCCGGGTCTCCGGGGTCGCCGGGCCCCGCCATCGCGTAGAGGCTCACGGCGCAAGGATACGCGGCGACCTGTCAGGATCCTCTCAGCGCGAACCGTGAAAACCGTGATTCAATAATCGAAACCAACCGTGAATCGAACCGGAGTTGTATCGTCTCCGCCGTCTTTGGCAGATTCATCGGCGCTGAAGCCGACCCCCGGTCTCGATACCCCAGGAGGGACACCTTGCGAAGTCCGGTCGCGCGGCATGCCCGAGTCATGGCCGCGCTCATCACCTCGTCGCTGATCCTCGCCGCGTTCGTGCCGGTCGTCACCGCCGCCAACGGGCTCGAGGTCACGACTCCGTACACAGCCGTCGCCGTCGCGCCCGGCAACAAGGTCAGCTTCGATCTCGAGGTTAGTTCGACCCGATCCGCGGACGTCGACCTGTCGTTGTCCGGCGTGCCATCAGGATGGACCGCCAGCATCTTCGGCGGCGGCTTCGTGGTGGAAGGCGTAGCCGTGACGTCGGGGACGCCGGCGAAAGTGCGCCTCGATGTCACGGTGCCGGCCGAAGCCACCGCCGCTGCCTCCACGGTCCGCGTCACGGCTCGCGGTGGCGGCGCCGAGGATGTGCTCCCGATCACGATCCGCGTGAACGCGGAAGCAGCCGGCGATCTCACGTTGACGACCAACACGCCGGAGCTGACCGGAGCCTCGGATAAGGACTTCAAGTTCGACCTCCAGTTCAAGAACGACACCGCCCAGGACGTCACGGTCTCCGCCGCCGCGACCGGGCCGGAGGGCTGGACCGTCGATACGAGCCTCACCGGCGCCGCGGACGCGGCGTCGACCGTCGTCAAAGCCGGATCGTCGCAGTCGATCAGCGTGTCGGCCAAGGCCGCGGAGGGCACGCCGGCCGGGACGTATCCGATCAAGGTGACCGCGACCGCGGGCGATCGGACCGTCGATGCCGACCTTTCGGTCGCAGTGACCGGGTCGTACTCGATGACGCTCTCGACGCCGAACGATCGATTGTCGGCATCAGGAGGCGCCGGTTCGGCCACGACCATGCAATTCGTGGTCGAGAACACCGGGACTGCGCCACTCACCAAGGTCGCCCTCGAGGCGACACCGGCACCGCCGACCGGTTGGAAGGTCGTCTTCGACCCGGCCGACGGGATCGCCACCATCCAGCCAAAGCAGACCGCGAACATCAACGCAACGATCACGCCATCCGGGGACGCTGTCGCGGGGGACTACGTCGTGGCCTTCAGGGCAACCGCTACCGAGGATGCCACCGGAGCCACGTCGCAGATCCGGTTCACGGTCGAGACATCGCCGATCTGGGCCATCGTCGGGATCGCGATCATCGCGCTCATCCTCGGAGGCCTCTACTACGTGTTCCGGACGTACGGCCGTCGATGAGCGCCACGCCCGGACGCATCGCGTCCAAACGCCGGCAGGGACGTCGACCCCCTGCCGGCCCGGCCGTCTCGGCCGCACCGATCGTGCCGGCCGAATCGATCCGGATCCGGACCCGCGGCCTGACCAAGCGCTATGACGACCTGGTCGCGGTCGATCACCTCGATTTCGAGGTTCACGCCGGTGAGATCTTCGGGCTGCTCGGCCAGAACGGTGCGGGCAAGACCACGACGATCCTCATGCTCCTCGGCCTGACCGAGCCGACCGAAGGCGCGGCGCGGGTCGTCGGGTTGGACCCGTCGCGCGGTCCGCTCGACGTCAAGCGGCGTGTCGGCTACCTGCCGGATTCGGTCGGCTTCTACACCGACATGACGGGACGCGAGAACCTCCGCTATACGGCCCGGCTCAACAACCTCCAAGCCGGCGAGGCGGAAGGGACGATCGAGGCCGTGCTGGACCAGGTCGGCCTGACCGGGCGGGCCGACGACAAGGTCGAGACCTATTCGCGCGGCATGCTCCAGCGTCTCGGCATCGCCGACGCGCTGATCAAGGATCCCGACGTCCTGATCCTCGATGAGCCCACCACCGCGATCGACCCCCTCGGCGTGGCCGAGATCCTCGACCTGCTTCGGGGGCTCGTCCGCGAGCGCGGCATGGCGATCCTGCTGTCCAGCCACCTTCTCAACCAGGTGCAGTCGGTGTGCGACCGGATCGGGATCTTCTCGGCCGGTCGATTGATCGGGCAGGGGACCATGGCCCAGCTCGCACAGCGCTTCGGGGACGGCAAGCGGGAGCTGGAGCTCGTCCTGGATGCCGACGCCGATGTCGAACGGGGTCGGGCACGGAACGTACTCTCGGCAGTCCCCGGGGTCGCGACCGTCGACTCCGGCGAGGCTTCGAGCGCGCCATGGGTCCTGGCGATCGCACCGGACGCTGACGTCGCCACGGTGCGTTCGGGGGTCCTGGCGGCGATCGCCGCCGAGCGCCTGCCGCTCGTCTCGATCCGGGCGGTCGAGCCGTCGCTGGAAGATATCTACCGGCGTGCCGTCGCCGGGCCGATGGGCACGCACCGCGCCGCCGCCGTGGCCGGACACGAGGAGGTTCGGCGGTGAGTGCCGTGACCGTCGACTCCGAGAAACCGGCGAACGCGCCCAGATCCGTTCCTCGAGCCGGCTGGACCGTCGTCGCGTCGAAGGAGTTCGGTGACCATCTCCTCTCGGCGCGCTTCGTCGTGCTCGGCCTGATCATGGCGATCGCCGCAGCGGTCCCGCTCTATTTCGTCGGCGCCCAGGTCCGCGAATCTGCCGAGGGTGCGAAGGACTTCCCGGCGCTGTATATCGCCCTGTTCTGGCTGACGCCGTCGGTGAACGACCAGATCTCGCTGCCGTCAGTCGTCGGGTTCCTGGCACTTGTCGGGCCGTTGCTCGGGCTTGCGTTCGCGTTCGACTCGATCAACGGCGAACGGGCCGACGGGACCCTGCCGCGGCTTCTTTCCCAGCCGATCCACCGCGACGACGTCGTGAACGGCAAGTTCGCCGCCGGGCTCGCGGTGATCACGATGGTCCTGTTGGTGATGGTCGGCGCGGTGACGGCGTTCGCCCTGATCCGCCTCGGGATCGTGCCGGAGCCGGCCGAGATCTTCCGGATCGTGCTGTGGCTGCTGGTCACGATCACCTATGTCGGCTTGTGGCTGGCGTTCGGGATGCTGTTGTCGGTCGCGATCCGGCGTGCCGCGACGTCGGCACTGGTCGGCTTCGGGACGTGGCTGCTGCTGACGATCTTCGGCTCGTTGATCGTGTCGTTGATCGGCGGCGTCATCGCGCCACTCACCGGTACGGCGCAGGATCAACTGCGCAGCATCGGGATCCAGGAGGGCCTGACGCGGCTATTGCCGAACACGCTCTACCAGGAGGCGTCGCTGACGTTGCTCAACCCGCAGGTGACGACGGTTTCGACGCCGGCCACGCTCGGCCAATACGCCCAGGCGCAGCAGCGGATCCCATCGCTCTTCTCGTTCGACCAGAGCTTCCTGCTCGTCTGGCCGCAGATCGTAGCCCTGGTCGCGATGATGGTCGCCTGCTTCGCGCTGGCGTACGTGCTGTTCATGCGCCAGGAGGTCCGGGCGTAGACTCGGCTCGACGAGGGCTGCAGCGGAGATCAACATGATCGCGGAAGGTCCGCTGGCGGTGATCATCGCGATGACCCTGCCGATCGCGATCCTGTTTACGTTGTTTGCGGGGTTGCAGCGCATCCCGTGGCGAAACGCATTCCAGATCGGAATCGGAAGTGCGGTCGTCCTGGGTCTCGCCTGGTTCGCAGGCTCGCCCGAAGGTCGATCGATCGACACGTCCAGCTTCATCGTCCTGGGCGCGATCGCCGGCGGCATAGCGGTTCGCGGCCATGAGCGGGGCATACGGAAGCGGGACCAGATGATCGGCGCGATCGTCGGCCCGCAATAACGGTCGCTTCAGGTCGAGCGTCGCGGCACGGATCGCGAGTCTTTGTCAACGGCTCGCGTGGTCGGCCGGAGACGCGGATTTGACCCCGTCGTGACGCCGATTCCGACCTGGCCACGCACGACCGCTGTGTGAGCGAGCCTCGCGAAACGCCGAATCGTCGTCTGCGGCCGCTGTCACGAGCCGATGACGAGGAATTCCTGCCAAACGCTCCTCAGGCGAGCATTGGTCAGGGCTCGGAGGGTCATCGCGCGGTGATCGTGCAGGGCAGATCGCGATCCAGGCGACGAAACCTGCCAGGTGCTCGCGTGGCAAGCAGATGACAGGGATCCGCTGACGAACGACCGCCTGAAGAGCGAATGACGGAAATCCCGGCGCATGGCCAGCGGATTCGCCCCGGCGAGCTACCCCAGCGTCCCGGGTGCCAGCCCCAACTCCCGTTCCGCCGCGGCCGTCGACCAGGCCACGACGTCCTCGCGACTGATCGTCGTCCCGTGCGCGACGACCTGCAGCGCCAACCCGTCCAGGAGCGACAGGATCCGCCAGGCCGCGCCACCCGGATTCGGGCACACGAACGCCCCCGACCCAACGCCCGCCTCGATCGTCCGCTCCAGCAACGCCTGCCACTCCAGGTTCAGCCGACGCGAGGTCGCCTGCACGGCCGGCCGTCGAGCGGCCTCGGCCCAGGCATCCAGCCAGAGCTGGAACGCCCAGTCCTTGTCGGCCGGGGTGTAGGTCCGGAAGAAGGCCCGTAACGCCTCGACCGGCGACGACGCCTCGGCCATGAGCCGCGCCGACATCCCGAGGTCCTGGGTCGCGACCCGCTCGAACGCCGCCGCGAGGACCTCGTCCATCGAGGCGAAGTAGTGGTGGATCAGGCCCGACGAGGTGCCCATCCGGGCCGCCACGTCACGGACCGTCGTGGAGGCAAGGCCCTTGACGACCGCGACGTCCAGCGCCGCGGCGACGATCGCCTCGCGGCGCTGGTCGGGCGGCATCCGCTTGACGGAAGCCGCAGGCTTGGCAAGGGCTGCGTCCTTCACGTCCGCAGCGTAGAACGATATTGCGCGCGCGTCCAATAACGACTATGGTCAGCGCGATGACTGAGCGGCTCGAACCATGATCCGCGGGACCCCGTTCCATGAGCGGACGAACGCGCTCAACGAGACCCAGCTGTGGAACCACTGGTCCGGCCATCTCGCGGCGAACCGCTACCAGATGTCAGACAAGCTCGAATACTTCGCGGTCCGCAACGCCGCTGGGCTCTTTGACTCGAGCCCGCTCTACAAGTACCGCTTCACCGGCAAGGGCGCGGAGGGGTTCCTCGCCGGCATCCTTGCGCGCGACATCCGGGCCTGCCAGCCGGGCAACGCCCAGTACACCTGCTGGCTCGACGACCGGGGTTTCGTCATCGAGGACGGCGTGATCCTTCGCCTGAGATCGGACGAATTCCTCCTCACCAGCGCCGAACCCAACCTCGCCTACTTCGAGGACCGCATCGGTCGCCACGACGTCCGGATGGAGGAGGTCAGCCACGACCTCGGCACGCTTGCGCTCCAGGGTCCGAGAAGCCGCGACCTCCTCAAGCGCCTCGTCCCGCAGATGGAGCACATCCCGTACTTCGGTGTCGCGAAGGGCGAGATCGGCGGGGCCGGGGTGACCGTCAGCCGCACCGGGTACAGCGGCGATCTCGGTTACGAGGTCTGGATCGAGACGCCCGACGCGATCCACGTCTGGGACACGATGTGGGACTCGATGGACGGCTACGGCGTTATGCCGTTCGGGCTCGCCGCCCTCTACATGCTGCGCATCGAAGCCGGCCTGCTCCTGCTCGACGTCGACTACGACTCCAGCCGTTTCGCGTGGAACGACGCCCACCGCTCGACGCCGATCGAGCTCGGCTGGAGCTGGATGTTCCGCGACCTCAAATCGGACGACCGCGCGTTCATCGGTCGCAAGGCGCTGGAGCGCGAGATCGCCGACAAGACGTCGCGCTGGAGGATGTCCGGGCTGATCGTCGACTGGCAGGACTACGATCGCGTCTACAACGAGGCAGGCCTCATCCCGCCAAAGGACCACGCCCCGGTCATGGAGGACTGGATGGTCTACGACGACGATTACCAGCGCGTCGGCTACGCCACCAGCTTCATGTACTCGCCGATGTTGCAGCGCCACATCGCGATCGCCCGCATCCGCCCCGACATGGCAGCCCTCGGGACGAAGGTCAACCTCGAGTTCACCGTCGACCACCACTACGAGCAGGTCGCCGCGCATGTCGCCCGGCAGCCGCTGTACAACCCGGAGCGAAAGACGGCCTGACATGACGATGACCGCGCCCAAGCCGACGAAGAAGTCGACCACCAAGTCGAAGCCGACCAAGGCCAGCGTCGACCGGTCGACGAGCTCGACCAGGTCGACCAGATCGACCTCCCGCGGCGATCGAACCTACGACGCGATCGTGATCGGTGGTGGTCACAACGGCTTAGTGAACGGCGCCTACCTGGCGAAATCCGGTCTCAGGACGTTGATCCTCGAGCGCCGTCACTTGGTCGGTGGCGCGGCGATCACCGAGGAGTTGCGGTCGGGGTTCTGGTTCACGACGTTCTCGTATGCGCTGTCACTGCTTCGGCCGGACATCATCCACGAGCTCGAATTGACCAAGCACGGCTTCATGCCGTTGCTGATGTCGACGACCTTCGCGCCCGACGAGAAGGGCGACTACCTGCTGTTCACCCAGGACCACGGGCAAAACCTCAAGGAGATCGCCCGCCACTCGCAACACGACGCCGACGCGTACGACCAGTACACCCACGACATCGAGATGGTCTGCCAGGCCATCAAGCCGCTCCTCGACACGGTCCCGCCGGACATCTTCAGCGACGACCCCGAGGAGCTGCTGGCGCTGGCGCGGATCGGCAACCGGTTCCGCAAGCTCGACAAACGCGTCGTCCACAACGCCGTCCGGCTGCTGACGGGTAGCGCGGCGGACTTCCTCGACGACTATTTCGACTCAGAGCTGCTCAAGGGTTACCTCGCGTCGTCGAGCATCATCGGCACGAAGGTCGGGCCATACTCGCAGGGCTCCGGGCTCGTGCTCCTGTACCACAACCTCGGCGAGCACGACGGGGAGTTCGGGGCCTGGGCGTTCCACAAGCGCGGGAACGGCGGCTTCACCCAGGTGCTCGCCCGGGCGGCGCAGTCGTTCGGCGCGGAGATCCGGCTCGAGGCGCCGGTCGAGGCCGTCATCACGAAGAACGGCCGCGCGACCGGTGTGGCGCTCAAGGACGGGACGGAGTTCTACGCCGATACCGTCGTGAGCGCGCTCGATCCGCGGCGGACGTTCCTCGAGCTCGTCGAGCCGCGCGAGCTTCCCGACGATCTCGTCGAGAACATCCGGCGCTTCCGCTTCCAGGGCACGAGCTCGAAGGTCAACTTTGCCCTCGACGACCTACCGACCTTCCCGACGCTCGGTCAGAAGCCCGATCACTTCCGCGGCTTCACGAACATCGGGCCGTCGATGACGTACCTCGAGCGCGCCTTCGACGATGCCAAGTACGGCTGGTATTCGCAGCATCCGTATGTCGACATGGCGATCCAGTCGACGATCGATCCCGACATGGCGCCACCCGGCAAACACGTCATGAGCTGCTTCATCCAGTACACGCCGTACAAGCTGCGCGAGAGCGACTGGGATGCCGAGAAGGAGAACCTCGGCGATACCGTCCAGCGGACGCTCGAGTCGTTCTTCCCGGGTTTCGGGGAGCTCGTCCTCCAGCGTGAGGTCCGGACGCCACTCGATATCGAGCGGACGGTCGGCCTCAGCGAGGGGAACATCTTCGCCGGCGAGTTCCTTGCGCCGCAGATGTTCTTTTTCCGGCCGGCGCCGGGCTGGTCGCAGTACCGGACCCCGATCGACGGCTACTACCAGTGCGGCTCAGGCACGCATCCAGGCGGCTGCGTGATGGGCGCGCCGGGCAAGCTCGCGGCCGGGCAGATCATCAAGGATCGGGC
>JBIOWA010000080.1:0-23623 GCA_044868045.1 Candidatus Limnocylindrales bacterium
TGACGACGACCCCAGACCGCGGGGTCCCGGGATTGAACCTTCCGCACGATCAGACCATCTATGGAGGGTGACGGACCCAGACTATCCGTGCAGCCGGAGACCAATTGCATGCGGACGATCCTCGTCGAACGAGCGCGGAACGGCGACGACAGCGCGTTCGGCGAACTCGTCGATCTCGAGGGTGACCAGTGCTATGGGATCGCGTACCGGATCCTGCGCGACGCCGAACGCGCACAGGACGCTGTCCAACAGGCATTCCTCCTTGCTTGGCGCGAGCTGCCGCACCTGCGCGATCCCGAGCGCTTTTCGGCCTGGCTCCGGCGTCTTCTCGTGAACGCGTGCTACGAGGAGATCCGTCGGCATACGCGGTGGAGCTCACACGTCACGAGCCTGTCGATGGACACGCCCGGCGGCCCGGATCCAATGGTCTCCGTCGATGACCGAGACGCGCTCGATCGTGCCTTCGTTCGCTTGACACCAGAGCATCGAGCGGTCTTTGCCCTGCATCACCACGCGGGGTTGCCGCTCGCCGAGATCGCGGACGCCGTCGGCGCACCGGTCGGCACAGTCAAATCACGACTCCATCACGCGACGCGACTGCTTCGAGCGGCGATCGTCGCCGACGACCAGACGGAACGTGTGGAGACGAGAACAGCATGAGCGCTCAACGCGATCCCGACGCGATCCTCATCGCGTGGTTCGAGGAAGGGCCGACGTCGCTGCCGAAGGAGACCGGTCGGGCCATCAGGGTCGCGGCGAGGTCCACAACGCAGCGGCGGCGGTTCACGCTCTCACTTGGACGCTGGCGGACGCTTGGGCCGATGCCGGCCTTCATCATCGCCGTCATGGCCCTCGCGGTTGTCGGTGGTGCCCTGGTCCTACGCGGTGTGGCGCCATTCGCCGTTGGCGGGCCTACCGAACAGCCCAGCGTGTTCCCTTCCGCATCACCGACGGCCGCGGCGGCCACGGCTTCACCTTCGGGCTCAACGACCCCCCTTTCCGAGTCGTTCACGTCGCGGCGGTACGGCTACCGATTCGAGCGGCCCGTCGACTGGCAAGTCGAGGAAAGCACTCGCCCATGGGGAAGCGGTGAGGTCGTCGCACCGGATCTCGAGAGTCTCGACCGGTTCCTCGTTCCATCTTCCGATCCGGGAAGCCCGACTGGGTTCGTGGGCGTCGCCTCGCAGCCGATCGCGGCGGGCGATACCGCCGAAAGCTGGCTCGACGGCTACAAGGTTCGCTTCCAGACCGCAAACCATACCCAGTGCCGACCCTTCCTCCCCTCTGACTGGGAGACCGCGACGGCAGCCGGCGCGACAGGCTCGATGCTCCGGTTCACTTGCGACGGGATCGCAATCGTCGACTTCATCACGGTCCGCGCCGGTCGGGGCTGGGTCATCAGTGGTGACCGTGCCCTGGTCGAGCATCTCATTTCAACGCTGCAGTTCCCGGGCTAAGAAGGGGAGGGCGACCATGCATCCTGACTTTTATCGAGAGCTGACACGCCAGCGCCATACTGATCTCGATCGCGAAGCCTCGAGGACCAGGCTGGCGGCCACGCTACATGACGAGCGGAGCCTGCGCCGCGCATCGAAGCCCGACGCGCTTCGCTCCACGATCCAGACAAGAATCCGTATCGAGCTGCTGGGTCGCATCGATCGCGGGCTTCTGGGTATCGAGGCCAGAGTCGCGCGGGCCCTGCTGAACGCGACGTCCGCGGACCCGGCCGCGTCCGACGGAATGTGACGGGGACACCACGGCGGCCAGCTCCGTCAGGATCGCTTGACAGGCGGTATCGGTGCCTCCGGTCAACCGTTCCGATCGGTTCGGTAGCTCGTCCATGACCAACGCGTGTGCCCAGGGGTGACCTTTCGGACTAGTGGCTGCCGGGTCCCACACCAGATATTCGCGCCATGCGACGTCGGTTTGCCGTCTGTACTCTCGCGGCTGCCTTCGCGGACGAGCGCGAGGCCAGCTACGCCGTTCGCCTGATCGGCGCTTCGCCGGAGATCCGCGCGCGGTTCACCCTCCGTCGCGTCATCAGCGAGCGCGGCGACGTGGCGATGGTCGTCCTTGAGGTCGGACTCGCGGAAGCGAGCCAGGCGGGCCGCCGAGACGTGCCTCATCGGAGCGCATGGCGTGATTGTGCCGGCCGATGTCATCGAGCATGCTGTCCTGGCTGGCTGACGATCAGGGACCGACGATGCCGCACCGACGCGAAACTGAGGACGTCCTGGCCAGGTGGCGCGAGGCAGAGCGCCAGCTCGTCGACATCGTGGACGACACGCCCGAGGCTGAGGCGTTGCGAGCCGAGGCAGCGAGGCTCCGGAACGAGTTCCACGCCTTGGTCGACCTGGCGGCGAAGGCCGAACATCCGGCGCTACTGACACCCCGCGAATCGACCTGACCTCGTATCGGTAGGGCCGTGCTCACCCGGCCGCCAAACCTGTGATCGCCGCTAGTGCTGCTCACCCGGCGTCTACGCGGTACGAGTTGGGTCCAAGCGGATCAGCCTTGAAGGGATCGTTTCCCAGTGGGTCCAGTCGGAGCGAGTCGGCTGACGTGTAGACCCAGCCCGTGTAATGGTTGAGACCGCGGAAGTCGAAGAACACGACTGTCAAGTCGGCGTCATGCCGCAGGACGATGACCTGGCCGTCTCGGGAAGCGTGGCGCAACCCATCCGGCAAAGCAAACACATCAAATCCTTCGGCCTGGATGAGTTTGTCAGAACGCGCCAGGTCAACCACTTGTCCACGGGCGTCGGGGTCGTCTCCGACAGGTAGGCAACCGGTCAAGGCGGTCAGGGCGATGACTAACAACGCCAATCGAAGAGCCTTGACCGTCACAGACCCATTGACGCAATCAACCCACCGTGTGTGGCGGGTCCTGAAGCCTCGAAGCGACGAGCGCGCTCAATAGGGCTACTCACGCGCACCTACGATTGATCGAACGGGCAGCCGCGTGGAGGATCATGGGCGAATTCGAGACGATCGAGTTGAGCGGGACGACATCCCGCCTGTACCTAGCCGGCGAGCCATCGGCCGGAGCGGCTGGCGTCCTGGTGCTGCACCCGTGGTGGGGCCTCAACGACGACGTGGTCGCCTACGTCGACCGGCTCGCGGCGGCCGGGTTCGTCATCGCGGCGCCCGACATGTTCGGCGGCCAGGTCGCGTCGACGATCGAGGAGGCGGATCGACTGGTCGGCGCTGCCGACGAAGCGGCGGTCGACGGGATCGTCCTCGCGGCGGTCGATCGCCTCGCTGACCATCTCGAGCCGACGGCCAAGCTCGCCGCGCTGGGGTTCTCGTTCGGTGCGCATTGGGCGATGTGGGGCCCGACGCAGCGCGAGCGCCTCGTCGCCTCCGTCGCGTACTACGGCTCGACCGGTGGTCCGATCCTCAGCCAGGCCCGTGTCCCCGTGCTCGGGCACTTCGCCGAGACCGACCCGTACGAGACCGACGAGGGCGTGGCCGCCTTCGAGGAAGCACTGCGCTCGGCCGGTCGCGACGTTGTCATCCACCGATACCCCGTGACCGGGCACTGGTTCGCGGAACCGTCGCGCGACGCCTATCGGGTCGAGGCCGCCGACCTCGCCTTCGAGCGGACCGTGGCCTTCCTTCGGAAGTACCTGGAACGGTAGCCATGACGCTAAGGCCGTGATTCGAACCCTGCTTCGTGCCCTCGCGGTCGTCGTGATGAGTGTCGCGCTCGTGGTCACCCCGATGGTGACCAACGCGCCCGACGATGGGTGTCCTGACCGACACGTCCGGGACTCGACCGGTGACTGCACCGTCGTGGACGAGCTCGTCGTGCTCACGAACGGCGGCGAGAGTCGGGCGGAGGTCGAAGCTGCGGTCGCGCCATTCCGTGGCGTGATCGTGCAGGCGGTCGAGATCGCCGGCGCGTACCTCGTGCGGTTTCCCGTGGCCCGACTCGAGGACCTCTCGCCGATCAGACAAGCGCTGCTTGCCGCCGGGTTCACGGTCGGGTACAGCCGCTCCGCGAACAACTTCGCCAGTCGTTAGGCGCCCATCCACAGCCTGCGCGCCACCTGGTGGTACTTGAGTCCCACTCCGACGTGGCCCGGAACAATTTCCGCAGCTGTCAATGGTCCTATTGACTGCCCTACGGCGTTGCCGGATACACGCTTCACCCAGCGCTCTTGGGGGGAGCACTACACATGCGTCGATCCAGCGGATCGGCCTCCGGACGGCCGCTCTTACTGCCACTGGTATACCTAGCGACTATCACGCTCATCGGCGTGAGTTGCACCGCGCTCGCGGTGCTCGCATCGGAGCACGTCCGCACGACCGCCATCCGGACGACCGTCGCCGGGGACCAGCCCGCGATCCGGGATTTCGTCGCCTCGAACCTGACGACAGCTGACGTCGACGGCTCTGCCTCGAGCCCGACTCGGCGAGCGGAGCTCGATCGAAAGCTCGACCACCTCGCTCAGTCATACGGTTATCGCCATGCCGCCGTGACGCTCGCTGACGGCGCCATCCTGGCCGGTGACGCGGCCACGACGACACCGACGATCGATGCGGCGCGCCGGTCATCCGCCGAAAGCGGGCAGCCGACGGCCACGATCTCGGAGTCCCCGGGTGGGAGCCCAGCGCTCAACGAGGCGATCCCGATCTCCGTCAATGGCGTCGTCCAGCTCGTGGTCACGCTCGAGCGCGACGCGAGCTCTGTGATCTCCGCGGGAGATGAAGCCTGGCGCGACGTGCTGCTGGTCACCGGCCTCGCGACGGTCGTCCTCGCACTGCTCCTGCGAGCGATCTTCCACGCGGCCGGCCTGCGGCTGGGTCGCCAGGCTCTCGAGCTGTTGGAGTCCCGTCGACGTGATCCCGTGACCGGGCTCATCAACCATGGCGCCACCGCGGCGCGTTTGACGGAGGTGCTGGCAACCGCCACGACCGACGGATCTTCTGTCGGGATCGCGCTCGTCGACATCGACAACTTCCGGCTGCTCAACGAGACCTATGGATCGCCTGCCGGCGATGAGGCGTTGCTCCTCGTGGCGCGGGCGCTCGAGGCCGAATCGGCACTGTGGGAAGCGCTCGGGCGATTCGGGCCCGACGAGTTCCTGGCCATCGCGCCAGCCGCCGTCGCGCGCGATCTTCCCGCCGTGATGAAACGGGTTCACACCGCCCTGGACTCGGCCAGCCTCCAGTTCGAAGGCTCAGAGCGACTGCCGCTGACGATCAGCGTCGGCGTCACCTACTTCCCGTTCCATGCGACCGGGGTCAACGAGCTCCTGTCGGCCGCCACGATCGCGCTCGGCGAGGCCAAGGCGGGCGGTGGCAATCGGACGGTGATCGCAGACGCCTGGACGTCCGAGCCGAAGGCGGCGCAGTCGACCTTCGATGTCTTCCAGGGTCTCGTGGTCGCGATCGACAACAAGGACCGCTATACCAAGCGACATTCCGAGGACGTCGCCTGCTACGCGCTGTTCCTCGCGGCGCGGATCGGGCTGAGCGAGGCGGACCGCGCGGTGCTGCGGACGGCGGGGCTCCTCCACGACATCGGCAAGATCGGCATCCCGGACGACATCCTGCGGAAGCCTGGCCGTCTCAGTCCCTACGAGTACGAGATCGTGAAGCAGCACGTCGCGCTGGGCGACCTGATCGTGCGCGACCTGCCTGAGATCGAGCTGATCCGAGCCGGCGTCCGGCACCACCACGAGCGCTGGGACGGCCAGGGATATCTCGATCGATTGGAGGGGGAGCAGATCCCCCTCTTCGCGCGGATCCTGGCCGTCGGTGACGCCTTCTCGGCGATGACGACCACGCGCCCGTATCGCAAGGCGCTGTCCGTCCAGGAAGCCCTCGACGAGTTGCGAGCCGCGGCTGGGACGCAGCTCGATCCCGAGCTTGTCCGCCTCTTCGTCGACGGCATCGAACACGACCCCGATGCGCCGATGCCCGGCGCCGACCGGAACGGGACCCAGCTGTGGACACCGACGACCCGCGCAGCCTGACCCATTCGCGCCAGCGCACCTCCCGCGTGCCCTCGCGTCGAGTCTGGGTGTCCGACCCGGGGCTCGCCATCGGTTTGGCGACGACCGTCCTGGGTCTGCTCCTCCTGCTTGCGACGCCGGCCGCGGCGGCCGACCCACTACCGTCCCTGCAGGTCCCGGTCGCGGTACCGACTCTTCCGTTGGCAACGCTGCCGATCGCGACCCCGAAGCTGCCAACCTTGCCGCCGCTGCCCCTTCCAACACCAACGTTGGCGCTCCCGACCCTGACGCCGCTTCCGACTCTGCCGCCGCTACCCACGCTGCTCCCGACTCCGCTACCGACCTTGCCACCACCGCCGACGCTCCCGGTGCCGACCCCGACGCTGCCGCTGCTCACGCCGACACCCCCTCGACCCACACCAAGCGTCGAACCCTCGACAGCCACGTCGCCGAGCCCTTCGGTGAGCCCATCGCCGTCGGTCGTCGCGGCGAGCCCGGCGGGGTCGGCGACGACGCTGGGCGCGCCCGTTGCCGCGCCATCGATCCCCGCATCCGTCACCCCCGGAGAGTCCCTTTCGCCGACCACCGGCGGCGGTTCGCCGTTCGATTCGCTCGTCGTGCCCGGATTGGTCGTCGGCGTCCCGGCGATCATCATCCTCTGGATCATCGCGGCCCAGCTCGCCGTCGGTGCCGCATGGATGCCGGTCATCCGGCGGTGGCTCAACCGCCGCGTCTGACGTTCATCGTCCCGACCCGTCCAGCCGGCGGCGTACCATCGTCGCCGATGACAGAACAGGGGTTTCACTTCTGTCCTCGCTGTGGGACCGCGCTCGTCGCGGGCCTGCCGTACTGCCCGAAGTGCGGCTTCAACATCGCCGACATCGGCGGTTCACGCGAACCGGCCGAGGCGTCTGAGCAGGCGAGGGATGCTGTCGAGCGCAAGCGGGACGTCGTGCCGTTCGAACGAGGCCTGCGTGGTCCCCCGATCATCCTCGTCGCGGTCGTGATCGCGGTCGCACTCGCGGCGTTCCTCCTGCTCATCCGCCCGCAGGGCGCCGGCGGGCCACCACCGGGCTCACCGGGACTGCCCGGACCCGGTGGCATCGACGGAGCGAGCACATCCCCGGTCGGCCCGTCGGCGCCGATCGTCGGCCTGACGATCCAGAGCCCACCGGACGGTCAGGTGGTCGCCACCAAGGAGGTCACGGTGATCGGCCTGGCTCCGCCCGGGCTCACGGTCACCCGCGACATCAGCTTCGGGCTCGATCAGCACGCGACCGCTGACGACACGGGCCACTGGGCGATCAACGTCGGGCTCCAGGAGGGCCAGAACGACCTGGTGTTCCGGATCGGCGACGATCGATCGACCGAGAAGCGGCTCCGGGTGACCTTCACGCCCCCTGCGGCGCAATAGGAAGGACGCCATGTCCCTGTTCAGGCGCAAGAAGAAGGACGACGGGCCGGTCGACATGAACGCGCGCTCGCCGGAAATGGGGCCCAAGTACAAGGACATCGCGCTGCTCGGGGAGATGATGAAGGGCGGTGCCGACCTGTCCGTACAGCGGCACGCGCTGTACTACCTGTACTTCGGCAGTCGCGAGGCGGCCGAGGCCGGCGCCGTAACGGCCCAGGCCGGTGGCTATACCTGTGAGGTTCGGGATCCGCTTCCGGCATACCCTGGCCAGTGGTCGCTCGTCTGCGAGCGCCATGATGCGGTCCTCGATATCGACGGGGTCCGCGGTGCAGACGATCTCTTCCAGGGGATCGCGGACCAGCACGGCGGTGAGTTCGATGGGTGGGAAGCCGCCATGTGACCCACGGCGGTCCTCGCGCGAGCCTTGACCTCCGCGATACTCGCGCCATGAAGCTCTATTTCGCTGGACCGCTGTTCACCACGCCCGAGCGCACGTGGAACGCCGAGGTGACCGCCGCTCTCCGCGCCGCCGGGCACGAGGTCTTCCTCCCCCAGGAGCAGGAGCCCGGGAAAGACGGGCCGGGGATCTTCGCGACCGACGTCGGCGGGCTCGACTGGTCAGACGGCCTCGTTGCCATCATGGACGGCCCGGATCCCGACTCGGGCACGGCCTGGGAGGTCGGCTATGCGTTCGGTACCGGGAAGTCGATCGTGCTCGTCCGGACCGACTTCCGAGCGCTGGCCGGCTCGGCCGGCGACTACAACCCGATGCTGACGCAGGCAGCCACGGCCCGCATCGACCTCCCCGCGGCCTCGACCACGGAGGTCATCTCCGCGGTCCTCGACGCGCTCGCCCTGATCGAGGCTGACGGGCGCTAGAACCAGCCGCCGGAACCCATCGTCTTGCCGCTCATCGATGACACGCATGAAATGCGAGCTGACAAGGCTGATTTCGGGCTGATCAGTCCGATTCGCTTGCCGGATATTCGCCTCACCGATGAGCGGCAAGCAGAATCCGGCGCGCACTTGCGGGTTATGCGCCTCAGCGATGAGCGGGAAGAAACCGGGCCGATTGGCCGAGGTGGATCCTGCCAGGGTTGGCCCGGCGGCGGCCCGGCGGAGGTGGGCTGGCTGCTGGGCAGAGCAGGGCGCTAGTGCTTCTCCAGCACGGCCCCGAGTTGCGGATCGTGCTCGCGCTTGTGGCCGTACTGCTGGTACACGACGAGGTCGTTGAGCGAGTACTCGGCTCCGTACCAGGGGATCGTGCCGACCTCGCGCCAGACCTCCGGTGAGATGAGCTTGGCGAGGCGCATGGCACGCTCGTGCGCCTCCAGGAATTCCGCCATCACCTCGTCGATCGGCCAATCCTTGCGGACGGCGGCTTGGTCGTCGTTGAACGTCCGCGGATCGGCCGACGGGAGGTCGCTCTCGACGGGCGCACCGGCGAACGGTGCCAGCTGGTCGGCGAAGCGGACCTCGAACGCACCGAGGTGGCCGAGGAGGTCCTTGGCGGTCCAGACGCCGAGTGCGATCCGCTCCCAGTCGAGCGAGCCGTACCGGTCGATCGTCGAGCGGATCGTCCGCTGACCGTACATCAGGACGTCGAGCGTGTTCATCGGCCGCCACCCATGGCTGACAACGCTACAGGGCCGCGACCGCGGCTTCCAGTCGCGTGGTCGCGGCGGTGTGATCGGTGTCGGCGTCGAACCAGATCGGGTCGCCGAGGACGAGCTCGACGTCACCGCGCAGCGGCGAAGGCCAGCTCCGCCGGTCGATCCAGGACATCTCGTGGATGTTGATCTTGACCGGAACGATCGGCGTTCCCCCCTCGACCGCGATGAGGCCGGCGCCGGCCTTGAACGGCTGCAGCGGGCCGCCGACCGTGAGCTTCCCCTCCGGGTAGATCAGGATGTTGAAGCCGCGGTCGAGCCGCGCGCCGAGCAGCTCGAGGCTCTTGCGCACGCCGCCCTCGCGATTGAGCGGAAACGCGTTGGCGATCACGGATGCGAGGACGCCCTGGACGGGGTTCTCGTAGATCGTCTCGGCCCCGGCCGCGACCGACAGCTTCCAGCGGACGCCCAGCGGCAGCCGGGTCAGGATGATCGCATTGTCGAGGTGGAGGCAGTGGTTCGGCGTGAAGAGCACGGGGCCGTGCACGCCATCGAGGCGATCCAGGCCGGTGACGCGGACCCGGTAGAACGCGTGGATGAACGGATAGATCAACAGGACCTGCGTCGCCAGGCCCACGGCCCGGATGGCCGGGCTCAGCGGCCACGCCCACGAACCGGGCTTGCGCTTCGTGTCGCGCGCGGCTTCGATCAGCGCGATGAGGTCCTTGACCGTCGCATCGGGGTCGAGGGCGTCGTCATCGACGAACACTCCGAGCTCTTCTTCGACGACGCCCAGCAGCTCGACCCGACGTAGCGAATCGAGGTTGAGGTCGGTCGACAGCCGGGAGTCCGGTCGGACCGCAGACGGATCGAGCCCGCCGATACTCGCGACGATCGCCGTGACCGGGTCCACGTCGATCACCGGTCCGTGACCCAACGGCGCCGGGCCCTTGGCCAGTGGGTGATCGGGCGCTTCGAGGGCGGCCAGGCGCGCCAGGACCTCCGGCTTGCGCACTTTGAGCGTGTGCGTTCGCGGAAGGTCCGGATCCGGCCAGACCGTCACGCCGCGGATCTGCTGGTGTGGGCCCAGTTTGGCGTTCGCGGTTCGCACGACGTCGTCCGCAACGGCGGGGTTCTCGAGCAGCAGGACCGCGTGCACCCGCAGGGCGCCGCCCGGCGGCCAGCCGACGACCGTCGCGTCCTCGATCCGGGGATCCTGGCGGAGCACCGCCTCGACATCCTCGGGATAGACCTTCTGCCCGTCCGGCAGGGCGAGCATGTCCTTCTTGCGCCCGCGGAACGTGAGCATGCCGTCTGCCGTGAACGCGCCGAGATCGCCCGAGTGGTACCAGCCCTCGGCATCGATGGCGGTGGCCGTGGCCTCCGGGTTGTGCCAGTACCCGAGGAACCGACCCGGGCCGCGCGCCAGGATCTCGCCGTCGTCGGCGATCCGCACCTCGATCCCGGGGAGCGGCTCGCCGACCGTGGTCAGCACGTTTCGCTCCGGCCGTGTGAACGTGACGACCGGCCCCATCTCGGTCGCGCCGTAGCCCTGGAGGACCTGCACGCCCATATCGATCCAGCGCTGCGCGACGTCGAGATCGATCGCCGAGGCGCCGACGCCGATCGTGTGGAGTCGACCGCCGAATTGACCGAGGACAGGCCGGAACAACAACCGCCGCAACGGGCGCGGGAGCCGCTTCGCGAGGCGATGGAGCTGCTCGAAACGGGCGCGCTGCCCCTGCTGGTCGACCTTGCGCTCGATCGCGTTGGTCAGGAGCTGCAGACCCTGGGGCACGATCAGCAGGAGCGTGACCTTGAAGTCGCGAAAGGTACGGGTGAGGACGGCCGGCTGGCGACTGACCGGGTAGACGATGCTGGCCCCGACGAGCATCGGTCCGATGAAGCCGAGCACCTGCTCATAGAGGTGCGAGAGCGGCAGCACGGACAGGAGGCGGTCCGCCGGGCCGATCGACAGCAGGCGGCTCATCTCGGTCGCACACGACATCAGGTTGCCGTGGCTGAGCATCGCGCCCTTCGGATCACCGGTCGTACCGCTCGTGAAGACGATCTCGGCGAGGGTGCCGGCGTCGACGTCGGCGGGCGGCAGCAGCTCGGTTCGGCGGGCCAGGTCCGGCAACGCCTCGATCCAGATGATCGGCAGGCCCAGCGACCGCGCCGAGGCCTCCGTCTGTTTCGACGCGAGAACGAGCTTGGGCTCGGTCTGCTCGACGATCTTCTTCGCGAAGTCGACCGTGTGGCGGACGTCGATGGGAACCGCGACGCCGCCCGCGTGGGCAACGGCCAGGAACGCGAGACCCCATTCGGGTCGATTGACGGCCCAGATGATCGCCCGGTCGCCCGGGCCCAGCCCGGCATCGCTCAGCACCCGCGCGGCACGGGGCACGGCCTTCGCGAGGTCGCCGTGGGTCATGATCCGGGTCCGGAAGGACGGCCTGATGATGAGGGCCGGCTGCCGCCCGAAGTGTTCGCCGCCGTCTCGTACCAGCTCGATGAGCGTATCCACGTCCCCTCCAGTTGCCCGCCCGACTACGACGCCTCCGCCTGGCGAACCAGTCCGGCCAGCGTCTCCGCCGCGTCCTCGACGAGTGCCGGGTAATGAGCGAAGACGATCGACTTGACGCGCAACCTCGAAAGGCGTTGCACGCTCGACCGCGCCGTCGCCGGGTCGTCGCTGTACAGCCCACTGGCAAACGACACGCGACCGAACCGGCGTTGCAGCACATCGCCGACGAACAACACGCCGTGGGCGGCGGCGAACAGGCACACGCTGCCGGGCGTGTGACCCGGCGTGTGGATGACCTCCAGCCCGTCGAGGACCGGCAGGACGTCCCCGTCCGCGAGGGGAGTGGAATGCGGGAGTGGCGGGGTCATCGCCGCGAAGATCCGTCCGCGGCTCGGGCGCCGGACGGCATCGCCGAATCCGACCTCGAGGTTCGCCGCGTCTGCCGGGTGGATGAACACCTCGACGCCGAGGTCCGCGAACGCCCGCGCGCCCCCGGCGTGGTCGGGATGTCCGTGCGTGCAGACCACGCGCCGGACATGGTCGACCGTCCTGCCGAGATCGGCGAGCGAGCGCTCGATCCGCGGCAGCGAGCCGGCGTAGCCCGAATCGATCAGCGTGACCCCGTCGTCAGCCAGGATCGCGTGCGCCTTGACGCGCAACAGCTGGATCTCATGGACACCCGGAACGACCGGCTCGCGCATCCGCCGAGGGTACGCCTCGGCCGTGGCGTGAGGTCAGGGCGCGATCGTGAGCCGACCCGTGTAGACGTCCGTGATCCCGCTCCCGTCCGGGAAGCTCGTACCGACCAGTGAGCCGCCACCGCGCAGCCCGACGTAGTCACCGGTGCCCTGGCCCGCGGCGAACCCGCCGACCGTTCCGCCGGAGGTGGGTGATGCCGCCGCATCGACGAGCAGCTTGAACGTGCCGCTGCCGTCGTCGCACGTCAACGTCTTCACGAGGTGGAAGGTGAACACGCCCCGACCCTGGATGCCGCCACCGGCGAAGTAGATCGGATCGGTGACCGCGGTACCGGAGTCACAGACGACTCCGCCGGTCGCGGTGAACGTCTCCGTCCCTCCGAAGACCGAGTTGATGGTGATCGTCGTCACCGGTATGGCCGCGGAGGCGGCCGGAGCCCAGAGGGCTGCTGCGGCGATGCCGATGACTACCCCGATCCTTCGTGCACGCATGGCGTCCTCCTGTCGGACCGGCAGTGCGGTCCCGTCATCGTGTAGGGCGTAACAACAGCCCTTTGTGGTTCATTCTCCGCCCCAGCCGTCTACGGACGTCGCAGCGGCCTTGCCCTACGATGCTGATCAAATCGCGTTTCCAGGAGTGCCTCGGTGTTCTTCGATCCCGTCTACCTCATCTTCTTCATCGCGATCATCGTCGTATCCAGTGCCGCGCAGCTGTACATCCGCTCGACCTATGGCCGGTGGGGCCGAGTTCCCAACGGGGCGGGGCTGTCCGGCGGCCAAGTCGCTGAATACCTGCGCGATCACGCGCGGTTCGGCAACCGGTCCGGCCGCGACGCGATCACGGCGATCAACGTCGTGCCCGGCGACCTGTCCGACCATTTCGATCCCCGGGATCGGTCGCTGTCGTTGTCCGAGGTGGTTGCGCACCAGCCGTCGATCGCATCGATGGCGATCGCCGCCCACGAGGTCGGCCATGCCCAGCAGCTGGCCGAGGGCAGCGCGCTCATGCAGTTCCGCGCGCTCCTCGTGCCGGCGGTGAGCGTGGGGCCCGGACTTGCCTACCTGTTCATCATCGGCGGACTGATCCTGAATATGACGGGGCTGCTGACGATCGGGATCCTGCTATTCGGCGTCGCCGTGGTGTTCTCGGTCCTGACGCTTCCGGTCGAGATCCAGGCGAGCCAGAAAGCCCTGTCGATGCTGGAGTCGACCGGCGTCGTCACCTCGGCGCAGGATCGTGCCGGCGCGCGCTCGATGTTGACGGCGGCCGCGTTGACGTACCTTGCGGCAGCCATCGGAGCGATCCTGACCCTGCTCTACTACCTCACGCTCGCCCGCAGGAGCAACTGAGCCCATGACACGGCCGCGGATCCCCGAGGTTGTGTTGTCTGCGGCACACGAACGCGCCCGGGCCCGAGCCGATCGGGACTGGGGCACGGCCGACCGCCTTCGCGGTGAGATCGAGGCGGCCGGCTGGACGATCGTCGACCGAGGCACGGACTTCGCCCTGTCGCCGTCGGCTCCATCCGACGTCGCCGAGGACGGCCGCGTCCGCTACGGAGCGTCGCGGAACGTGCCGTCGCGGCTCGAGGAGCCGACCGTCGGGGTGGCCACGGTCGTGCTGATCGCGACCGACTGGCCGGCCGACGTCGAGCGGGCGATCGACGGTCTGCGTCGCGGCTTCCCGAAGGGAATCTCGGTCGTGCTCGTCGCCGAGGGACCGTCCGAGGAGCAGGCCGCCGCGCTCGAGTCGCGGGAAGGCGTCGCGGACGAGGAGGTCGTCTGGACGTCCGAGCGGCTCGGCCAGGGTGCCGCGCTGAACGCGGGGATCCGCCGAAGCACCGGCCCGATGGTGGTCCTGCTCGATACGAGCGTCGAGCCGACCGGCGATGTCGTGACGCCGCTGGCGCGGGCGCTCGACGACCCGAGTGTCGCGGTGGCTGGCGGCTGGGGACTCGTGTCGAGTGACCTGCGGACCTTCGAGGAGGTCCCAGCCGGCGACGTCGACGCGATCGAGGGCTACTGCCTCGCGTTCCGCCGCGCCGACTACGCCTCGCGGGGGCCGCTCGATGAGCGGTTCCGGTTCTACCGGAACCTCGACATCTGGTGGAGCCTGGTCCTGCGGGACGAGGGGGAGGGGGAGGCGCCGCGGCGTGCCGTCGCCGTCGACCTCCCGGCGACGCGCCACGAGCACCGCGGTTGGACGAGCCTCTCCGAGGAGGAGCGGAACCGCCAATCCAAGCGCAACTTCTACCGGATCATCGATCGGTTCGGGTCGCGCCGCGACCTCCTCCTGCGAGGAGCGACCACGTGATCGACGACCGGACCGTGCCGCTCGTGGTTCTGGCGCTCGTGGTGATCATCGCGATCCTGGCGAGACCCGTGACCCGGTCGTCGCGCTCCAGCGGACCCCGTCCAAAGCCGGGCGCCGAAGCCGTGGCCCGGCTCGCGGAGGCGCTCGGGATCGGCATCATCGTCCACGAGGTCGAGGACGGGCCGCCCGCCTGGATCTCGGCGTCGCTGCTCCTGGATACCGCGGTCTCGCGGGTCGTGGCGAGCGGCGCCACCGAGAACGAGGCCTGGGAGGACCTGGCTCGGAAGGCCACCGCCTGGAAGAACGACGACCCGCGCAACGTCCGGACGTATCTCGGCGGCGTCTGAGTCCGTTCGGCCGCGCGGGACTCTGGGTCCCGGATCCCGCCGGGGGACTGTGAGTCCCGTTTTCGAGGCGAAGAACGGCTAGCGAGCCGCCTCGCGCCGATTGCGCGACTGGGGGTCGCGGACATGTGTCCAGGCGAACCCGCAAGGACGCTTCGGCGCGAAAACGTGCGTGACAGTCGCGCCTGGACGGCGCCTGGGCGGCGTCTGAGTTCGTTCAGCCGCGACGACGCGCCGTCGAGCCCTCCGGGCCGTCGATCACGTCCCAGCCGAGCGCCGCGATCTCCTCGCGCAAGGCGTCAGCCCTGGCGAAGTCTCGGGCGCCACGGGCGCTGTCGCGCGTCGCGATGAGCGATGCGACGACGTCCGGCACCACCTCCGTGCCCGCGGCCGACTCCCAGACGCGATGCAAGTCGAGCCCGAGAACGGCGTCGGCGTCGAGCACCAGCCAGCGGCGCTCGTCCGCGGGAAGGTCGCTCCGAAGCACCTCGCGAACGATGACGAGGGCCGCCGGGAGGTCGAGGTCGTCGTCGAGCGCCGCCACGAAGCGCTCGTGGAGCGCGGCTCCGGCGGGCGACAGCGGGGCGGCCGGAGCACCATGCGCCCGGTCGGCGATCTCGTAGCCGTCGTCGTTGCCGAACCCGGCCGCCCCCGTCGCCGTTCCCTGTGGTCGATCGCCGGCCGCGCCGGCCTTCAACACCGGGGGCGCCGCCCACGGCCCGTCCGCCGGCGGTGGTCCCAACGCCGCCAATCGCGACCGCAGCGACGCGAGCGCCGCGGCGGCGCCGGCGATCGAGTCGTCCGAGTAGTTGAGCTTGTGCCCGTAGCGCGACGTCAGCACGAGATAGCGGAAGGCGAGCGGGTCGATGCCTTCGTCGATCAACTCGGTGACGCGCTGGAAGTTGCCGGCCGACTTCGCCATCTTCCGGCCGGCCATCAGGAGATGCTCGCCGTGCACCCAGACCCGAGCCGGCGGCCCGCCGACCAGCGGGGCCGACTGGGCGATCTCGTCCTCGTGGTGCGGGAAGATATTGTCGATTCCGCCGGTATGCAGGTCGAATCGATCCCCGAGATAGCGGCGCGCCATCGCCGAGCACTCCAGGTGCCAGCCCGGGAAGCCGTCACCCCAGCGCGCGGTCGGCCATTTGAGCGATCGCTTCGGGCCGGCAGCCTTCCACAGGGCGAAGTCGGCCGGGTCGCGTTTGTCCTGCTCCACTTCGCCGCGGTGGCCGGCCCGCAGGTCGTCGAGCGAGTTCCCGGACAGGCGCCCGTAGTCCGGGAACGAGCTCACGCTGTAGTACACGTTCCGTGCATCGGAGGCATAGGCAAGACCCCGGTCCTCGAGCGCCTCAGCGAGCTCGACCATCTCCGGGATGTGGTCGGTGGCACGTGGGAAGACGTGCGCCGACAGGATGTTGACCAGCGCCTCATCGGCGTGGAAGGCCGCCTCATATGCGTCGGCGATCTCGGCCGTGGTCTTGTGTTCGAGCCCGGCTGATACCAGCATCCGGTCCTCGCCGCGATCGAACTCGTCCTCGCGGAGATGGCCCACGTCGGTGATGTTCTTGACGTGCACCACCTCGAGGCCGTGGTACAGGAGCACTCGCCGGATGAGGTCGGCGAGCAGGTTCGACCGGAGGTTGCCGACGTGGGCGAACCGGTACACGGTCGGCCCGCAGGTGTACATCCGAACGCGTCCGGGTTCGAGCGGCTTGATCGGCTCGACCGTCCGCGTCAGCGTGTTCCGGATGCGAAGCGTCACGCAACGATGGTAGTCGCGGTGGACGCCCCTAACGGCGGAGGCGAAACCTCGTTATCGCATCAGAGGCCTCGCGGTTCAGGCATCGTTCCCCCGGCGGTGTGGTCCTGCGAGGCCTCATGTCGTGCCCGGAAGGCCCGCACGGGAACCGCCCGTATACTCCGCCCGATGCGCCGCCGGCTCGCCATCCTCCTCGTCGCCCTGATCGCTGGCGCCTGTGGCAACGGCCCGTCCGGTGCGTCGGACGAGGGCACGGCCCGGATCCTCATCGGCAGTCCGACGACGTTCGACCCCGCGATCGTCGGTGACGCGCAGAGCGGCGCGGTGATCAACCAGTTCTTCGAACCCCTGACGACCGTCGATCCATCGCTCGAGCTCCGCCCGACGCTCGCCGAGTCGTGGCGCATGGAGGAGGACGGACGGCGAATCGTGTTCCGACTGCGCCCGAACCTGCGGTTCAGCGACGGTACCCCGTTACGTGCCGCCGACGTCGTCCGCAGCTGGCTCCGCGTCATCGATCCCGAGGGGCCCTCGCCGCTCGCGACGCTGCTGCTCGACGTGCGCGGCGCGCGCGAGTACCTGGCAGGCGAAGGTTCCGCGGACGGCGTCGGCCTGACGGCCGCCGATGCGAGCAACGAGGTCGTCGTCGAGTTGCTGCGCCCGGCCGCCGACTTCCCGGCCGTCGTCGCGGGTTCGACGTTTGGCGTGGTGCCGCCCGGCATCGACGAGCCGCGCGCCCTCGATCCCCGCGATGCGTTCGTCGCAAGCGGCGGCTACCGGCCGGTGTCAGCCGACGGCTCTGCGATCGTGCTCGCTGCGAACCCCGAATACTGGGCGGGCCGGCCGGCCTTGCCGAATATCACGCTCGTGACGGACGTCGGTGGCATGAGCCCGGTCGCTGCCTTCGAAGGCGGCGACCTCGACTACGCCCCGGTGTCGCCGTCCGACGCCACATGGATCGCGTACGACCAGACGCTCGGCCCGCAGCTGCGCGCGACGCCCTCGCTGTCGACCGATTACTACGGCTTCAACGTGGAGACACCGCCGTTCGACGACGTGCGTGTCCGGCAGGCTTTCGCGGCGGCCGTCGACTGGCGCCGGATCTCGACGCTGGCCGTGCCCGATCCGGCGATGGTCGCGACGTCGATGGTCCCGCCCGGGATCCCCGGTCGCAGCGATCGGGATGTCGTCCCCAAGCACGACCCGGAAGGAGCCCGGGCGCTGCTCGCCGACGCCGGCTTTCCCGGCGGACGAGGCTTTCCCGACGTCACGCTGACCACCGGCGGCAACGCCTACGACGAGGCGGTGGTCGGTGAGTTGCGACGCGAACTGGGAATCAACGTCCACCCCGAGGTCATGGACTTCGACGCCTTCTTCGAACGGCTCGACAGCGATGCGCCGGCCATGTGGTTCCTCTCGTGGGTCGCCGACTACCCCGGTCGGAACGATTTCCTCGGGGTCCTCCTGGGTACGGGCGCGTCCAACAACTACGGGAACTGGACCTCCACGGAGTTCGACGCCGCGATCGCCGACGCGGGCGCGGCGACGGACGAGGCCGCGACATCGGCCGCCTACGACCGGGCCGAGGACATCGTCCAGCGCGACGTCCCGGTCATCCCTATGAGCTACGGGTCCGGTTGGGCGCTGTCACGCGATGGGCTCCTCGGGGCGAGCGAGAACGGGCTCGGCGGGATCCGGCTCGCCGGTCTGGCCTGGGATCGATGATGCATCGGGTCGTCGCGGCGGTCGTCTCGATGGTCGTCCTGCTCTGGGCCATCGCCCCGGTAGCGGGCGTCCGTGCCGCCACCCCCGACTTCGGCACGCCGACGCTCGAAGGGTCCTTCAACACGGACGTCGTGGCCGTCCAGCCGGTGACGCTCGATTCGGCCCCGGATCGGATCGAGGTCCTGCTCACGACCGGGGACTACATCGCACCGCTGGTGTCGGAGGTGCCGGTGCCCTCGGGACTGGGATCCAAGCGCCTGGAGTACACGGTCGCCCCTGCGGAGGGGCCGTTCCTGCCCAACACGCCCATCCGTGTGCGCTGGCGGATCACCACGGATGGCGTGCCGTCGCTGGGCCCGGAGGTGAAGACCGTCATCGAGGACACGCGCTTTGACTGGCACACGGTCAGCGGTGACATCGTGCGTGTCCACTGGTACGAGGGTGATCGCGCGTTCGGGGAGCGGGCACTCCAGATCGGGGAGCGCGCGGTAAAGGAGACGGCGGAGCTGCTCGGCGTGACCGAGGAGGAGCCGGTCGATTTCTTCATCTACGCCGACCAGGACAAGTTCTACGACGCGCTGGGCCCGGGGACCCGCGAGAACGTCGGGGGCCAGGCGAACGCGGACATCCGGACCATGTTCGCGCACATCCCGCCGTCGGCGATCGACGACCCCTGGGTGGAGAACGTCGTCCCCCACGAGCTCGTCCACCTCGTCTTCGACACCGCCGTCAGGAACCCGTACCACTTGCCCCCGCGCTGGCTCAACGAAGGGCTCGCGGTCTACCTGAGCGTCGCCTACGAGGCGGGCGACAGGAGCTCGGTGGAGGCCGCCGCCCGGGACGGCGACCTCATTCCGCTCGACGGGCTCGCCGGCCAGTTCCCGACGAGCGCCGGTCGCTTCGGTCTCGCGTATTCGGAGAGCGTGAGCGCCGTCGACTTCTTCGTGCGCACCCACGGACGGGATGCTCTCATCCAGCTGATCCGCTCCTATGCCGACGGTCGCACCGACGACGAGGCATTCACGGCGGCCATCGGCATGGACGTCGGAGCGTTCAACGACGCCTGGATGGCGGACCTGGGTGCCGTCGCGCCCAAGCGATACGGGCCGCAGCCGGCGCCACCCGGACCGCTGCCACAAGGCTGGGGAGGCAATCTGAACCCGGAGGTGCCCGGTCCGACGGCTAGTCCCACGACGTCCCCGCCGTCGACCGAGACGTCGGACGGGACTCGGACGTGGGTCCTGGTGGCGATCCTCGCCGCGATCGTGATGGCGGCGGGCGTCCTCGTCGTGCGCGAGCGTCTCCGCGGGGCGTCGCGTCGCTCGATCGTGCCCGGGCCATGACACTGGTCGCCCGGTTGCGCACGATCCCGAGCTGGCAGGTGACGCTCGGTGCCGCCCTGCTCGGCCTCGGTTTCCTCATCGCGGCGCAGCTCGCCTCGGAAGGCCCTCGGGTCCGGTACACGACGCAGGAGCGGTCGCCGCTCGTTGAGACCGCGACGCAGCTCCAGGATCGCCAGGAGACGCTCAAAAGCCGGATCCTCGAGCTCCGCGACCAGATCCGTTCGGCGGAGCAGGCCGGCGAGGGCTCGGCGGCCCTCGTCCGCGAGCTCAACGACTCCCTCCAGGACGCGCGGATCGCCGCCGGTCTCATCCCCCTGACCGGGAGCGGGATCGTCCTCCAACTCGAGGACTCGGGCGAGCCGCCCGCTCCCGATGCGGATGCCTCCGATTACCTGGTCGGCGCCCACGACCTGCGCACGATCGTCGAGGAGCTGTGGGCGGCCGGAGCGGAAGCGATGTCGGTGAACGGCGAACGCATCACGGCGACCACCGCGATCATCGACGTGGGGCCCTCGATCCTGGCCAACGCGGCCTACCTGGCCGGGCCGTACCAGATCACGGCCCTGGGCCCGGAAGACCTCTACTCGCGGCTCGTGGCCGCCCCTGGGTTCGTGGACTTCATCCGCTCGCGGTCCGAGGGGTTCGGCATCCGCGTCTCGATCGCCTCACCCCAGGCCGTCGACATCCCGGCGTTCGTCGGCACCGTGACCCTTCGCTACGCCAGGCCGGAGCAGTCGCCTGCGGCAGATTTCCCTGCTCCACGATCGGTCGCGGGCGGGTAGGGCTCCGGTGCGTCGTCGCAAGAGCCAGGTGACGATCGCCGCGGTCACGCTGGTCCTCGGGCTGCTCGTCGTGATCCAGCTCCGAACGCAGTCGACCGGTGCGGCGTTCGCTGGGCTCTCCTCGCAGGACCTCACCGTCCTCGTCGCGAACCTGAACGATCGTAACGACCAGCTCCGCGGTGAGATCACGACCCTCGAGCGCGAGCTGCAGATCCTCGGCCAGAACGAGCAGCGAGGTGAGGCCTCGGTCGACGAGCTCCGTGCCGACCTGCGACGCGTCCGCCTGTACGCCGGAATCGATCCGGCCAACGGCCCGGGCGTGTCGATCCTCGTGACCGGGCCGATCGATGGCGGCGGCGTCGAGGACCTCGTGAACGAGCTCCGCAACGCCGGTGCCGAGGCGATGGCCATCGAGGACGTGCGGATCGTGCCGGGCGTCGTCGCGGTCGGGCCGCCCGGATCGGTGGCCGTGGAGGACGCCGCGCTCGAGGACCCGTTCACGATCGTGGCGATCGGCGCTCCCGACAAACTGACCGGGTCGCTCACGCGGTCGGGCGGGATCATCGCCCAGCTCGCCGCCACCCAGCCGGAGGTCGCCGTGGAGGTCACGCCGCTCGATCACATCGGCGTGCCCGCCACCGATCGCGCCCTCACCCCGAGTCATGGCCATCCGCGCCTCTGATACCCTGCCCGCCGTGCCGGACCGACCGATCATGGCCCTGCTGCTCGGGGACGTCGTCCGACTTCGGCGAACCCATCCGTGCGGTGGCGACACCTGGCTCGTCGATCGCCTGGGCGCGGATATCGGCCTCCGATGCCAGACCTGCGACCGCCACGTGTTGATCGAGCGAGCCACGCTCGAACGCCGGTTCGCGGCCTTCGTTCAGCGCGGCGATCCGACCATCACGGCCGCCGTCGACGAGGCCGCCGGAAGGGTCCGGTCCGGCCCCGACCGCGTCTCGTGACCGACTCCGGGGTGCCGTTCGACTCCGAGACCGTCGATGGCGGTGGGCCTGATGCGAACGCGACCGCCGCTGGGACCGCCGACGGCGCGCTCGCCGCCTTCCGGAACCCGTCGTTCCTGCGCCTCTGGCTGTCCCAGGCCGCTACGCAGATCGGCGGGAACATGGTGCTGTTCGGCCTGACGGTCATCGTCGTCGAGACCCAGCCGAACGCCGCCGTCAGCCTGCTGATCCTGTCGTTCCTCGTCCCGGCCGTCCTGTTCTCGGCCGTGGCCGGCGTCTACGTCGATCGAATCGACCGGCGTGTCGTCCTCATCGCGACGAACGTGTTGCGAGGAGCGGCGGTCATCGGGCTGCTCCTCGTCGGCGACCACTTCCTGTTGCTGCTCCTGCTGAACATCTTCATCTCCACGGTGACCGTGTTCTTCGCCCCGGCCGAGGCCGCGATGATCCCCGAGGTCGTGCCGCGCAGCCAGTTGCTGTCGGCGAATGGGATCTTCACGCTGACGCTCAACGCCGCGTTCGCGCTCGGATTCGCCTTGCTCGGCCCGCTCGTGATCAACATCGCGGGACCGCAGGCGGTGATCATCGTCGTCGCGGTCCTCTATTTCCTCGCGGCAGTGTTCTGTTTCACGCTCCCGGCATCGCCGCCGCCGGCGCCGATCACGACCGCCGGGAACACCGTCGGGGCGACCCAGCGGGCGATGGAGACCACGGTCGACCAGTTGCGTGAGGGCCTCGCCTTCATCCGCGAGCATCGCGCGATCAGCTGGTCGCTGCTCTATCTCGGGATCACGGCTTCGCTGGTCGGCGTGCTCGGCGTGCTGGGTCCGGGCTTCGCCAAGGATGCCCTCGGGCTGAAGCCGAAGGACACGGCCATCATCGTGCTGCCGCTCGGCGCCGGCATCGTGATGGGCATCCTGCTGCTCAACTCGTATGGCAAGTTCCTGCCCCGTCGCCGGGTGATCGAAGGCGGGCTGATCGTGCTGGGCGTGATGCTCGCCCTATTGTCGATCGCGGGGCCGATCAGCCAGTTCCTCCAGAACGTCGATCGGGCCGGCAGCCTGCTCGACCTCTCCGCGGTCACGTCACTGCTCGCGATCGTCGTCTTCATTGCATTCATCGCCGGCATCGCCTACGCCGGCGTGGCGATCCCATCCCAGACCCAGCTCCAGGAGGACCTGCCGGAGGACGTCCGCGGTCGGGTATTCGGCATCCTCAACATGCTGGTATCGGTGGCGAGCTTCCTGCCGATCATCGTGGTCGGGCCGATCTCGGACCTGATCGGGACCGCGACGGTGATGCTCGTCGTGGCGATCGGCGTGCTCGCTGCGGGCATCGCGAGCGTCTTCCTGCACGCCGTGCCGGCTGACCTGGCCGGCGCGAGCGCTGATCCGCATGTCGAGGACCCGCTGGCCGCGGCGCTCGGCGCAGATCGACCTGCCTGGCGGTCCAAGCCGGCCGATCGCGACTGATCGATGCCGCGTGTCGCGGTCGTGTTCACGGGCGGCACGATCAGCATGGGCTTCGACCCCGTCGCCGGCGGCAACGTGCCGTCACTGGACGGCGCCTCGATCCTCGCCCGAACGCCGGGGATGGATTCGATCGCCGAGGTCGTGCCGATCGACCGGGGGCTGACGCCGGCGAGCCACTTTTCGTTCCGGGACGTGCTTGGGATCGGCGCGACAGTCCAGTCGGCGCTGGACGACCCGTCGATCGACGGCGTCGTGATCGTCCAGGGCACCGACACGATTGAGGAGACGGCCTTCGCATGGGACCTCGTGCTGGCGTCGGCGAAGCCGGTCGTGGTCACCGGGGCGATGCGGGCGTCGCACGAAGACGGCTATGACGGACCGGCCAATCTGCGCGGGGCTGTGGCGGTCGCGGCCGCGCCGGTCATGCTTGACATCGGGGTCGTGGTCAGCCTGGCCGGCACGATCGAGCCCGCGGACGACGTCACGAAGATGAACACGAGCTCGTTCACGACGTTCCAGTCGCCCAACACAGGCTCGCTCGGGCGGGTGGGGGAGGACGGGGCGGTCACGCTGGACCGTGCCCGCGGTCCTCGTCGCGTGTTGCGGCCCCTACCGCCGGAGGGTGCGCGCGTGGAGCTGATCCAGGCCGGGATCGGCTCGGACGGTGCGCTGCTGGACGGGGCGGTCGCCACCGGGGCAGCGGGGATC
>JBIOWA010000081.1:0-2925 GCA_044868045.1 Candidatus Limnocylindrales bacterium
GCGATCGTCGAGCACGAGGTCGGCTTCATCGCGCTGATGTTCCCCGCCGACGAGTTCGTCGACGTGGTCGTCCCGCGTCTCGAATGGCCGGCCCCGATGGAGCGGCCGGCATTCGCCCAGGGCGCCATCGCCGGCGTGCCGGCAAAGCTCTATCTCGACTCGACCGGTGCCGCCATCGTCCTCGTCCTCGCGTCGTATCTCGACGATCTGCTGGCGCGCCTCCCGGTGCAGGCATGAGACGGGGCATCGCCGCGGGCTACGTCGCGACGCTCCCGACCCTGCGCTGGGACGAGCCAAAGGATGCCTATGACGTCGTGATCGTCGGTGGCGGCGGGCACGGCCTCTCGACCGCGTACTACCTCGCGACCCGCCACAGGATCACGAACGTCGCCGTCATCGAGGCCGACTACATCGCGTCGGGCAACACCGGTCGCAACACGACGATCATCCGCGCGAACTACGGCCTTCCCGAGGCGATCCGCTTCTACCAGCACTCGCTCGAGATGTACCAATCGTTGGAGTGGGAAGTCGGGGCTGCCATCCTCCACCAGACGAAGGGGATCTTCTGGCTGGCCCACACCGAGATGGCGCTGCGGACTGAACGGGCCCGCTGCCTCATGAACACCGCTGCGGGCGCCCGGACGGAGATGGTGACGCCGGCCGAGATCAAGGAACTCGTCCCCCAGATCGATCTGACCGGTGGCGGCCGCTACCCGGTGCTCGGCGCATCGCATCACCTCGAGGCCGCCACGGCGCGGCACGACCGCGTGGCCTGGGCTTACGCGGCGGGCGCCGCCGACAAGGGCGTCCACGTGCTCCAGCACCTGCCGGTGACCGGGCTGCTCCGCGACGGCGACCGCGTCGTCGGCGTCGAGACGGCTCGGGGCCCGATCGCCGCGGGCATCGTGCTGTCGGCCGTCGGCGGGCGGGTCACCGCGATGGCCGCCCATGCCGGTCTGCGCCTTCCGATCCGGACGCATCCACTCCACGCCTTCGTCACCAACGACTACGCCCAGGGGTTCGGGCCGATCGTCGCGAGCACGGAGCTCAACTGCTACGTCTCGCAGACCGAGCGTGGCCAGATGCTGATCGGCGCGGAGTTCGATTCGCAGCCGTCGTATTCGCGCCAGTCGTCGTTCGCCGCCCTCCGCGGCTACGCCCACAAGATCACGCGGATCCTGCCGTTCCTGCGCGAACTACGGATCCTGCGGACGTGGGCGGGGATCTGCGATATCTCGGTGGACTTCTCGCCGATCATGGGCGAGACCGGGGTGCCGGGTTTCCTCGTCACGACCGGCTGGGGCACTTGGGGGTTCAAGGCCATCCCGGCCGGTGGCGAGGCGATGGCCGAACTGATCGCCACGGGTCGCACGCCGACGCTGATCGAGCCGTTCGGTCTCGGTCGCTTCCGCGCCGACCACGCCATGGCCGACCAGGGTTCGGCGGGGACGCGCTGATGCTCTGGCTCGACTGCCCGAACTGCGGCCGGCGACCGCTCGACGAGTTCACGTTCGGTGGCGAACGACGCGACGTGCCGGACTCGATCACCGATCCCGACGAGCGCGACTTCGACGAGGTCTGGGTGTTCGAGAACCCCGACGGATTGACGACCGAGCGATGGTTCCACGCGTTCGGTTGTCGACGCTGGTTGACCGTCCGCCGCGACACGAGCATCGACCAGGTCGTCGAGATCGTTCGGTGAGCCGACTGGCGGATCGCCAGATCGAGATCGTACTGCGCAACCGGGTCGTGTTCGGGGTGGGGGCCATGAGCCGACTCCCCGAGATGGTCGCCGCGGCCGGCGGTTCGCATGCCTTCGTCGTGACCGACCCGGGGGTCATGGCGGCCGGGGTGGTGCAGGGCGCACTCGACCTGTTGGCGAAGGATTCGATCCCGGTCGAGGTGTTCGCTGAGGTCGAGCCGAACCCGGCCGGGGAGACGGTCGAGCGTGGTGCGGCGGCCCTTCGGGCATTCAGGCCGGACGACGCGGTGATCGTGGCCATCGGCGGCGGATCGGCGATAGATGCCGCCAAGGCGATCGCCCTCCTCGCCGCCAACGACCGGCCACTGTGGGAGCTCGAGTACGACGGGCCCGCGCTCATCCCCGGCCGCCCGATCGTGGCCATCCCGACGACGGCCGGGACCGGCTCGGAAGCGCACCCGTTCGCGGTGATCACGCACGCGGAGATCGGCCGCAAGGATTACATCGGCCATCCCTCGTTGCTCCCCTACGCGACGATCCTGGATCCCGGCCTGACGGTCGGGTTGCCGGCCGGGGTGACCGCCGCGACCGGCGTCGATGCGCTCACCCATTCGCTCGAATCGCTGCTCTCTCGCAACGGGAACCCGTTCGCCGAGGCCACGGCCCTCGGCGTGATCCGCACCGTGTCCGAGTGGTTGCCGCGAGCCGTTCTGGACGGCTCCGACCTGGAGGCTCGGTCGCAGACTCTCATGGCGTCGCACCTCGCCGGCGTCGGGCAGGCGAGCGGGACCGGCGTCGGCCTTGTCCACGCCCTCGGCCACGCCCTGGGCACGCGCGGACGGGTGGCCCACGGGACGGCGCTGGCGGTCGTGCTGCCTGAAGTCTTGTCGTTCTATGCCGCCGAGCAGGGCTTGCGTGACCGAGAGCTCGCACTCGTCGGAGTGGCGTTGCGAGCCGCCTCGACCACGGAGCAGGAGGCCACCGCCGCGGGCGCCGCGATCGGCGAGCTCCGCCGGCTGCTGGCGAGCCTCGGCCAGCGACCGACGCTTCGCTCGCTTGGCTTCGACGAGGCCATGCTCGACGTCGTCGCGCAGGACGCCATCGACGACGTCGCGATCCGCAACTCCCCGCGTCTGCCATCCCTCGCCGAGGCGCGGGCGATCCTCGGTACCGTCCTCGACTGAAGGTCAGGGTCCGGGCACGACGGTCGCGCGGACCTCGAT
>JBIOWA010000082.1:0-3919 GCA_044868045.1 Candidatus Limnocylindrales bacterium
CGCGACGAGCTGCTGACGGTGCCGCTCGGCGGCACGGCGGTCGGCACGGGCATCAATGCCCATCCCGAATTTGCGGCGCGCGCCTGTGCGCGCCTGACCGAGCTCCTCACCCTACCGGTCCGCGAGACGCCGAACCATTTCCACGCACAGGCCACGCTCGACGTGCCGATCGCTGCGCATGGCGCGATCCGCACGACGGCGCTCGGGCTCTGGAAGATCGCATCCGACATCCGCTTGCTGGGCATGGGACCACGCGCCGGCATCGCCGAACTGGCACTCCCCGAGACGCAGCCCGGTTCGTCGATCATGCCCGGCAAGGTGAACCCGGTGATCATCGAGAGCCTGACGATGGTCGTGGCGAGGGTCGTCGGCAACGACGCGACGATCGCGTTCGCCCAAACGGGCTCCTTCCTCGAGCTGAATGTCATGCTGCCGGTGACCGCGGTCGCGCTCCTCGAATCGATCGAGCTGCTGGCCGCCGCCGCCGCGAACTTCGCGAACCGGACGGTCGACGGCCTGGTCGCCACCGACCGCGGTCCTGCGCTGGTCGAACAGGGGCTGATGCTGGCGACGGCCCTCGCGCCCGTGATCGGCTACGACGAGGCTGCGAAGCTCGCCAAGGAGGCGTTCAAGGACGGGCGGACCATCCGTGAGCTGGCGCTCGAGCGGGGCATGACGGCCGAGGAGCTCGACCGATTGCTCGATCCCGCATCGATGACCGAACCCGGCATGGAAGGTGGGCCCGCCGGAGGCTGACGCGGGGCGAAGGCTGACCCGTCCCGGTCAGGCGGGTCGCATGTCGACGCGCGGCCGCGCCACGAGCGCCGTCACCAGCCAGGCGGCCCCGGCCACGATCCACGCCGCAGGGCTCGGCACCAGCATCGCTCCGCCTGCGATGAGCACCGCTTCCGCGATCGGATGGTCGCCGAGCCGCCACCGGACGAGCCCGATCCCGACCGTCCCGACCGCAGCGATCGACTGAGCCGCGGCCGTGATGGCGCCGTACGGGCCGCCGGCAAGGGCCAACGCAAGAACGACGATCCAGATGGCGTGACCGGCTGCGGCAACGAGCACGGCGGGCCCAGTGATGGCCGGAGCCCGCAGGCCGGAGCGGCGCCCGACGGTGAGGACGATCCGCAATGCCGCGATGGCGCCGATCAACCCGATGGGCAACGTCCAGACGAGATACCCGGGCCAATCGGGTGGAGCGGGCTCGGTCAGCGTGGCCGCGCCGGCCGCGATCCACGCGCCACCCGCGACGAGCGGGGCGAGGATCCCGATCCCGGGCGGCATCCTCGGGTGCAGGTGGGCGTCGATTGCGCCGCGCACAAGGTCCAGGCGCACCCGCCAGTCGTCCGGTCGCGCGTCGACGACGGCGGCAAGCTCCTCGGCGTATCGATCCCGCCAGTCGCGCGGATAGAGACGCAGCCAGCGCGCCGAACGGGATCGCGACGGGTCGGCCCTTACACGCATCCGTTCTCGACCAGTGGCGGGATCAACCCCGGTCGCCCGAGCTCGACGGGCAGTGGCCCGAGGGTCACCCGCGACGTGTCGACGAACAGTACGCCGTCCCTGTCCACGCGGACGGCGAACCGGTCCATGCCGCGCGGGGCAGGTCCGTATCGCTCGCCGGCGACCTTGATCCCGAGCCGGTCGTAACGCGACTGATGACAGGGGCAGCGCAGCCAGAAGTCCTCGAGGCAGGGGTTGGGTCGACAGCCGAGGTGGGGACACCGCTGCGAGAGCGCCCGGACGTTCAGCGCGGTCCCGTCACCGGTCGGGTCCTCGCCCGGGATCCACGTGCCCTTCGTCGGGTCGATGGTGACGATGAACGACTTGGCCGCCGCCACATACGCCGGGAAGCCATCGGCGATGGGCAGGCTGCCATTTAGCAGGATCAGCTCGTCGTAGGTCCCGACGCGGACGGTCGGCGTTATCTTGCGTGCGGCCGGCCAGGCGAACGCGGCCGTTCCCGCGACGGCCTCGACGAGACACAGGCCGGCGACGGCCGCGAGCCCCCGCCGCAGCAAGGTCCGCCGCGACAACCCCGTCGTGACCGTCTCTCGCCGTGCCCGCAGGGTGGGCGCGGCGAGCGCATCGATCGGCACGCGGTCCAGGCTCATGGCGCGGCCCGGCGGAGCCGCTGGAGCGCCGTCTTCGTGAAGCCCTGCATGTGCTCGAGCTGCATCTCGAGCGTCGCGGCGCCAAGCTTGGTCAGCCGGTACGGCCGGCGTCGTTCTTGCTGCGGCAGGGCCTCGATCAGGCCGCGTTCCTCCAGCCGCGCGAGGGCCCCGTACAACGTCCCCGGTCCGAGTGGCGATCCGGAGACACGTTCGACGTCGGTCATGATCGCGTAGCCGTGCTTCGGGCCGTCGCTGAGCGACAGGAGGATGTAGAGCGACGGTTCTGCGAAGCGGCCGAGGTCGGGGATGCTGGACGGCGGTGACATGGCCACTCCTCGGTCGGTCGTACGGCGATATATCGTACGGCGATATATACCGCGGGCCGCATCGGGTGTCAAGGCGAAGCGAGCCGCTACAATCCGGCCCGATGACCGACACCCGCCTCTGGGATCGAGCCGCCGTCGTGGTCGCGTCGGATGGACGCCGGCTGCCATCGACGGCCGCACTACCCCCGGGGCTGCCGCCGGTCGCGCAGCTGTTCGACTTCATGCGCGACGCCGAGCTCAGATTGGCTACTCTCCGCCTACGGATCCTGGAGCGGGCGGTGACCACGAAGGGCGAGGACGTCACCCAGGTCGATGTCATGCTCCGCCATCCGGGGTATGCCAAGGTCACGACCACCAGGCCCGACCAGGTCGTCGGCGGCCATTACGAGATCTGGATCTCGGACGGCGATCTCGTCAGGACGTACGCCGCCGCGCACAAGCTCGGGACCCAACGCCCGATCCGCAACCGGCCCCGCGGGCTCGACGATCGCGACTTCCCGGGCATGGCCAAGGTCTACGAACCGGTCACCCCGCTGCCGATGGAGACGATCCCCGAGACGTTCGTCCACCCCGCAGGCTATTGCCAGAACGTCCTTGCGACGGGTCGCTGCACGATCACGGGATCGGCGCTCGTGGCAGGCCGTGAGGCCATCTGGGTGCGCTGCGACCACCCGCGGACGGTCGAGATCGACGGTGATCGGCCGGACTACCGGGTCGATCTCGCCGTCGATCGCGAGCTCGGCGTGATGCTGCGGCTCATCGAGAGCGTCGGTGGCACCGTCACGCGCGACGCCGAAGTGACCGATATCGCCGCAGACGGGCCGCTGCCGCCTACGGCCTTCGATTTCGTCTTCCCAACCGGGACAACGATGCTCTTCTGAGCATCGACCCTTCCTCGCGCCAAACGTGGCGCGTATAGTCCCGGGCACGGTTCCGAGCCCGGCGCCAGAGGGGACGCCCGGTTCGGTCCGAGCCCAGGCGAGGGGGACCGACACCCAGGTCGAGCGCCGCCACCCCAGACGGCGGCTCGGTCCAGTGAGGGAGGTATCGATGACCCAGGCTCGTTCACGCGACGACGTCATCAAGCAGGATGTCGCCGACCTCCACAAGCTTGGCTACGCGCAGGAGCTGTTCCGCTCGATGGGCGGGTTCAGCAACTTCGCGATCAGCTTCAGCATCATCAGCATCCTGACCGGTGCGGTCATCCTCTACGACTACGGTCTGGCCTGGGCCGGAACAGCGGCCGTGCTCATCGGCTGGCCCTTGATCACGATCTTCGTGGTGGCGATCGCGGCGTCGATGGCCGAGATCGCGTCGGCCTACCCGACCGCTGGCGGCCTGTACTACTGGGCCAGCCGGATGAAGAACAAGGAATGGGGCTGGTGGACCGCCTGGCTGAACCTCATCGGCCAGTTCGCGATCGTGGCTGGCATCAACTACGCGGCCGCCGGGTTCCTCAACGCGACGATC
>JBIOWA010000083.1:0-31142 GCA_044868045.1 Candidatus Limnocylindrales bacterium
CCGACCGCCGCGAACAGGATCGTCAGCGGATAGAACCCGATCATCAGCCACTGGCCCACGGTCCGCGCCCGCACTTCGCCGAGAATCACGGGCAGCGTCCGTACGCCGAGCTTCGTATCCGCCTCGATCTTGTCGATGTGCTTGCCGAAGAGCACGGACGTGACGAGCAGCGCGTACGGGATCGAGACGAGCAGTACCCACGGCTCGATCGTGCCCGTGGCCGCCAGGAACGTCCCGCCGATCATCAGCGGGCCCCAAACGAGGAACACGCCGGGCTCGCCCAGGCCGTGGTGCTTGAGGCGGATCGGTGGTGCGACGTAGAAGACGGACACGAACAGCCCGGCCAGGGCGAAGGCGATGATCAACGGCCCTCGGATCGCGGCGAGGACCAGCATGATCGCCGCGCCGACCGCGTTGACCAATAGGATCGCGGCCTCGAGCTGGTGCTTCGTCACCCAGCCCGACAGGATCGGGTGAGGCGCGTAGAGCGCTCGGACGTAGTCGTCGGTGTCGACACCGCCGGTCGTATCGAAGTAGTCGTTGATCATGTTGTTCGCAGCGTGCGCCAAGACCAGACCGACGACCGCGAGCAGGAACAGGCCCCAGTCGACTGGTGGGCCGGCGTGGACTCGGTTCGCCTCGACTGCGAGCAGTCCGCCGATCAACCCCGACCAGATCGTCATCGGGAAGACCGCGGCGCGGGTGATCACGAGCCACTTGCCGACCGTGTCGAGGGGACGGGTCGCGGGCGGGTTGGCGGTCTCGAAGATCTCCTTCCACGCCAACAGGCGCTCGCGCAAAGGGATCGTGGTGGCGGGGCTGGGTGCGGTGTGATCCATGGGTCCTCGGAGCTGAAACGTGCGCGCTCAGCGTATCACGTTCTCCAGACCGCCTGGCGTGGTGCGAAGATGCACCGATGTCCTCCCTGCCATCGATCCGCACGCCGCGCTTCGAGCTCGTCTCGATGTCGCTGGAATTCATGGAGGCACTGGCGGCCGGCGACCTCGATCGATCGACTCGCGAGATCGCGGCGAAGGTACCGGCCGACATGGCCCACGACCTCGAGCATTTCCTGGAATATCGGACCGCTCAGCTTCGCGAGGATCCGAGCATCCAGCCGTGGCTTGGGCGGGCAATCGTCGTCGATGACGAGGGAGGTCGCCACGTCATCGGCTCGATCGGCTTCCATGGACCGCCGGACGACGACGGCAGGGTCGAAGTGGGCTATAGGGTCGAGCCCCAATACCGGCGCCAGGGCGTTGCGACCGAGGTCGTCCGTGCGTTGTTCGACTGGGCGAACCGCGAGCACGGCGTGACACGATTCCGTGCCTCGACCGCGCCCGATAACCTCGCCTCGCAAGCAGTCCTGGCTCGTTTCGGATTCCGCCAGACGAGGACGCAGATGGACGAGATCGACGGGCTGGAGCTCGTATTCGAACTCGACGGCTGGACCGCCACGACCTGATCGCCGCGGTGCCATCATGGCCGGCATGCCCGATCCCGACGAGCAGGAGCCGTCGTTCGACACGCTCGCCGTGCACGCCGGCGCCGAGCCCGACGAACTGACCGGGGCCGTCGCCCCGCCGATCTACCAGACCTCGACCTACGAGCAGGACGGCGTCGGCAGGCCGCGCCGCGGCTACGAATACGCCCGCTCGCAGAACCCGACCCGCGAGCGCCTCGAGCGTGCGATCGCGGTGCTAGAGGGCGGCCTGCACGGGATCGCCTTCGCCTCGGGATCCGCGGCGACCGCCGCGATCGCCGAGCTCGCCGAGCCGGGTGAGGAGATCGTGGTCGGGGACGACGTGTACGGCGGCACGTACCGCTATCTCGAGAAGGTCAGACGGCCCGGTGGCGGGGTCACCCCGACGTTCATCGACCTGACCTCGGGCATGGATGCGTTGTGGGAGGCGCTCTCGGAACGCACGCGGCTGGTGTGGTTCGAGACCCCGACGAACCCGCAGCTCAAGACCGTCGACATCGCGGAGGTCGCCGCCACCGTCCGGCGCCGGGCGGACCAGGGCGGTCGGCGGCCGCTCATCGTCGTCGACAACACCTTCGCTACACCGGCGATCCAGCGGCCGCTGGCGCTCGGCGCCGACGTCGTCTTCCACTCCGCGACGAAATATCTGGCCGGCCATTCCGACACGATCCTGGGTCTCGCGGTCACCTCGGATGACGCGGTCGGGGAGCGGTTGCGGTTCCTGCAGAACGCGATGGGCGGCGTGCCCGGGCCGTTCGACTGCTTCCTGGTCCTGCGCGGGTTGCGGACCCTCCATCTGCGGGTCGAGCGGCACCAGTCGAACGCACGGGCCGTGGCGGAGTTCCTGCGCGGTCGTGATGACGTCGAAGTCGTCAGCTACCCGGGGTTCGGTGGCATGGTCTCGTTCCAGCCCGCGGCGCGGGCCTCCCGGACGGCCGCCGAGCGAGCGGTCGCCAGCGCCGAGGCGATGCGGCTGTTCACGCTCGCTGAGTCGCTCGGCGGGGTGGAGTCCCTGGTCGAGGTCCCTGCCGCCATGACCCACATGTCGGTCGCGGGTTCTCCGCTCGAGGTCGATCCGGCCGTCGTCCGCCTGTCGGTCGGGATCGAGGGCATCGACGACCTCGTCGCCGACCTGCGTCAGGCGCTGGACGCGGTCTAGCTAGCCGCTACCGGCGAGCGCCGCGGTCGGCCCGACCGTCAGGCTGACGACCCGCGTCGGCGATTGCTTGCCCTTGAGCTCGAGCTCGCGCGGTTCGAGTGACCGATCGAGGCCCGCCGCCTCGGCCGCCTCCACCGTGACGAGCACCTCGCCCGCCCGCGCGACTGCGGCGAGCCGAGCGGTCGTGTTGACGGGGTCGCCAAGCGCCGTGATGTCCATTCGCCTCTCATCGCCGACCGCACCCACCCATGCCTTCCCGGTCGCGACGCCCGCACCGACGGGCACCCACGGGCCACCCGGATCGTCGTGCCCGGTCATGCGCAGAAGGGCAGTTGCCGCCGCGACGGCCTTCGCGGCATGGCGGGCGCCGGTCATCAGCGGGAAGAAGAACGCGACGAGCTCGTCGCCGACGAACTTGTCGACGCCGCCGTCATGATCGAACACCGCCGTCCCTGCGGCGACGTAGAAGCGATCGAGGAGGGCACGGAATTCCGTCGGCGACATTCGTTCCGCGAGCGCGGTCGACCCGCGGATGTCGGCGAACAGGAAGCTCGCCTCGATCTCGGCACCGCCGTGGTGCTTGGCGAGGTGGTCGAAGCATGAGTTGCACATCGCCGGGTTCTTGTCCGAGGGTCGCTTGCCGATCACCCGCATGAACGGGGCACCCGGCCCGCCGAAGGGGGCGGCGCAGATCTTGCAGCGCGGCCCATGTGGGATGTGGTTGAACAGGCGGCGAGCCCGCCGCTCCATGCTGTCGCCCTTCGTCAGGTACTCGTACCAGTACGGGTCGTTGGCGGGCTGCGGATCGCCGGGCGACGTCATCGGACCTCCACGGGAGGTCGCCAGCGTACTCCGGGCCGATGATCGGCGGGTCCTATCCTCCAGCCATGGCCGGGAGGAGGACGAGCGTGTCGCCCTCCGCGACCGGTGTCTCGAGCGCCTGGAGATGGCGGACATCGGTGTCGTTGAGGAACGCGTTGACGAAACGGTTCAGGTCTCCGTCTTGCCCGATCAGTTGCGCCTCGAGCGCCGGATGGGCCTCGACGAGGCCCGCGATCACCTCGCGGACGGTGCCGCCCGACACCGACACGAGCTTCTGGCCTCCGGTCGCCGTGCGCAGCGTGGGTGGGATGCGGACGGTACTCACGACACACCCTCCAGCCACGACTCGAAGGCCGTCAGGCTCGGTCGGATCACGGGCGCGAGCCCGGGTTGACCCGGCCTGGCGACGGCGGCCGCCCCGGTCGGCAACCCGAGCGACCTCGCATCCGGTGTCTTGAGGCCGTTGCCGGTGAGCAGCGCGACGACCTCGTCGCCGTCCCGGATCACGCCGCGACGCCGAGTCGCCGCCACGGCCCCGAGCGTGACTCCGCCGGCGGTCTCGGGATACAGGCCCTCGAGCCTGGCCACGTCGCGGATCGCCGCCGCCGTGACGTCGTCGGGCACGGACTCGACCGAACCACCGGACGCCCTGGCCACCTCGACCACGTACCGCCCATCCGCCGGGTTGCCGATCGCCAGCGAACGGACGATCGTGTCCGGCGCACGGACGGGCTCGATCACGTCGGTCCCAGCCGCCCACGCGTCGGCGACCGGTGCACAACCCGTCGCCTGACCGCCGACGAACCGGATTGGCCGCCGTTCGACGAGCCCGATCTCCGCGAGTTCCTCGAACCCGCGGGCGACCCGCGTGAACATAGCACCCGATGCGACCGGGCCGACCACCACGTCCGGCGTCCGCCAGCCGAGGGATTCGGCGATCTCGTAGGCCAGGGTCTTCGATCCTTCGGCGTAGAACGGGCGGAGGTTGATGTTGACGAACCCCCAGCCGGTCTCGTCCGCGATTTCCAGGCAGAGTCGGTTGACGTCGTCGTAGGTGCCGTCGATGGGTACGACGGTCGCGCCGTACGCCAGCGCGTGATCGACCTTCTCCTGCTCGAGGTCGGCCGGGATGAAGACGTAGGCGGGCAGCCCGACCGCCGCCGCCGCGGCGGCCGTGGCGCCGGCCAGGTTCCCGGTCGACGCGCAAGCGAGCGCGGGGACGCCGAATGCCACCGCGCGAGCCGCGGCCACGGCTACCGCCCGGTCCTTGAAGGACAGCGATGGGTTCCGCGTGTCGTCCTTGAGCCAGAGCCGGTCGACCCCGAGAGTCGGTCCCAGTCGATCGGCGGCGATCAATGGCGTGGACCCCACGGGCAGCGACCGCGCCGGCGCCACGTCGACTGGGAGCAGCTCCAGGTACCGCCAGATCCCGGGTGCACGGGCGGCGATGGTGTCGCGCGTCAGGGCCGCGCCGCTGACGGCGTGGTCGTACGTCACCTCAAGCGGTCCGAAACAGGCGGGACAGACGTAGGCGATCGCCAGCGGCTGGGCATGGCCGCAGTTGCGGCAGGCCATGCCGGTGATCCACGCCCCGGCGGTCGGCGCGGACGGGGAGGTGGGACGTGTGGCGGTCGTCGGCGGTGGCAGTGTCTGGGTGGTCACGATCGATCTCCAGGTCGCGTGCGCTGGCGAGGCGGACCGGTCGTGGCGGGCTCAGGACCCTGGTCGATCAATGGGGCTCCGGAGAGACCCGTATCTCGCAGGCTGCCCTGCCCGGACTTGGCACCTTGCCGACCTCGCGTCGGTAGGTTGTCGTGGCTTCAACGGGCCGGTCCCTCAGCCAACTCTTGATACGTGCTCTTCGGTTGTACCGAGGATGCTACGGGTGAACTGAGGTCGCGGTCAAGGCCAGCTGCCGCCCGCGGCACCGTTCGAACCGTCGATTCTGGTGGCATCAGAAGAATCGGGGGTTCGGAGGGTACACGGAGGCGGCTCGGTTCGTTGGGTGCGGTCGCCGTGCATGGGTTCGGGCTCCGCGGCGAAGTGTGGAGGCCCACCGGCCGCTTATCGGGTACCCATCCGCTCGGCCCTCTGATCCCACCAGAATTGCCGCGAGCACCGGCCGATCGAGCCGCATCTTTCGCGCCGGCGGGCCCTCGAAACCCGGCCGGGCCCTGGGCCGGGGGCCGGTCGCCGCGAGCTCCTCGCGGCCGTCCGCCGTATCAGCCCGGTGAGCGCGCGGGCTTCAACACGATCCAGGTCGTCTTCATCTCGGTGTACTGGTCGTGGGCGTGGACCGATTTGTCGTGCCCGCCGAAGCCGGACTGTTTGTAGCCGCCGAACGGCGTGGTCATGTCGCCCTCGGCGTAGGCGTTGACCCCGACGGTACCGGCCTTCAGCTCGCGCGCGACGCGATGGGCGACGTTGAGGTCGTCCGTGTAGATCGACGCCGCCAACCCGTACGCCGTGTCGTTGGCGATCGCAACGGCCTCAGCTTCCGTGTCGAACTCGATGACCGACAGGACGGGACCGAAGATCTCCTCGCGCGCGATGCGCATGTCGTTCCGAACGCCATCGAAGATCGTCGGGCCGACGAAGTAGCCGCCGGTCTCCTCGAGGATCCGTTGGCCGCCGGTCACGAGCCGAGCGCCCTCGGAGCGGCCGACCTCGACGTAGCCCAGCACGCGCTCGAGCTGCTGCGCCGAGATCAATGCCCCGATCTTGGTCGACGGGTCCAGCGGATCGCCGACCGGCCACGCCGCGAGCTCCGCCTGGAGGGCGTCGAGGAGGTCGTCCTTGCGTGACCGATGCACGAGCAGCCGTGACCCGGCGCTGCAGTTCTCGCCCATGTTCCAGAAGATGGCGACGGCGGCGTTGGCGGCGACGTTCGCCATGTCGGTCACGTCGCCGAGGACGATCTGCGGGCTCTTGCCGCCGAGCTCGAGGAGCACCCGCTTCAGGTTCGTTTCGGCCGACCAGGTCAGGAAACGTCGACCGACCTCGGTCGAGCCGGTGAACGTGACGCAGTCGATGTCGGGGTGCCGTCCGATCGCCGCACCGACGGTATCGCCCGGCCCGGTGACCACGTTGAGGACGCCCTCCGGGATGCCCGCCTCCGTGCCGAGCTCGGCGATCCGCAGGAGGCTCAACGACGTCGCCGATGCCGGCTTGATCACGACGCTGTTCCCGGTCGCCAGCGCCGGCCCGAGCTTCCAGGCCGCCATCTGCGCCGGGTAGTTCCAGGGCACGACCGCGCCGACCACGCCGACGGGCTCGCGGGTGATCGTCGCGACCACACCGTCCGGTGCCGGCGCGACCTGGCCGTACAGCTTGTCGATCGCCTCGGCGTGCCAGCGGATGCAAGCCGCCGTCTCGGGCATGTCGAGGCCCACGGTGTCGGAGATCGGCTTGCCGGCGTCGATGGTCTCGATCAGCCCGAGCGGGCGTGCCGCCGCGTCGATCCGGTCGGCCCAGTCGAGCAGGATCCGCTTCCGGCCACCGGGGTCCATCCGCGACCAGACCCTGCTGTCGACCGCGGCCCGCGCGGCCGCGACGGCCGCGTCGACGTCGGCGGCGCTGCCTTCGGCCACCTCCGCGATCGGCCGTCCCGTGGCGGGGTTCTCGCTTACGAATCGCCGCCCGTCGCGGGCCGGCCGGAAGTCGCCGTCGATGAAGAGATCGGTCCGCAGCCGCAGGTCGGCGAGCTCGGCAGCGGCCGCTTCGCGATCGGGGATAAGGGTGTCAGTCATCGGATTCCTCGGGATGTCGCGGATGTGACGGTGGAGGACCATGGTACGGCGCCACTGGTCCTCGCGACCCAGCCGCAACCGTCCCGCAACGTGGTAGGCTGGGGTCCAACGCGACTGTGGAAGCCGACTTCCGCCACGATCGTCGGGTCGTAGCCCGTGATCGCGAGCGGCACGCGCGGCCGGTCGATCCGTAAGCGATCGCCTGCGCTGAGGAGTCCACAGATGGCCACTACGCGACCCACCCGCCCGGACCACCCGCCGCCGACCGGCGTCGGACGGACGCGCCTGCCGGTGGGGCGTCGGGTGCGATCAAATCTCCCGACCGCCGAGATGGTCGAGGACGCGATCCGCGCGGGCGAGGGGCTGATCGCCGCCGAGGGGCCGCTCGTGGTCCGGACCGGCAAGCACACCGGACGCTCCCCGCAGGACAAGTTCCTCGTCGACGAGCCGTCGAGCAGCGCCAAGATCTGGTGGGGCGAGGTGAACCGCCCGATCAGCGAGGCGCACTACGACCGTCTGCGGGCTCGCCTCGTCGCGTACTGCGCCGAGCGCGACCTGTACAGCCAGGACCTCCTCATCGGGGCGGACCCTGAGCACCAGCGCCGCTTGCGCGTCTACACGGAGACCGCGTGGGCCAGCATCTTCGCGCGTAACCTGTTCCGCTGGCCTCGGGCCAGCGAGCTCGTCGGATTCCAGCCCAATTTCACGATCATCTGCGTGCCATCGTTCCAGGCGGATCCCGAGACCGAGGGGACGCGCAGCGGGACCGCGATCCTGCTCCATCTCCAGAGGATGGAGATCATCATCGTCGGCACCGAGTACGCGGGCGAGATCAAGAAGTCGGCCTTCACGGTCATGAACTACCTCATGCCCGACGAGGGCGTGCTCCCGATGCACTCGTCGGTCAATGTCGGCAGGGCCGGCGACAGCGCGGTCTTCTTCGGCCTGTCGGGCACCGGCAAGACCACGCTGTCGGCCGATCCCGAGCGCAGCTTGATCGGTGATGACGAGCACGGATGGGGCGACGAGGGGCTGTTCAACTTCGAAGGTGGCTGCTACGCGAAGACGATCCGCCTCTCGCCCATGTACGAGCCGGACATCTTCCAGACGACGCGCCGGTTCGGGACGGTCCTCGAGAACGTCGACGTCAATCCCGAGACCCGCGAGCTCGACCTCGATTCGGAACGGTTCACGGAGAACACTCGTGGCGCCTACCCGCTCCATTTCATCGGCAACGCCGACCCGACCGGGGCCACGGGCCATCCGCGGACGGTGATCCTCCTGACCGCCGACGCGTTCGGGGTCCTGCCGCCTATCGCGCGACTGACGCACGCCCAGGCGGCCTACCACTTCATCAGCGGCTACACGGCAAAGCTCGCCGGCACCGAGGTCGGCGTCAAGGAGCCGAAGGCGACGTTCTCGGCCTGCTTCGGGGCGCCGTTCATGCCCCGTCATCCCGGGGAGTACGCGAGGATGCTGACCGACCGCCTGGAGCGGCATGGTGCCGCGGTCTGGCTGGTCAACACGGGCTGGACGGGCGGCCCGTATGGCACGGGTGAGCGGATGAACATCGCCTATACGCGCGCGATGGTGCGGGCGGCGCTCGATGGCCGCCTGGCGAAGGCGACGACCAGGACCGACCCGGTCTTCGGCTTCGAGGTCCCGCGCACGTGTCCTGATGTCCCGACCGAGTTTCTCGACCCGCGCGCCACCTGGGCCGACAAGGAGGCCTACGACCGTCAGGCGGCGCACCTGGCCACGATGTTCGGGGCGAACTTCGAGGCATATGCGTCCGGGACCAGCGGCGCGATCCGCGCCGCCGGGCCGAGCGTCACACCGGGAACGCCCCTCCCTGAGATCCACGCAGACCCCGGCGTGGGCTGACCAGGGCCCGTTCGTCGAGGTCTGACGCGTCCGTCCCGATCGCTGCGTTCAGGAACGCGAGCCAACTCGCGATTAGCTGCCGGGGCCGGCGATGAGGAGAGCGATAAGCAGGATGTCGGTCATGAGGTCGAGTTCTCCGAGGTGGCGGTGATCACGGTCGATCATCTGGCGCAGGGATGGCGGGCGCCATCGTCGTCCGTCGAGGCCTGGTGCCCACGAACGTCCACCTAGAATTGATGCCCCAGCGCGCAGGAGGATCGAGATCCGCATGGGCCGCAACAAGGTCACCGTGATCGGCGCCGGCAACGTCGGCGCGACAGCCGCGCAGCGCGTCGCCGAGGCCGGTCTGGCCGACGTCGTGCTCGTCGACATCGTTGAGGGCCTGCCCCAGGGCAAGGGCCTGGACCTCGCCGAGGCCGCGCCGGTCGTCGTCCACGATGCACGGGTGCTCGGCACGAACGACTACGCCGACACCGCCGACTCGGACATCGTCGTCGTGACCTCGGGCCTCGCCCGCCAGCCCGGGATGAGTCGCGACGATCTATTGACCAAGAACGCGGGGATCGTCCGCTCCGTCGTGGAGCAGGCGGCGAAGGCATCGCCGAAGGCGATCATCATCGTCGTCACTAATCCGCTCGACGCGATGTGCCACGTTGCGATGGACGCGTCCGGCTTCCCGCGCGAACGCGTCATCGGAATGGCCGGCGTTCTCGATAGCGCCCGGTTCCGGACGTTCATCGCTCAGGAGCTCGGCGTGAGCGTGGAGGACACCCACGCCTTCGTGCTCGGCGGCCACGGCGACACGATGGTCCCGCTGTCGCGCTACAGCACCGTGGCGGGCGTGCCGATCACGGAGTTGCTGCCCGCCGACCGGGTGCGCGCGCTCGAGGAACGGACGGCCAACGGTGGCGCCGAGGTCGTCACCCTGCTCAAGACCGGCTCGGCGTTCTATGCCCCTGCCGCCGGTGTCTTCGAGATGGTCGAGGCGATCCTGCTGGACCGAAAGCGCGTGTTGCCGTGCGCGGTGATGCTGCGCGGCGAGTTCGGCATCGACGGGCTGTTCGTGGGCGTCCCGGTTGTCCTCGGTGCCGGGGGGATGGAACGGGTCTTCGAGATCGAGCTGACCGCGGAGGAGCGTGCGGCGTTCGAGCGATCGGCCGACGCGGTTCGCGAGCTGGTCGGCGTCCTGGGACGCTGACCCGAGCTTCCCGGTGCGGCCGGGCACCACGTTTCGACCAGCCGCGGCACTGCTGTGATGCGAGATGACCGCCCCGCGGCGCAGACTGCCAGCAATAGCTGTTGGTGGGCGCCTCGCCTGCTTCGCGTCGCGCCCTGATCGTCGAGGAGGAGCCCTGATGCGTCGTGTCCTCATCGCCGTGTCCACGCTCGCACTCGCCCTTGGGTTGGCGGCGCCGGGCGCGTTGGCCAAGGATCGGCCGTTCGGATCGGACGAGATCATCGCCATGCGCCTGAGCCCCTCACTGCTCGATCCTGGGAGCACCGGGATCACCGGCGGCAGCGGCCAGTTCTCGAAGGTGCAGATCGAGCGATTCAGGTGCGAGTCGAGCGGGAATCCCGCGGCTGCGGTCGACATGAGCTGCAACACGACCGACTTCGGCCAGGACTTCGCGCCGGACAATGAGATCGCGATCGCGGTCGATCCGACCGATCCGAATCACCTGGTCGCCGGTTCGAACGATTACTACTATCGCTTCAACAACTCGACCGGCGCCCGGCAGGCCTACGTCCCGACCGGCTTCTTCACCTCGTTCGATGGCGGGGCCCACTGGATCGACGGCCAGGTCCCCATGCGCAGCGGCAACGGCGCCGGTGATCCGGCCCCTGCGTTCGACCGCAAGCACGGCGTGGTCCTGATGGCGCAGCTCGAGAACACGAGCGGCCAGGGAGGTCCGTGGGTCGCCCAGGGTGACGTCTCAGTCAGCCGGTCGGCTGATGGCGGCGTCACGTGGTCCGAGGCCATCACCGTGTTCATGGGGACCGGCACGGGCATCGGTCCGGCGAACAATGCCGTCTTCTACGACAAGGAGTGGCTGACCGTCGACAACACGCCCAGCTCGCCCCATTACGGCCGGGCGTACGTCACGACCACCCGCTTCCTCAACGGCCCGCACGGGAGCTATGCCGAGTCGCCGATCATGATCAGCTGGTCGGACGATGGCGGTCGGACGTGGTCGAAGCCGAGGGAGATCTCAGGCAACCATCCCAGCTGCACGTTCCAGAGCACAGGCCCGGCCGGTGAGTGTGATGAGGATCAGTTCTCGATCCCGGAGGTCGCCTCGGACGGCACGCTGTATGTCCAGTTCGCGAACGGCCAGAACGATGCCGCCTGGGAGGTCGACGAGGATCTCGACAACCAGATCATGGTCCTCAAGTCGACGGACGGTGGCGCGACCTTCGGGAACCCGGTGCCGGCGGTTCAGCTCGAGGACGGCGCGTCGGATACCCCGTACTCGGTGATCCGGCGCCAGACGGTCTGGGGCCACCAGATCCGCTGGACGGCCATCGGCAACATCTCGGTCAACCCCACCAATCCGCTCGATGTGTCGATCGTGTTCGCCGACCGAGGCACAGCCAACCCGAACGCGACGCCCGGCTGCTTCATGACAGCGTCGGGTGGCCTGTTCATCGGGACCGCCCCGAACTACGACCCGTGCAACGCGGGCCCCGGTAGTGACACCGACGTGTACGTCGTTCGATCGACCGACGGCGGCGCGACGTGGGGTCCGCGGACGGATCTGAGCGGCGACGGCGCGGCCGGTGCGCACGACTGGTTCGTGTGGGGCGACCATCGGCCGGATGGGACGCTGGTCGCGGCCTGGGACCGCGACGACGCACCAGCGGCCAGCGGCGACACGTTCCACCACGTCCTCAAGATCGGTGGCGGGGGCGCCACGACGCTGGGCGTCGCGGAGAACCCCGACGTATCGGTCACCCACTGGTCAGGGCAGTACGTGCCGCAGCCGGCCTGGCCGGTCGCGTGCGGTGGCACCACGCCCGGCAAGGACTGCAATGAGTTCCACGGCGACTACACCGGCCTGGCCGTCGGTTCCGATGGTTCGATCAACGTCGTCTGGACCGGATTGAATCGCGCGGCCACGAGCCCGCAGATCGACTTCTATACGGGCGAGCCCCACCAGGGGAACGCCCAGGATGCGATGTTTGCTCGCCGCTGAGCGAAACGTTCACCGGCGCAAAGAGAGAGGGCCGTCGCCGACGGCCCTCTCGATCTGTCCCGGCCGGAGGACCGGGCGTCAGTCAGGTAGTCGGTCGGGACCGCCCGCGTCCCGGGGCTCAGCCGACGATGGCCAGGCTCGTCCCGGTCGGCGGCTCCAGCTCGACGGCCCGCGCGCGCGACCGCGCGACCGTTCGGGCCACCGCCATCCGGTACGTCGCGTCGGTCTCGGGCAGCGGGTCCTCCTCGAGCTCGCGTGCGAGGACCTCGCACAGGCGGCGGTACTGGCGGACGACCTGTGAGCGGCTGCCGGTCAGGCCGTGGACCGCGATCAGCACTTCATGGGCCTCCTCGCGCAACGGGTCGCGGGCGATCAGCCGTTCGGCGGCGAACCGCGCGCCGTCCACGTCGCCGGCCTCGAGCCGCCGTCGCGCGACGACCGCCAGTGCGTCCTCGAAATGGTCAGCCAGGCGCTCGCGCTCGGCGGCGAAGCAGTCATGCCCGAGGCCCTCGGCAAGATCGCCGCCGAACAAGGTAACGGCGGTCTCGGCCTCGCACGACGGGTCGTCGAGGCGGGCCTCGAAGCGGGCGACGTCGAGCGAGCGGATCGCATCGGGCCGGAGGCCGAGCGTCTCCGCGTCGGTCTCGAGGACCGCCTCGAGGTCGACGCCCGCGGCAGCCAGCGCGGTCCGCAGCTGGTACAGCGCCTGGCGTAGCGGCCCGGTGGCCGCAACAAGCGATTCAGGCCAAAGGTCCGTGGCGATGGCCTCGCGAGTCCGTGGTCGCCGGGTCAGGGCCAGCAGCGTGAAGAGCGCCTGCGCGTGACGGCCGACCAACCGGATCTCGCGCCCGTCGGCGGTCCGTATCGCGAAGCGGCCAAGTAGCGTGACGTCGAGTCCCGACGCCGCGCTCGCACGTGTGGACACGACTCCCCTCATAGCAGTCGCGACGTCCGGCCCGTCCCCCCGTGGGCCGGACGCCGGAACGGCATCGGCGGACCCCCCAGGCCCCTCCGATGTTCCCCCCGTCACGACCGCTGCGCCCCCAGCGCCCTCGGCCGGATGACGTGCATGGTGTCGCCCACGGCACACGCCGGTGAACTGGCAGGCGACAGGAAAGGTGTCGGCCAGCCGACACCTGGGCCAGCGGGCAGACGGGCGCGGGTACACTTCGGCGACCGTGCCGATCGCCATCATCGCGTTCGACTTCGACCCCCTCCTTCGACTCGCCGATGGCCTGACCATCCGTTGGCAGACCATCGCGCTCGCGATCGTCGTCGCGTTCTGCCTGGCGACCGCCGGCGTGCTTGCCCGGCGTGCTGGCCTGCGCCCCGACGACCTGCTTTACATCGTCATCGGCGCGGTACCCGGCGCGGTCGTCGGTGGACGGGTCGGGTACATCCTGCTCGTCCCGGACGCCTTCGCCGCCGGCCCGATGACGCTGTTCGACCCCGCGATCGGGGGCCTCGAGCTCGGGCTCGCCGTGCTCGGCGGCCTCGCGACCGGCTGGGTGGTGGCGGTCCTCCTGGGAGCACCGCCGGGCGGCTGGGCGCACACGGTGGCGATCCCGCTCCTGATCGCAATCGCCGCCGGCAAGCTCACAATGGCACTGGGCGGCAGCGGACAGGGCCGACCGTTCGACGGGGCGTGGGCCACGGCCTACGTCGGTCCGGGGCCGTGGGTGGGACTGGCACCGGACCTGCCATCACATCCGGCCCAGGTCTACGAGGGCGTCGGCACGGTCGCAGTCGCATTCCTGCTACTCGTGACGACGAGCCTTGGCGCGTTCAGGTCGCGCGATGGGAGCCGGTTGCTCGTCGGCCTCGCCGGCTGGGCGATCGTCCGGGCGATCGTCTCGACGACATGGCGTGACCCGGCCGTGGCCGGCTCGCTCCCGGCGGGCGGGGTCGTGGCGCTCGCGATCGCCGTGGCGTGCATCATGGGCGCGCTCGTCGTGTCGGTCTGGTGGCCGCGGCGTGCCCGGCAGCGCGAGGCGGCGTCCCAGCCCGCCTGGCCCGATCCCGAGACCCGCCCACCGTTCTGACGATGCCACCCGGGATGGCAACCCCGTCAAGACGGGGTATCGTGGGGTCGATGACGATGCCCAACCGAGGACCGATCCGATGACCCAGCTCGCCGAACCCGAGATCTCGACGTCGACCGCGCCCGAGCGCATCAGCCACTGGATCGGGGGACGGTTTGTCGCCGGCGCGTCGGGACGCGAGGGCGATGTCTACAACCCGGCGACCGGGCAGCTCGCAAAGCACGTCGACTTCGCATCTGCCAATGAGGTGGACGCAGCCGTGGCTGCGGCTCGTGCCGCCTTCCCCGGCTGGCGCGCGACGTCCCTCAGCAAGCGAACCGACATCCTGTTCAAGATCCGCAACCTCGTCGACCAGCGGCGGCACGAGCTCGCGGCGCACCTCACCGCCGAACACGGCAAGGTTCCGTCGGATGCGCTTGGCGAGATCGCGCGGGGTCTCGAGAACCTCGAATTCGCGTGCGGGGTCCCGAGCCTGCTCAAGGGCGGGTTCTCGGAGCAGGCGAGCACCGGCGTCGATGTCTACCAGATCCGCCAGCCGCTCGGCGTCGTCGCCGGCATCACGCCGTTCAACTTCCCGGCGATGGTGCCGATGTGGATGTTCGCGACCGCCATCGCGACCGGCAACACGTTCATCCTCAAGCCGTCCGAGAAGGATCCCTCGGCCGCGAACTTCATCGCCGAGCTCCTCCACGATGCCGGCGTCCCCGACGGCGTGTTCAACGTCGTCCACGGCGACAAGGTGGCGGTCGATGCCATCCTCGAGCACCCGGACATCGCGGCCGTGAGCTTCGTCGGCTCGACGCCGATCGCGCGCTACATCTACGAGACCGGCACGGCCCACGGCAAGCGGGTCCAGGCGCTCGGTGGCGCCAAGAACCACATGATCGTGCTGCCCGATGCCGACATCGACATGGCTGCCGACGCCGCCGTGTCGGCCGGCTACGGGTCGGCCGGAGAGCGCTGCATGGCCATCGCCACGGTCGTCGCGGTGGGCGACGTCGCCGACACACTCGTGGACGCCATCAACGCCCGGCTCCCCAAGGTGAAGGTCGGTCCCGGCACGGACCCGTCCGCGGAGATGGGCCCGCTCGTGACCCGCCAGCACCGCGACAAGGTCGCCTCGTACCTCGACAGCTCTAAGGCGCAGGGGGCGACGGTGGTGACCGACGGCCGGGAGCACCCGCTCTACGGCGGGAGCGACGGGTTCTTCCTCGGCGTGTCGCTCATCGACAACGTCACGGCCACGATGGATGCGTACCGCGACGAGATCTTCGGTCCGGTGCTCACCGTCGTGCGGGTCAAGACGTATGCGGATGCCGTCAAGCTGGTAAACGAGAACCCGTATGGCAACGGCACCGCGATCTTCACCCGCGACGGCGGCGCGGCGCGCCAGTTCCAGTTCGAGGTGAACGCGGGGATGGTGGGCATCAACGTGCCGATCCCGGTTCCGGTCGCGTACTACAGCTTCGGTGGCTGGAAGTCGAGCCTGTTCGGCGACCTGCACATGTACGGCCCTGAGGGGATCCAGTTCTACACGCGGGGCAAGATCGTGACGTCACGTTGGCCGGATCCCGGCACGAGCAAGGTCGACCTCGGGTTCCCGCGCACCCGGTAACGAAGCCCGCCGTCAGCGGGCGGCGGCGATGATCGGGGCGAGGAGCGCGTCCACGTCCACGTCGTAGGCGCTCCGCTCGACGCGCTCGATCACCACGTGGTCGAACGCCGGGAGGTCGGCGGCGAGCTGCGGCGATTGCTCGAGGTCGCTGGCGTGGACCCAGACGCTGTCGCGGAACCAGGGCGCGATTCGACGTTCGTTCGTCCGGAAGTAGCTGTCGTAGAGGATCAGCGTGCGGCCCTCGACGGCGGCCGCGGCCGGATCCACGGTGTAGTGGCCGATGTCGCGGGCATTCTTGAGGTCGACGTTCGTCGAAACCGTGGTCCGCTCGACGTCGACACCCGGTCGAACCACCAGTCGCGGGAGGCGCTCCTTCGCAGGCAGGCCCATGATCCGCGAGAGGTCGGTGTTGTAGGAAGCAAGCCCCTGGACCGGCATCTGGGTGTCGTCCCACACGCCGGGCGCCAGCGATTCGACCAGGGCGTGGGTCGCGATGACCGCTCCGAGCGGGGTCCAATGGGTGTCCTGCCGGAAATACAGCGGCTGTTCGGGATGCGCAGCACGTTCGTCCGCCATCCGTGTCCAGAGTTCGATCGCGTGATCCGGCCGGGCAGCCATCCCGGCCTGCATCGCGGATCGACGGTGATCCGTGCACGCCTCCCCCAGGCCGCTGCCCGGGACGACCTTGTCGGGATAGATCGTGTGCTTGTCCGGTGGCACGATCAGCCGCACGTCCAGCCCGCGATCCGCGAGTCCGACCGCCATGCGGTCGAGGGCCGCGAGGACCTCATCCGGCGTGAAGATGCAGACGGGCTCGAGCTCGGTCCGGGTGAACAGCCAACCGTCGCGTCCCACGATGACGTTGGGCGTCGTCGACCCGCCGAGCAGGCCGTAGTCGATGGCGGCGTGTGCGCCGACCGCCTGGTTCCGGGCCGGGAATCGATCGGCGAGCCACCGGTCGATCGCGGCGTACGTGGCGGGCTCGCCGAGCGAGCTGGCATCCAGCCGCGGCAATGTCGCGACTCGCCGCGCCTCGAGGGCGGCGGGCCGGATGCCGGCCGCCATGGCGAGACCCGGCAGGACAAGGGCCACGACGAAGGCGACCGCCACGATCCGATCGGCCAGGTCCACGGGGCGGGTCATCAGAACTGGAAATACAGGAACGGGCTGAAGTCGCCGGCCACGAGGAAGGAGACCGCGGCCGGGAAGACGACCGCTATGACCGCCAGGCGCAGGACCCGGATCGCCGGGATCGACACTCGTTCGAGGCGAACGCCGGTGACCCAGTCACGCGGCAACAGCACCGACGCGCAACCGATCGCCAGGGCGATGCTCGCCAGAGGGTCGAGCGATCGGGCCATGGTCACGGGCAGGTCCAGCCCCGGCCGGAGGAGCGCAGCCATATAGCCGACGGCGTGGTCGATGCCCGGGGAGCGGAACAGGATCCAGCCGAAGAGCACCAGCGCGACCGTCCTTGCCTGGCCGATCGGATCCGGCCGAGCCTCGTCCCGATCCGCACGACCGACGCCCAGCACGCGTTCGACGAGCAGCAACGCGCCGTGGTATGCCCCCCACAACACGAACGTCCATGCCGCGCCGTGCCATAGCCCGGTCACGAGGAACACGATGATCAGGTTCCGGTAGGTGGCGAACGCCGTCCCGCGGTTCCCGCCCAGCGATATGTACAGGTAGTCGCGGAACCAGCGTGACAGCGACATGTGCCAGCGCCGCCAGAACTCCGTGATCGACCTCGCCGAATAGGGTCGCGCGAAGTTCTCGGGCAGGTGGATCCCGAACATCATCGCGAGACCGAGCGCCATGTCGCTGTAGCCGCTGAAGTCGAAGTACAGCTGAACCGCATAGGCGAGGACCCCGAGCACGGCGGCGGTCGTCGTCAACTCCCCGGTCGAGGCCGCGAACGCGGCGTCGGCGACCGGAGCGATGGTGTCGGCGATGAGCACCTTCTTGCCGAGGCCATGGCAGAACCGGTACACGCCGCCGGCGAACATGGGCACCGACTCCGTCCGGTGGACCAGCTGGTCGCGGATCTCGTGGAACCGGACGATCGGACCCGCCACGAGCTGGGGGAAGAACGTGATGTAGAGAGCGAAATCGATCGGGCTATCGAGGTGGCGCGCCGTGCCCCGATAGATGTCGATCAGGTAGCTCAGCGAGTGGAACGTGTAGAACGAGATGCCGATCGGCAGCAGGATGTCGGTCCAGGCGAGCGCCCCTCCGCCGGCCGCGCCAAGGACTCCGTTGACCGTGTCGACCGTGAAATTCGCGTATTTGAACCAGGCGAGCAGCCCCACGTTCACGACGACCGCGACGGCGAGGATGCCCTGAGCCCGACGCCGCTGCCCGGCGTCCATCGCCCGCTCGACACCGAGGCCGAACAGGCCGTTGAGCCCGATGGAGGCCAGGAGGACCAGCACGATCCAGCCGGCTCCCCAGGCGTAGAACAGGAGACTTGCCAGCACGAGCATGGCGTTCCTGGCCCGCCTCGGCATGACGTAGTAGGCGATCAGGACGGCGGGCAGGAAGAGGAAGAGGAACGTGACGGAGGAGAAGACCATCGCGGCGGATGGTAGCGCGAGGTTCTCGTCGCCCCCGTGCACCACTGTTGGGGACTGTTACGTGTCTGCAAGCCCGCATGCACACATGCAAGACCGCGATGGACGTCCCGCAGCCCATCCTGCGGCCGGAAGCCCTAGGAGGCGAACCATGTCCGATTACGAACGCACCACCACCCAACAGTCGACCAGCGTCGACCCGGCCTCCACGCCGCGAAGCGCGACGAGCACGACGGAACGGACCTACGTTCCGCCCGGGCCGGGCGCGGCGACCGTCGTGGCGCGCTTCGTCATGTTCCTGTTCGGCGTGCTGCAGGTCGCGCTGATCCTGCGGATCATCCTGCTCCTGCTGGTCGCGAACCAGGGCAACGACGTCGTCTCGTTCATCTTTAACCTGACCGATCCGTTCGTCGAACCGTTCCGGGGCATGTTCCGGCTCGACCGGGTGACGGCGGGCCGCCAGGTCCTCGACATCGCGGCGATCGTCGCGTTGATCGGTTGGACCCTGGTCGAGATGCTCGTCCTCGCGCTCGTTCGCGTCTTCAACCGCCGGACGGTCACCGAGGTCTGATCAGCAGCACTCCGGCAACAACTAACGACTACCGCGCGTCGAGGGCGGTCCTGGGGGGACCGCCCTCGCATCGTGTCCGGGTCTCGTGGGCGATGGCTCAGGCCGCGGGCGACGGCGAGGTCACGACTCTCTATGGCGGCCGATCGCGACGATCGTGATGTCGTCGACGGGGTCCATCGTTCGGCGGAATGACGCCACGCCGTCCCGGACGACGGCGACCAGATCGTGCGCCGTCAGCCCACGCGCCTGCTCCAGCGCCTCGATCAATCGAGGTTTGCCGAACCGCTCCCCAGATGGCGCGCGCGAGTCGGTCACGCCGTCCGTGTACAGCACGAGCTGATCGCCGGGCCTGAGGTCGACGTCGATCTCGACGAGATCGAGCGCCGAGAAGGCACCGAGCAACGGACCACACCCCTGGATCGGTCGGATCGGCTCCCCATCACCGGGGACGAGCAGCGGCGATTCGTGCCCGGCGTTCGCGACGCGGAGCTGGCCGGTCCGCACGTCGAGCCGACCGACCAGCGCGGTGATGAACAGGGCTGTCCGGAGTTCGTCGACCAGGACGCGATTCGTCCGCTCGAGCGCGTCCGCGGGCCCGCTTGCCGCCGTCAGCGCCGAGTGGATCACCGGCCTGGCGAAGGCCATCAGGAGGGCCGCAGCGATGCCCTTGCCCGCCACGTCGGCGACCACCACGCCGAGTGGATGCCCCCGACGCCGCAGCCGGAAGAGCTCGAAGAAGTCGCCGCCAACCTCGCGCGCGGGCTCGTAGTGGCTCGCGAGGTCGTAGCCGTCGACGTCGGGGGCGACCAGCGAGACGATGGTCCGCTGCTGGAGTCGGCCGAGCGCCAGGTCCGCGGCGAGGGACGAAGACGAGTCGGCAACCACGGGACGCGGCCCGACGTCGGCCAGGTGCTCCAGGCTGACGGCGAGGGCCTCGATCGTCGCGCCGACGATTGGCTCCGCCACCAGCGGTCCGCTCGCCACCAGGCGTCCGAGGAGCGCGCCATCGGTCCGCAGCTCTCGTGTCAAGCTGGGCGACGCCGCAGGCGACTCGTCCGTCGAGGCCGCGATCACTCGACCGCCGGTGTCTTCGAGGACGACCCTCAACGCCGGCGCTTCCGCCGCGAAGGGCTCCAGGATCCGCCGGATCCGCTCGGCGTCGAAGCGCGGTGCTGGGTCGACGCCGGCCATGGCCGCGACTGGGTCAGAAACTGGCGACCGCGCTCTCGCGATCGGGATGCATCCGGAACAGCCGATCGAGACCGGTTCGCTGCAGGACCTCCGCGACGGCCGGCTGGGCGCCGCATAGCTGGACGGCCGTCTGGACATTGCCCTGCTCGACGCCGCGGCTGACCTCACGGAAGGCGCCCCAACCGTGCTCCGGATCCGGCGGCTGCTCCCCGTTCATCACCTGCACGACGGAATAGAGCGCGACGAGCCCGGAGCTCGCGATGAACGACAGGTCCGTGAGATCCAAGAGGAGGTTGCGCGTGCCGGACGCGTAGAGCTCGCGGACGTCGTCAACGAGTCGCAGGTAGTTGGAGGCGTCGAGCTCGCCGTCGAGCGCCATCACCGTGACCGGGACGCCCGCGTCGACGCGGTCCACCCTGGTCTGCATCGCCATCGTCTAGCCCTCCTTCGCCTTGGCAACCCTCGACCGCGTGAGCGTGAGTATGTTCCCACCGCCGGGTCGGGGTCGATGTCGAACCGAATCCATCGCGAGGCGGATGAGGTGGATCCCCATCCCGCCCGGTCGGCGGCGAAGCGGAGGGATCGTGAGGTCGGGGGGCGGCACCGTCATCGGGTCGAAGATCGGCGCCCGATCCTCGAGCGTGATGACGATGTCGTCGCCGACGAGCTCGGCGGCCATCTCGATCGTGCCCGGCCCGCCTCGATAGCCGTGGACGATGATGTTCGTGACCGCCTCGTCAACGGCCTGGACGAGATCGTCCATGCAGGTGAGGGGTGCCTCGCACGAGCGGGCGACCTCGCGCACCGCCTCGCGCACCTCGGCCAGCCGCTCGAGCTCGGCGGGGATCTCGACTCGACGGCTGACCTCGACCATCAGGCGTTCAGACCGTGGCGGCCGACCAGGCCTGGAGCTCGACGATGTTGCCGTCCGGATCGGTCGCGTAGCACCAGGTCACGCGCCGGTCGTCGGCCGTCTGCGTCGTGATGATCTCGCCGACCCGGCCGCCGCCTCCGTCCAGGACCGCCTCGACCGCCGCCGGCACGTCGAGTACCTGGAAGGCGATGTGGCCCCATCCGGCCCGGCCGACATGCGGCCCAGGGTGCGCCTCGAGCGTATCGTAGGAGAAGATCTCGATCGTCGGCCCGTCGGGACCGTGACCCGGAAGGCGCAGGTGGGCACCGGTCAAGTGCGCATCGTGCAGCCCCGTTGCCGCATCCAGATCCTCGCTCCGCATGTCCCGCTCCGGCGGCACGAGCTCACAGCCGAACACGGCGGTGTAGAACGAGGCCAATCGCCGCCAATCGGGCGAGGTGACGTTGACGTGGCCGAATCGCGCGCCGATCGGGCTCATTGTTCCCTCGTTCCGAGTGCCGGGTCGACGACGTATCTGATCAGGAGAGCCTGGCGTGATCGGCGGGCGCGCGCTTGACGAAGCGGCCGTACCCCTTGCGGCCGGTGAACCGGCCGTCGCGCACGACGACCGAGCCGCGGGAGAGGACCACGTCGCTTGCGCCCTGGACCTGTCGACCCTCATAGCACGAGTAGTCGACATCCATGTGGTGGGTCTTCGCGGAGATCGTGCGCTTGCGGTTCGGGTCATAGACCACGAGGTCGGCGTCCGAACCCACGGCGATGGCCCCCTTACGCGGGTACATCCCGAACAATTTCGCCGGTGCCGTCGAGAGGATCTCGATCCAGCGCTCCTTCGAGATCCTTCCCGCGACGACGCCGCCGTCGTGCAGCAGGTCGACGCGGTCCTCGACACCCGGCAGGCCGTTGGGGACCTTGCGGAAGTCGCCACGCCCGAGCTCCTTCTGGCCGTGGAAGTCGAACGGGCAATGGTCGGTCGAGACGACCTGCAGGTCGTCCTTCACGAGTCCCGTCCACAGGTCGTCCCAGTGGCTCTTCGGGCGGAGCGGGGGCGAGCAGATGAACTTCGCTCCTTCGAACCCGTTGCCGAGGTCGTCGAGCGAGAGGAACAGATATTGCGGGCACGTCTCGGCGAAGGCCTTGGAGCCGCGGTCCCTGGCGGCCCGCACCTCGGCCAGGGCCTCGCTCGCCGACAGATGGACGATGTAGACCGGGACGCCGGCCGCCTCGGCCAACCGGATCACGCGGTTGGTCGCCTCGCCCTCGAAGACCGCCTTGCGGGCCAGGCCGTGCCCGATCGGGTCGGTCGTTCCGCCTTCGAACGTCTGCTCGGCCACGATGTCGATGGCCAGTCCATTCTCGGCATGCATCATGATCAGGCCGCCGTTCGTCGCGGTCTGCTGCATCGCCCGGAAGATCGCTCCGTCGTCGCTGTAGAACACGCCGGGGTAGGCCATGAAGAGCTTGAAGTCCGGGATGCCTTCATCGACGAGCGTGTCCATCTCCTTGAGGGTGTCGTCGTTGACGTCGCTCATGATCATGTGGAAGCCGTAATCGGCGACGGCGTTGCCTTCGGCTTTGGCATGCCACGTATCGAGGCCGTCGCGTAACGATTTCCCGCGCGACTGGACCGCGAAGTCGACGATCGTCGTGGTTCCGCCGAACGCGGCGGCGCGCGTCCCAGTCTCGAAGGTGTCCTTCGCGAATGTGCCGCCGAACGGGAGCTCCATATGGGTGTGGACGTCGATGGCGCCTGGGATGACGTACTTGCCCGTCGCATCGATGGTCTCGTCCGCGGTCATTCCGGCGCCCGCGAGATCAGCGCCGATCGCCGCGATCGTCTCGCCGTGGACGAGGACGTCGGCTGCCTGCGAGCCGTCCGCAGTCACGATGGTCCCATTGGTGATGAGCGTGCGCATCGATCCCTCCTGGGCGACGGCGACGAACGTCGGTCAGGAAGGTGATGGTAGGCGATGCGTGGCGCGACGGGATCAGTCCGCGCGAACGTCCCTCCGGCGTGTCCGCCGCCCCACGATATCGAGCACGGCCGCGACCGCGAAGACGATCACCAGCAACCCGGGCAGGATCGCCGCCACGCCGGGGCTCGTCGGCGGGCTCGTGGTCGTGGGCGGCGCCGTGAGATGCGGGAAGGGTGTCGTCCCGGGTGCAGCCGGGTTGCCGCGCCCGGGCGTCGGAGGATTCCCGCCTCGCGACGGCGGCGGCGTCGGCGCCAGGCCCCGGGCCGGTATCTCCCCGACGATCGCGCTGGGCTGGATGCTGCGATCCTGGTTCTTGTTGCCAGCACCATCCAGCTGCAGCGTACGCATGTGCCACGGAGCTCCGGACACAAGGGATGCGCCGTCACGCGCCCCGCCAGCCGCGGTGTCCCAGTAGGCCGATTGGGCGAGGTGACCGCCCCAAGCCATGAGCACGGCAGGGCCGGTCGCGACGAATTTGACGAGGAAGTCGGCCGTGCTGTTGCCGTTCACCGAGCCGGAGTGGGTCGGACCTGAGATCGACGTGATCGTCCCGCCCCAGATCGTCAGGCGACGAGGACTCCCCGAGTAGGCCTCCGCGCCCCTGACCGACAGGCCGTTGGCCTTGAAGCCATCGGATGGGAACGCCTTGCTCGTCGAGAGGGGCAGGCTCGGGCACATCGACGAGATGGCCCCGCCGCTCGGGATACAGATCTTGCCCGCGGCGTTGGTGACGTTCCAGGTCGCCAGGAAGTCGTAGGCCTTGTGGCCGCTGGCGGTGAAGTCGTAGTTGATGTGGATCGAGTGGGCCCCGACCTTGAGACCTTCGATGGCCAGGCGGAACGGGACGATGCCACCCTCGGGATAGCGGCTGTTGTTGCCGTTGAGGTTCCCGTTCTGCCAGGCCCGGTCACTGCTCGCCCACTGGTCGAGATCGACGGTCGTCGCGGCGCGCATGGATGGGGCGCTGGCGAGGAGCGCGAGCAACGCGACAACCGATGCGGTCGTGACGGCGACCCGGATCCTTGATAACCCGTGCACGCCTGCGTCCCCTGGCGGTGCTGATCGACCGCGTCAGTGTCGGGCCGCACGGGTCACGCTGCGAGTAGCGAAGAGGTCCCATTGGCCGATCCCGGGATGCCACCGGACTGCAGCGAAGAGCCGCGTTCTGATCGCCCGGCCCGTTGATCCGCGTTGTGCCTCCGCACCGCGAGGGCGCTCAGATGCGGATGCCGACCACCGGCAGGAGCTGGCGCAGCCACATCGCGGCGGTCAGGCCGCAGGCGCCCATGGCGAGGGCGAACGCGATCATGCCCTCGATGCGGAGGCGGAGCTGACGGCGGCGGGCGCCCTTGCCGTCATCCCAGAACGGATCCCGGCGACCGAGTCTGGCGACCATGCTGTCCTCCGTGCGGTTGGGGAGGGCATGGTCCCGCAGACGAGGTACCGATGCCTAGCCTGACCTACCGGCCAGTACCCGCGCAGGGCCGTGCAAGCGGCTCGCAGGCTAGCGGAACGCGGGGATGACGTCGGTCCCGTACGCCTCCAGCTGGGCTTCTTCGTCGCCGTTCATGAGATAGAGGTTGAACTGGTCGACGCCCGCATCGGCGAGTTCGCGCAGCTTGGCGATCTGCTCGTCAGGACCACCGAGGATGCAGAACCGGTCGGTCACCTCGTCACCGACGAAGGCGGCGTTCGACGAGCCCACCTCCGCGTGATGGTGGTAGTCGTAGCCGGTCCGCTCCGTGACATAGCCGGTCAGCGCCTCTGGCAGCTCCTCGCGCGGGTACTTGTTGACGAGGTCGACCACGTGGTTCGAGACGAGGGCAGGGAACCAGCGCGTCCGCTCCCGGCCGAGGTCGCGCGGGCCGACATGAGCCGGTGCGGCGGCCTGGACCTTGACCGCGTCGACCGGCCTGCCGGCCGCCGCCGTGGCCTCACGCAGCTGTCCGACGAACCAGCGGATCAGGTCCGGGTCGGCCAGCTGCAGGATGATCCCGTCCGCGACCCGACCGATCATCGCGATCGCCATCGGTCCGTAGCCGGCGACCCAGACCGGCAGCGTCCAGCCGCGGGTCCACGGGAAGACGAGCTCGGTCCCCTCGTGCTCGATGGTCTCGCCGGCAACCAACGCGCGAATGACCCGGATCGCCTCCTCGGTATGTGCGAGCGTGATCGGCGGCTTGCCGAGGACCCGCCGAGCCGAGTCGCCCCGACCGATGCCCAGGTCCATCCGGCCGTCGCTGATCTCGTCGAGGGTCGCCAGCGCCGATGCGGTGACCGTCGGTTCGCGAGTGCCGGGGTTGGTGACGCAGGTGCCCAGCCGGAGGTGGTCGGTGGCGCCGGCCATCAGCGTCAGCAGCGGGTACGGATCGCGCCACAAGACGTGGCTATCGAAGAGCCAGCCGTGCTCGAACCCCGCCGCCTCTGCCTGGCGCGCCAGCGCCAGCGTGCGCTCGATCGTGTGGTCGGGCTTGAGCGTGAAACCGAACTTCATGGTTTTGGCACCCTCAACGGCGATCCGCCGCTCGCCCTCCGAACAGCAAGGCGACAATCCGCTAGCCATTGCTGTGAGGACTCGGCTGTCCTCCTCCCGACAGCCGAGCCGGCGCGGATGATAGCGCTTACGGGCGCGTCAAGTCAGCGTATGCGTCGGGCCGCCGGTCACGGAAGAACTGCCACGTGTTGCGGACCTCGGCGATCTTGTCGAGATCGAGGTCGCGGACGATCAATTCCTCGTCGTGCGCCGAGCCGACGTCACCCACGAACTGGCCGCGCGGGTCCACGAAATAACTCTGGCCGTAAAAGTCGTCGTCGCCGAATTCCTTCTCGATCCCGACGCGATTGATCGTGCCGACGTAGTAGCCGTTGGCCACCGCGTGGCTGGGCTGCTCGATCCGCCACAGGTACTCGCTGAGGCCGCGTGACGTGGCTGACGGGATGAACACGATCTCGGCCCCGTTCAGGCCGAGCGCCCGCGCGCCCTCCGGGAAGTGGCGGTCATAACAGATGTAGACGCCCACCTTCCCGACGGCGGTCTCGAAGACGGGATAGCCCATGTTCCCGGGCCGGAAGTAGAACTTCTCCCAGAATCCCTTGACGTGCGGGATGTGCGTCTTGCGGTACTTGCCGAGATACGTCCCGTCCGCATCGATCACCGCCGCGGTGTTGTAGTAGATGCCCGAGGCCTGGGCATCTTCCTCGTACATCGGCGCCACGACCACCATCCCGGTGCGCTTGGCGAGGTCCTGCATCCGTTTGGTCGTGGGGCCGTCCGGGATGAGCTCGGTGTAGCTGTAGTACTGCGCGTCCTGGACCTGGCAGAAGTACGGCCCGTAGAACAGCTCCTGGAACAGGATGACCTGGGCGCCCTGCTTCGCGGCCTCGTCGGCCTTTTCTTCGTGCTTCTGGATCATCGATTCCTTGTCGCCGGTCCAGCTGGCCTGGACGAGCGCGCCTCGGACGATTCGCGGCATTCTCGACTATCCCTCTCCATCGGACGTTTCGTGATGGTCTGCGAGGGTACACCTCTGCACCGGCAGGTAGCTTGTAAGAGAGCTGGCAGGCGGGGGAGTGGCGCGACGGGTCACTCCGGTGTCTCCCCATCGCATGCTCCTCGAATGCCTGGACCACAGCTCGAACCGGATCCCGCCATTGTGGTGTCGCCGCGCACCGCCGTGCGGCGCGGTCGCGGCGCAGCGCTACTCGAGCGGCTCGGCGTCGTCGGATTCGGGGCGATCTTCGCGCTCGTGCGGGCTCGCAGGAGCGACGCGCTCGACCTCGCGATCACGATCAAGCTCCAACGCCGATCGAATCCTTTTCTGGCCCGCCTGATGGAGGCCATCTCGTGGCCCGGCTTCCCACCGCAGAGCCGGATCATCCCGGCGCTCCTCGTCGCCTCGCTCGCGCTGCTGCGATTGCCACTCGAGGCGCTCGCGATGGTCGGTGCGTGGGGGACCGCGCTGGTCACGACCGTGGTGAAGGCGGCGATGCATCGACAGCGCCCGGTCGCGGGCGTTGACGTCAGGGTGATCGCCGCCCCACTGGGTGGATCGAGCTTCCCAAGCGGACACACGATTACGTACGTCGGCATCTACGGGTTCCTGGCGTATCTCGTGCACACGTTGCTGCGGCCGATCGCCCTTCGCCGAGCCGTGGTCGGTGGGCTCGTCGGGCTGGTCGCACTGGTCGGTCCCAGCCGGGTCCACCAGGGCCACCACTGGTTCACTGACGTGACGGCGTCGTACCTACTCGGCATGAGTTACCTGCTCGGTCTGAGCCGGCTCTACCGCGGCTGGAAGGCGCGCGGCAGCGGGGAGCGTCCGTGATGGGGAATGCGAGGGCAAGACCCGCGCCGACGGACACCGAGCGCGCTCTTTCGTTCCGCGTGATCCGAAATCCACGGGCCGGCATCGCGAGCGCGCTGTCGCCGGGCGGCGGGGCGGCGGACGCGATCGCCGCCTTGCTCGAGCGGCATGGCGTCGTGGCAGAAGTCGTCGAGCCCGGCGATGAGGCAGAAGCTCGTGCCGCCGTCCGGCGGGCCGTCAGCGAGGGCATCGACGTCGTCGTCGCGGCCGGCGGCGATGGGACCGTGCATCTCGTCGCCGAGGGGCTGATCGGTACAGACGTCGCCCTCGGTGTCGTGCCGCTGGGCCGCGTGATGAACGTGGCTCGGTCGCTTGGCATCGGCCGCGACGTGGAGGCCGCGGCCGACATCCTGGCGGCCAGGCACATCCGCGCGATCGACGTCGGGGAGGCCAGAACCGGCGACGGGCGGACCGTGCACTTCCTCGAGGCCGGATCGGTGGGCCTGAACGCCGCGATCTTTCGCGAGGTCGCCCGTGTTGACCGCGGCGACCTGCGCTCGATCGCAGGAACGATCTGGGTCGCCCTGCGCTATCGCCCGGCGCGGATGTCGATCGAGCTCGACGAGGGCTTGATCCGGACACGAGCATTGATGGTCACGGTATCGGTCGGGCCGTACATCGGACTCGGCATGACCGTCGCGCCCGATGCTCGGCTCGACGATGGGCGGTTCGATCTTCATGTCTTCCGCCGCTTCTCGAAACTGGAGCTCCTCCGTCACCTGGCATCCATCGCGTTTGGTCGCCGACGCTACGCGGCTCAGGTGTCGTCCTATCGATCGGCGAATGTACGTGTGTCGGGCGCACGCCCACTCCCGGCTCGGGCAGATTCACTCGATCTGGGCTCGACGCCGGTCGTGTTCCGGACGCTGCCCGGGGCGCTCCGGGTCGTGGTGCCGCGCGACAAGCTGGCGTCCGAGATGGCGGCGCCGGCTGAGCGAAACCCTCAGGCAGCCGGCGGTGGCTCGTCCGGTTCCGCGTCGGGTCGCCGGCGCATGTAGTACTCGGTGAACTCGCGGCAGCGGCCCTCGCCGTCGAACCGGCACACGAAGATGTTGGCGAATTCGCGATCCACCTCGCGCCGGTCGTCGGTCAGGTAACGCGTTCGGCCATGCGCCACGAACACGTCCCCGTCGACCGCCAGGACGTCGTAGTCGGCCTGCCACGAACCGGGATCGTCAGGGTCGTCCAGCCACGCCTCGATGACCGCGTTGCGGCCCACGACGGCCTCGTCGAACGGGTCGAAGGCGTACCGCACATCCGGGCTGAAGAGGTCACCCACGGCCACCGGATCGTTGAGACGCCAGGCATCGACGTAGCGCTGGAGCCATGAACGAAATCCGGCGCGATCCATTCGATCCTCCGAGCGGGGATGCGGCCCGCAAACGGTAGCACCGTGACCGGGTTTGGCATCATGCCGCGGTGCACCTTCCAACACGCGCGCGACGACTCATCGGGCGCGCGGCCCGCCGTGTCGCGCCGGACGCCGCGCTCGTGGGCTGGCCACCCGAGGTGCGCCCGAGACGACGGGGCCCGCGGCCGAGGGTCGGTCTCGTCGGGTTCTACGGTCCGGGCAACTACGGCGACGAGCTGTTCCTCGAGGTCTTCCGCCAGCACCTCGCGTCGCACGTCGATCTCGATGTGGTGTTCGATTCGTCGACCCGCCCGTACTTCCATCGACCGATCCGGGACGCGGTCCGCGAGCACGATGCGATCGTGATCGGCGGCGGTGACCTGCTGGTCCCGTGGGGACTGGGCGACCGCTACTGGCTCACCGACTATCTCCGTCGGCCGCTCCACATCGTGGGGGTCGGCGTGCCGACATGGCGACCGGCAAGTCCGAATGTCGTCGCGCAGCTGGGGCGCTTCGTTCGTCACGGCAACGTCCGCAGCATCACGGCCCGCGACGAGGAGAGCGCGGCGTGGATCCGCGAGCACCTCCGTCCGCGGGTCGAGGTCGAGTCCGCGGCGGACCTCGTGTTCGCGCTCGACCTGCCGCCCGTCGAGCGGCCGATGGGCCCACCCGTCCTCGGCATCAACGTTCGCTGGCGCGAGGGGAACGACGACTACACCGCGGTCCGCGCCCTGGCCGCGCGAGGTCGTGAGCTCGGCTATCGACTGCGGACGATCGTTCTCTCGACCGGCGACGTCCGGACGCGAGACGAACGCGCCTTCGACGCGCTGGCGATCGAGGGGCCGGACGTCGAGCGCGTCGCCTCCGACGACCTCACGACCCTCACACGTGCCATCGGGGAGTGCGCGATGCTTGCCAGCCACAAGTTCCACGGCACGGTTGTAGCAACGGCCTATGGCATCCCGGCGATCTCGATGAGCACGACCGACAAGAACCGGAACCTGCTGCGTCGCCTAGGCCGACCGGACCTGGTGTGCGCCTTTGACGACCCGACGCTGCCGAGCCGGCTGGTCGTCGAACCAAGCCCGCCCGATCCCGCCGTTCGTGCCGAGATGGTCCAGGCGGCGACCGACGCGCTCGCCCGGCTGCGCGCGAGGCTGACCGCAGGCTGACGCAGCGTCGCCGCCGCCGGTCGCGATGTGCTGTAATCCGGTCTCGCGCCGGCGGCGCAGAGGAGGACCCATGGGCATCGGCACCGCACCCGAGGCGATGACGACCGACGAGATCGTCGCGCTGAACCGGGCGCACACCTTCTTCTCCTGGTCGGTGCAGGGCGCGGTCGACCCGATCGCGATCGAACGCGCCGAAGGCGTCTGGCTCTACACGCCGGATGGACGCCGGATCCTCGACTTCAACAGCCAGCTGATGAGCGTGAACATCGGCCACTCCGATCGCCGGGTGATCGACGCGATCACGGAGCAGGCGCTCAAGCTGCAGTACGTGCAGCCCGCCTTCGCGACGGAGATCCGAGGGCGCCTCGGCAAGAAGCTCGCGGAGATCCTGCCCGGCGATCTCGACAAGGTGTTCTTCACGCTCGGCGGGGCCGAGGCGATCGAGAACGCGATCAAGCTCGCGCGGCACGTCACCGGGCGCTACAAGGTCCTCGCCCGCTACCGCGCCTACCACGGCGCCACGATGGGCGCCATGACGCTGACCGGCGACCCGCGCCGGTGGGCCAACGAGCCGGGCCTCGTCGGGGTCGTCCGCTATCCCGACACGCACCGCTGGGGAGAGGCGGAACCCCGTCCCGTCGCGGAGTCGCTGCAGGGCCTCGAGGACGTGATCCGCTACGAAGGGCCGCAGACGATCGCCGCGGTCTTCCTCGAGACCATCGTCGGTACCAACGGCATCCTCATCCCGCCCGACGGCTACGTGCAAGGCGTCCGCGAGATCTGCGACCGGCACGGGATCCTCATGGTCTGCGATGAGGTGATGGCCGGCTTCGGTCGCACCGGGCGCTGGTTCGCCGTCGACCACTGGGGCGTCGTGCCCGATCTCATGACGATGGCCAAGGGCCTGACCTCGTCGTACCTGCCGCTCGGTGGGGTCGCGATGCGCCACCACGTCGCGGAGGCGTTCGAGGACAAGATGTTCTACGGCGGGCTGACGTACTCCTCGCATCCGGTATCGCTCGCGGCGGCGCTGGCGACGATCCGGGTCTACGAGGAGGACGGCCTCATCGACAATGCCGCTCGGCTCGGGGCCCGGATGCGCGAGCATCACGAACGGCTGGC
>JBIOWA010000084.1:0-11107 GCA_044868045.1 Candidatus Limnocylindrales bacterium
ACGCGGTCGGAGCCATCCTTGCCGAGATCGGGTGCGTCGATGACGTGACGATAAGCGAGGTCGTCCGGCTCCACGACGCGTACCGGCCGCGAGCCGACGAGCTAACGCTCGCCCGGATCGTCCGAGCTCGCGACGACGCCGGCCGGCTACTAACGAAGACGCGTGACCTCAGCGCCTGGCAGGTGACGATGGCGAGGCTCGACGCCGAGGAGCGGATCGCTCGCGAGCCAGTCGTTTCACGTCGGTTGACGCCGACCGAGATCGTCGACTACACCCGCTCGCTTCCGAGCCTGTGGGCCGACGCGGGACCTGACGGCCGGCAGGCCCTGGTGGGAGCGATCTTCGCTCGGCTCGACGTACTGGGGTTTCAAAGGGTCGAATACGAGCTCACTACGGACGCGATCGATCTGGGACTTGACGCAGCGCTGCCGCCGGTCATCGAGCTGGAACGCCAGATCGGTGAGTTTGGTCGGGGCGAGAGGATTTGAACCTCCGACTTCATCGTCCCGAACGATGCGCGCTACCAGGCTGCGCCACGCCCCGACAGAGATGCTCGTTTGACAGAGCCTGCGGATGATAACAAACGACCCGGCGGAGCGGCCAACGTCGCTCCGCCAGGTCTGCGTTCAGAACGGAATATGCAGCCGAGTGGCATCGACAAGGAACCCTTTGCTCCGCCCGGCCCTCACCCGGCCGGCGTCAACCACACCGGATAGTCGCGGATGTCCTGGGGAGAACCGTCCTTCGCGGACCCGTAGTAGACCCGCAGTTTGCCCCACTGCGCCTTGGGGACGTCGTAGCGCAACGTGACGTCGAACGTGCCCCGCGGCTCACAACCGCCGCCGCACGTCGCCATCACCTGCTGGTCGACCAGGACCTTGCCGGATCCATCGAGGATCGCGATCCGGAATGTCGCCTCGAAGACGTCAGCATTGCCGGTGACGCGTGCCGGATTCCCGGCCGCGGCTCCGAAGGCCGGTCGGTCGACGAAGATCGTTGGCAGCTGATCTCGGAAATCGCGTCGCGCCTGCGGGCCCTCGAGCACGATCCCCTCCGGCCCGAACGTCGTGACCGTCTCGCCCTCGACCTGGAACAGGACGGAGCGAACCGTCGAGAACTGGGTCAGCGTAAAGACGACCTGGCCCAGGCGATAGAAGGCCGAGGCGCTCCCGCCGCCGGACTCGAAGTCGCGCGACAGGTCGACCGTGGCGACGCCGTTCTTGATCGAGATGCCGAGCAGTTTCGTCCCGGCCGGGATCGCGGTGGCGATCTGCGGGTAGGTATCGCGGATCTTGTCGCTGTCGAGCAGGGCCTCCATCGCCGCCCGGGCGACGCCCGTGGTCTTGGGCACGACACGAAGCGTCGGGACGAGGCCGGCAACTCCGGCATCGCCGTTCAGCACGTAGTAGGCGCGGATGACCATGGTCTCGACTCGCGTCGATGGGCTCGGCGAACCGGACGCGCCGGACGACGGGCTAGCCGACGGTCCCGCGGACGCCGTCGGCGACGGGCTGATCGACGGGGCGGGAGTCTCGTCCGGCGGACCCGAATCGATCGATGGGGCCGCCGTCGGCGGGACGGTCGGGACGGTGCCGAGGCTCCCGGACGTCGAACACGCCGCACTGGCGAGCACCAGACCGACGAAAGCGAGGACCGGAAGGACGGATCGGTGACGGTAGGTGGTCATGGGATGGGCTCCTGAAGCGGATGACTGCCACCTAGCCTCCACCACCTACGTCGCCGTCACATCGCGGGCACGTAACGATCCGGCAACATCGCGCGGCAGCACGAGCTCGAGCCGGAGTCCGCCGCCGTCGCGATTCATTGCCTGCAGGTAGCCACCCATCAGCGCGGCGTGTTCGGCCGCGATCGCGAGCCCGAGACCGCTGCTCCCGCCGGACCGGGACGGATCGATCTTCGTGAAGCGGTCGAAGATCATCTCGAGCCGGTCGGGCGGGACGCCCGGCCCGCGGTCGGAGACCGAGATGACGATCTCCTCCTCGGTCGGCTCGATCGCGACCTCGACATCGGCATCCCCAGCGTGTTCTTTGGCGTTGTCGAGGAAATTGCCGAGGATCCGCTCGAGCCGCCGCGGGTCCGCATCGACGACCACCGGTGACGCGAGCGGCACGAATCGAGACCCCGGAGAGCGGCTGGCCCGAACGGTCTCCACGAGTCGACCCAGGTCGACCTTTTCGAGCGCCACCTGCTCCGCGTCCGCATCGAAGCGCGACAGCTCCATCAGCTCCTCGACCAGCGTGCGCAGCCGGCCGACGTCGGCGACGAGCAGCTCAGCGGCGCGCCGGCTCTTCGCCGGCAGGTCGTTGAGGTGTTCCCCGAGGATCGATGCCTCGGCGACGAGCGCGGTGAGCGGGGTCCGCAGCTCATGCGACACGTCGGCCACGAACCGCCGGTTCTGGTGCTGCGCCCGTTCCAGCCGCCGGATCGTCTCCGACAACGTGTCGGCCATACGATTGAAGCGATCGGCCCACGTCCCGAACTCGTCATGCGACGTGACCGGCACGCGCGCCAGCAGTTCGCCGCGCTCGATGCGCTCGGCGATCTCGCCGGCTTCCTCGATCGGGGCAAGGATGCCGCGCGCCAGGATGCGCGCGGTCAGTAGCGCCAGCAGGATCAGCACGAGGGAACCGAGAAGCAGCGCCAGTCGCAGCTGATCGATCGCCGCCTGGATGGCGTCGACCCTGCGGACGAAGTAGAACGCCGGACCGCCGCCCGGCGCGAGCCCGCCCACCACGAGCCGCGGCGTGCCGGCGACATCGATCCATGCGAAGGCCAGTTCCCCACGCCCGACCCTGGCCGGGACATCGCGCGGCAGGCGCTCGAGCAAGCCATCGAGTTCGTCGTTCGACTTCACCGTCACGCCGCCGCCGAGGTCGACCAGCGTCTCGACGCCGCGCTGGCGGAACGTGTCGATGAGCCCGCTCCGGGTGATGTCCTCCTCGGTCGGCCGCGCGGGCAGCTGGCGTCCGGGCACGATGACCGTAAGGTCGAACGTCGCCTGGTTGGCGGCATCCGAAAGGGTCTGCTGATGGAGACGGGCATCGACGAAGATCGAGGCACCGACCCCGAGCACAGCCGCCGTGACCGTCACGAGCAGGACCAGCGCACCGGCCAGTCGAGCCCGGACCCCCCGCGGCCAATGCATGCGCTGGCCTTACCGCGCGGCCTTGTAGCCGGCCCCGCGGACCGTGAGGATCAGCTCGGGCGCCGCCGGATCCGCTTCGATCTTGGCGCGCAGCCGACCGACCGCCACGTCGACGAGCCGGGAATCGCCGAGGTAGTCGTACCCCCAGATCCGGTCGAGCAGGGTGTCCCGTGCCAGCACCTGGCCGGGATGCCGCGCGAGATCGACCAGCAGGTCGAACTCGGTGCGGGTCAACGGGATCTCCTCGCCGCTCCCGTCACGTCGAACGCTGCGACCGGCGAGGTCGATGACGAGCGGCCCGAGCCGCAGGCTGGCGGTCTCGTCGTCCTCGCGCCGGCCGACCCGGCGGAGGGCAGCCCGCACGCGGGCGACGAGCTCAGGAACCTCGAAGGGCTTGCGTACGTAGTCGTCGGCACCCGCCTCCAGGCCGACCACGACGTCGATCGTGTCGGCACGCGCGGTGAGCATCACGATCGGCACGGTCGATGTCTTGCGGATGGCGCGGGCGACCTCGAGGCCGTCCATCCGCGGCAACATCACGTCGAGCAGCACGAGGTCGAACGGCGCGCCCTCGAACCGGTCCAGGCCGGCGCGGCCGTCGTCCGCGGTCTCGACCGTGAAGCCGGCGTTGCGCAACCCGATCGCGGTGACCTCACGGATCGATGGGTCGTCCTCGACGAGCAGGATCCTGGCGTCCACGCCGGGGAGTATGCCCTAGGGCGTAGGCCGGTCCCGTCAGGTCCGGCGGCGTTCGGTTTGGATGGGGAGGGTCACCAGTGCGGCTGCGAGGAACGCCGCGGCCATCAAACCGAAGACGACCGGGACGCCGGTCGGCTCGCCGAGTCGCTCGATCACGACGCCGTAGACCGCCGTCCACAAGGAGCCGACCCCGAATGCCAGCGTGAAGTACAGCGCGTACGACGCGTCCCTGGTTGCCGGCGGCGCGATGTCGGCGAGGAGGGCCTGGAGCTGAGGTGATTCGGCGAACGAGAAGAGTCCCATGATCACGATCCCGACCCACAGCCAGGCGAGCGACGAGCCACCGAAGATGAAGACCCCAAAGCCGATCGCCCCGCCCAGGTATGCCGCGATGATCAGCGGCTTTCGACCGAACCGGTCTGACAGCCAGCCCGCGATGAGGGGCATCGGGACGCTGAATACGATCAACGCTCCGTACATGAGCCCGGACGTCGCGTCGTCGAGGCCGATCACTCTCGTGAGGTAGATCAGCGCGAACAGGTTCACCACCCCCAGGCCGCGGCCTCCGCCGCCCAGCACGGAGGTCAGGAACACCCAGCGGAGGTCGCGGTCGGCGAGGACCCGCCGGAGCGCGTCGCGGCTGCTGCCACCGGCCCGGGCGGCAGCCCGGTCCGTGCCGTGTTCGAGGACGAGGGCCAGGACGCCGAGGGCGATGACGATCGCGGCCACGCCGAACACGATCGACACCCCGCGCCAGCCGACCAGCACGAGCAGCGGTGTCCCGATCACTGCCACGACCACCGTCCCCACGTTGCCGCCGGCGATGTGGGCGCTGATGGCGAAGCCGCGACGCTCGGGCGGGAACTGCTCGGCCAGCAGCCCGTTGCCGACCGGATGCTGCGGCGAGCTGCCGATCCGGGCCACGATATTCGGGATCGTGAACGTCAGGAAGTTCGTGGCGAGGGCCATCGCCGCGAAACCCCCGCCGAACAGCAACCCGCCAAGACCGAGCAGCCTGCGCCGGGGCACGTGCCGGGTCAGCTCGGCATAGCTGAGCTGGACGAGCCCGGACGCCATCGAGCCCGCAGCGGCGAGGAACGCCACCGACTGCACGCTGACGCCGAACTCGTCGATGATCGCCAGGAAGATCGGCGGCAGCAGCACCGCGAACGCGTGATTGACCGCATGCGCCACGGACAGCAGGCCGAGCGAGCGCATCGGCCGGATGTCCATCACGCGGTCCATCTTGCCCGAACCGGTGCCGTATCCTTGGCCGGTTCCCGTCACGTTCCGGAGGCCTCGATGCCGACCGTCCTCATCGTCGACGATGAGCAGCACATCCGCCTCCTCATCGAGCAGACGCTCGAGGACCTCGAGGACGACGGAGTCGAGCTGCTGACGGCGTCCGACGGCGAGGAGGCGCTGGACGTCGTGGCCAACCAGCGGCCCGAGCTCGTGTTCCTCGACGTCACGATGCCGAAGAGGAATGGGTTCGAGGTCGCCAGGGCGATCAAGGCGGACCCGGGCCTGACCGGCACGACCGTGATCATGCTCACCGCAAAGGGTCAGGCGTACGACCGCGAGCAGGGCCTGGCCGCCGGGGCGGATCAATACATCACGAAGCCGTTCGATCCTGACGACCTGCTCCGACGGGCCAGGCAGGCGCTCGGCCTCGGCGACAGGGTCGGCGGCGCGTTCTGATGGACGCCGCGGAGCTGCGCCGGGTCATCGTCCGCCACCGGCACGTCGCGCCGATGTTGTCGGTCCTCCTGGCCGCGACCGACGCGCGAGTGACGATCACCGATCTCGAGGGCACGGCGATCCTCGACCGGACCGCCGGCACGGCACCCGCGGACGCTACCAGCGAGCGCCACCCGATCACGGTCGAGGGCGAGACCATCGGCTGGGTCGACGGCCCGCGCCCGGCAGGCGCGATCGCCGCCGTCCTCTCGTACGCTTGCGCCCGCGAGAGCGACAAGCGCGCCCTGGCGCGCGAAGCCCTCGATCGATACCGCGAGCTGAACCTGATCTACGACCTGTCAGCGGCGATCGGCGCGACGCTCGAGGTCGATGCCGTGGCGGACGTGGCGATCGCCGAAGCGAGCCGACTCCCGTCTGGCGGCGAGGGGTTCATCGTCCTGCGCGAGGGCCCGGATCGTGACCGGCTCGACGGCGGGATCCTCGGCGCGGTGCTCGAGGGTGACGCCGAGATCGTGAACGACGTGGGGTCGGACCCACGCGCCTCGGCCACGGAGCGAGGTCTTGCCTCGCTCGTGGCTGCCCCGCTCAAGGTCCGCGGCGAGCGGATCGGCGTCATCGGCGCATCGTCGACCACCCCGATCGAGTTCCGTGCGTCCGACCTCAAGCTTCTGACCGCGATCGCGTCGCTTGCCGCCCCGACCCTCGCCCAGGCCCGGATCCACGAGGCCGTCCTGCACGAGGCTGCCGTCGGCACCACATGACGTTCTCGTCAGAGGCACTGGCGGAGCAGCGTCTCGCCGAGCTGATGACCCTCAACGAGCTCGGCCTGGTGGTGAGCTCGACCCTCGACCGCGACGAGCTCGTCGATCGGGCGCTCGTCGCGGTGACGCGCCATCTGCGCTTCGACCGCGCGCTGATCATGCTCGTCGATGCCGAGCGCCGACTCCTCACCAGCGGTCACTCGGTCGGCGGCAGCGCGGAGATGGCGGCACGGATCGAGGAGCTGGCACTCCCGATCGACCTGGAGAACGCGCTCCTCGCCCGCATCGCCCGATCCGACGGTCCGCTGCTGTTCCGCGATGTCGACCATGACCCCGACGACGGCAACCGCGAGTTCGCCCGGCTGCTCGACGTGACCTCGTTCCTCGGCACGCCGCTGGTGACGAAGGGCCGCACGGTCGGCGTGCTCGCCGTCGACAACCGACAGACCGGGCGCGATGTGCTCCCGGGCGACGGACCGCTGCTCTACACCGTCGGCAGCCTGATCGCCGGCGGCATCGAGAACGCCCGCCTCTACGCCGAGGTCGAGGAGCAGAAGGCGGCCCTCGAACGCCGCGTGGTCGAGCGCACCGCCGACCTCGTCGACGCGCGCCGGGCGGCCGAGGAGGCGACCGAGAGCAAGAGCCGGTTCCTGTCGAACGTCAGCCACGAGTTGCGGACGCCGCTGACCTCGGTCGTTGGCTTCTCGAAGCTCATCGCCAGGCGCCTCGACGAGGTCATCTACCCGGCGATCGGCTCGAGCGGCGACCCGAAGGTGGAGCGGGCCATGCGCCAGGTTCGCGAGAACCTGGCGATCATCGCCGAGGAGGGCGATCGACTGACGGCGCTCATCAACGAGACCCTCGACCTCGCCAAGATCGAGGCCGGCAAGGTCGATTGGCGGGCAGAACCGGTCGATGTCGCCGATGTCATCGCCCGGGCGAGCGCGGCCACGGCGTCCCTGATCCAGCCCGACCACGGTCCGCGGTTGCGCGTCGAGACCGAGCCCGATCTCCCATGGATCACCGGCGATCGCGATCGCCTGATCCAGGTCGTGATCAATCTCATCTCGAACGCGGTCAAGTTCACGCGCGAGGGTTCGATCACGATCATCGCCTGGCACGACCCGTCCGAAGGGGTCGTCCAGGTCGCGGTGTCGGACACCGGGATCGGCATCGCGCCCGAGGATCAGGCTAAGGTCTTCGAGCCGTTCGGCCAGGCCGGCGACACGCTCCCCGAGCGTCCGCACGGCACCGGCCTGGGCCTGCCGATCTGCCGCGAGATCGTCGAGCACCACGGCGGCCGCATCTGGGTCGACAGCCGCCTCGGCGCAGGCTCGACCTTCCAGTTCACGCTGCCGGTCGAGTCCGGTTCCGCCGCGGGCCCGCCGGGTGCGGACCGTCACTGACTGTGAGCGGTTTCGAAGGGCGGTGCGTGGGTGACGCCCGATTCCGTCGATTCCTGCCACCAGCCGTGCGCGGTCATCGACGTTTTGCTACCCAGAGTGACGGCCGGGGCGTCAGCAGGCCGGCGACGGGGACCTCAGAACTCGTCGAGGTAGCGGTCGACCTCCCAGTCCGACACCTGCGTCCGGTACTCGTCCCATTCGGCGCGCTTCGCATCGAGGTAGTGGTTGAAGATGTGGTCGCCGAGGGCGTCCCGGATCACCTCGTCACGCTCCAGCTCGTCGAGCGCCTCGCCCAGCGTGCCGGGCAGCTCCCGGATGCCCTTCTCGGCGATCCGCGAGGCGTCCATCTCGAAGAGCGACTCCTCGACCGGCTCGGCCAGGGGCAATCCCTTCTCGACCCCGTCGAGCCCGGCGGCGATCATCGCCGCGAACGCGAGGTAGGTGTTGGACGACGGGTCGGGGCAGCGCACTTCGGCGCGCGTCCCCTCGACGGACTTGCCGGGCGAGACCATCGGCACGCGAATCAGCGCGGACCGGTTCGTCCGACCCCAGGTCAGGTACGTCGGCGCCTCGTAACCCGGCACCAGCCGCTTGTATGAATTCACGAGCGGCGCGAGCACCGCGATCATCCCGCGGGCGTGCGCCAGGATGCCGGCCATGTACGACCGTGCCACGTCGGACAGCCCGTACGGATTGGCCGCATCGGCGAAGGCGTTCCGCTGGTCGGCGATCGACCAAAGCGACTGGTGCGTGTGCATCCCCGAGCCGTTGATGCCGTGGATGGGCTTGGGCATGAACGTGGCGTACAGCCCGTGTTGCTGGGCGATGGCCTTGAGTGCGAACTTGAAGGTGATCGCGTTGTCGGCGGTGCGCAGCGCATCGGAGTACTCGAAGTCGATCTCGTGCTGGCCGATCGCGACCTCGTGGTGGGCGGCCTCCACCCTGATGCCGAACGCCTCGAGCGCGTCGACCATGTCCTGGCGGATCTCCTGGGCGAGGTCGGTCGAGAAGTCGAAGTAGCCGGCCTGGTCGTGGGGCAACGGCTCGATGGCGCCGTCCTCGCCGCGTCGGAACAGGAAGAACTCGAGCTCGGGGCCGGTGTTGACGACATACCCGAGCTTCCGAGCGCGCTCGACCTGCCGGCGCAGGACCCCGCGCGGGTCGCCGACGAATGGTTCGCCATTGGGCGTGAACACGTCGCAGATGACACGCGCGGTGCCCCGCGGGCCGGAACCCGGCTGCCACGGGATCTCCGCGAAGGTGTCCATATCCGGCATCAGGTACTGGTCGGACTCGGCGATGCGGGTGAAGCCCTCGATCGACGAGCCGTCGAACCAGGTCCCGTGCTCGACCGACCCTTCGAGCTGATGGACCGGGATCGTGACGGCCTTGACGTGGCCGATGATGTCGGTGAACTGCAGCTGGATGAAGCGGACACCGGCGGTCTTGGCGGCTTGGATCTTCGCGCCGGAATCGGCCTTGGTGGCGGTATCGGGCTTGGTCGCGACGGTCAACGCAACGCTCCTCCTGGGGTGGGACGAAAAGAATACGCCCGGCCGCCGAAGCGACCGGGCGAGGTTCGCACCGAAGGCGGAGGCGACGCTCCGCGAGCCATCGGCCTGAGGCTTACATCTCGCTGTAGAGGTAGAACTCGAACGGGTGCGGCCGGAGCTGGACTTCCTTGGCGCCGGCGCGCTTGAAGTCGAGCCATCCCTCGACGACGTCCTTGGTGAAGACGTCGCCGCGATACAGGAACTCCTGGTCGGCCTCGAGCGCATCGAGCGCTTCCTCGAGCGAACCGGGTGTCCCATCGATCCCGGCCTTCTCCTCCGCGCTCATCTCGTAGATGTCGCGGTCGACCGGGGCCGGCGGCTCGATCTTGTTGATGACCCCGTCGAGCCCGGCCAGGAGCTGGGCGCTGAACGACAGGTACGGGTTGCAGGTCGGGTCGGGTGAGCGGAACTCGAGGCGGCGGGCGCCCGGCGTCGTGAAGTACGTCGGGATGCGGATGCACGCCGAGCGGTTGCGCTGCGAGTAGACGAGGTTGATCGGGGCCTCGTAGCCCGGGACCAGGCGGCGGTACGAGTTTGTGGTCGGAGCGGCGAAGCCGAGGACCGCCTTGGCGTGCTTCAGCAGCCCGCCGATGTACCAGCGCGCCGTGTCCGACAGGAGCGCGTAGCCCTTCTCGTCGTAGAAGAGGTTGGTGCCGTCCTTCCACAGGCTCTGGTGGGTGTGCATGCCCGAGCCGTTGTCGCCGTAGAGCGGCTTCGGCAGGAACGTGGCCACCTTGCCGGCCGACCGGGCGACCTGCTTGACCAGGTACTTGTACTTGAGGACCTTGTCGGCTGTCTCGACGAGCGTGCCGTAGCGGATGTCGATCTCGGCTTGCCCGGGTCCGCCGACCTCGTGGTGATGGACCTCGACGTCGATGCCCGACGCCTGGAGCGCGAGGACCATCCTGCTGCGCAGGTCCTGGAGGGTGTCCATCGGCGGGACCGGGAAGTAGCCCTCCTTCGGCCGTGGCCGGTGGGCCAGGTTCGCGCTGCCGTTGCGCGCCGAGTTCCAGACGCCCTCGTCGGAGTCGATCTCGTACATCGACTTGTGGCCGGCAGTCTCGAAGCGGAGCGAGTCGAAGATGTAGAACTCGATCTCCGGGCCCCAGAACGATGTCGTGGCGATCCCGCTCTCGGTCAGGTAGCGCTCGGCCTTGCGGGCAACGTAGCGCGGGTCGCGGCTGTACGGCTCGCGGCTGCCCGGCTCGACGACGTCGCAGGTCAGGATCAGCGTGGTGACGTCGAGGGTCGGGTCGACGTAGGCGGTGGTCGGGTCGGGCATAAGCAGCATGTCCGACTCGTGGATGTGCTGGAAGCCGCGGATGCTGGAGCCGTCGAACCCGATCCCGTCGATGAACAGGTCCTCACCGAGCTCCTTGACGGGAATGCTGAAGTGCTGCGACTGGCCAGGCAGGTCGACGAACCGCAGGTCGACGATCAGGACGCCGGCCTCGCGGGCGAGGGACATGACATCGGCGACGGTCGTCGTCGGCGCGGCGACGCCGCTGGGGATTCGCTCGAGGGTGGTCATTGCGATCGCGTTCCTCCGTCCGGCTTGTGCATCCCGCACCAAACTGGCGGACGTGCACTCGGGAGGCAACGGTATCAGCAGACCGGGTTGCGGTTCAGTACCGGGGCGGGTGACACTTCTTGTGCATTTTGCATGACCCTGACCGCGAGCAGCAGCGCGACGCGAAGCTCCGGGTCGGCCAGATCCCAGTCGGCGCGCTCCTCCAGCCGCTGCACGCGGTAGGCGACGGTGTTGCGATGGATCCCGAGGCGTGCCGCGGCCTCGGCCAGGCTCGGGGCGGACAGCACCGC
>JBIOWA010000085.1:0-12917 GCA_044868045.1 Candidatus Limnocylindrales bacterium
CTTCCTGCGACCCGAAGCCCTCAGCCGCAGCCGAACGTGCCTATCGCTCCGTGGCGCCCGGGCGGGCGATCCCGGTGTCGTCGACGGCCATGAACTCGTCCAGACCGGGTTCCGCATCGTCCTGGCCGATGAACCGATGAGCAGCACACTGATGCTCATGGTCTACCTCCTGTGCCGACGGTCGGGAGTTGCGCCACCACACGGAAGCCGGTCGCCGTCGACTCGGCGGCGAAAGTGCCGCCAAACCGGGCCACGCTGCTCACGCATGCCGACCAGCACAGTCCGGGATCTGACCCCCATAGCACCGATTCGGTGGCGGCGACTACTTCCCCTGGCCGGACCGTCGAAATCGCCCGACCGCGCGGCTCGCGGCTGCCTTCCGCCTCCCGATCGGCGGTACCGGTTCCACGCGCGGTGCGCCGTCCCACGCGGGCGCCGCGTCCGGCAGGTGCACGCCCGACTCGGCGAGGATCTCGTCGAGGCGCCGGGCGGTGACCGTCTCGTGTGCGACCAGCTCAGCGGCCAGGGCATCCAGCGCGGCGCGCTCGCGGCCGAGTAGCGCTTTCGCCTGGTCGTGGGCGGCGCTGATGTACGCAGCAACCGCCGCATCGATGCGGGCGGCAGTCGCTTCCGCGAACTCCTTGGGCGCGGCGAGCTCGCGCCCGAGGAACGGCTGCGTCTCTCCCACCCCGTAGGACACGGGCCCGAGCTCCTCGCTCATCCCCCACAGGCCGACCATCCGCCGGGCCAGTTGGGTCGCCTGCTTGAGATCGCTCTCCGCGCCGGTCGTCGGCTGGCCGAAGGCGATCTCCTCCGCCGCCCGCCCGCCGAGCATGACGGCCAGGCGTCCGCGCAGGTAGTCGAGCGGATAGTTGCGCCGGTCGTCCATCGGTCGTTGTTCGGTCACGCCGAGCGCCTGACCGTGGGGCACGATCGTCACTTTGTTGACGGGATCGGACCCGGGCGTGATCCGAGCCACGATCGCGTGGCCGCCCTCGTGGTACGCGACCGTGCGCCGCTCCTCCTCGTTCGTGAGCCCCGCCTGCTGGGTCCCGAGGATGAGGGTGTCGAGGGCCTCCTCGAACTCTTGAGGGCCGACCGAGTCCTTGCCGGCTCGGGCTGCGCGCAGGGCAGCCTCGTTCGCAAGATTCGCGAGGTCGGCTCCGGAGAAGCCAGGGGTCGCGGCGGCGAGGGTTCCCAGGTCGGCCGTGGGCGCGAGCGGCAGGTTCTTCGTGTGGATCCTGAGGATCGCCTCGCGACCGACCCGATCCGGAAAGCCGACGGTCACCTGCCGGTCGAACCGTCCGGGTCGCAACAGCGCCGGGTCGAGGACGTCGGGCCGGTTCGTGGCTGCGATCACGATGACGTTCGTCGCCGCATCGAAGCCGTCCATCTCGACGAGGAGCTGGTTGAGGGTCTGTTCGCGCTCGTCGTTGCCACCGCCGAGCCCCGCGCCACGCTGCCGGCCCACCGCGTCGATCTCGTCGACGAACACGATCGACGGCGCCGCCGCCTTGGCTTTCGTGAACAGGTCCCGAACCCGGCTCGCCCCGACGCCCACGAATAGTTCGACGAACTCCGACGCGGAGATGCTGAAGAACGGCACCTTGGCCTCACCGGCGACGGCCCGGGCGAGGAGCGTCTTGCCCGTGCCCGGCGGGCCGATCAGCAGGACCCCGCGCGGTAGGCGCGCCCCGAGGCGTCGGTACTTGTCGGGGGACTTCAGGAAGTCGACCACCTCGGCCAGCTCGGTCTTGGCCTGGTCCTCGCCGGCGACGTCGGCGAAGGTGACGCTCGGCTGCTCGGCGTCGTAGAGGCGAGCCCGACTGCCGCCGAACCCGAAGATCCCCGTCTGGTTGCGCTGTATCTGGCGACCCATGTACAGGATCACGCCGACGATCAGCGCGGCGGGCAGGAGACTGATGATCAGGTCGAGCAGGCCCGAGCCGCCACTGACATCTTTGGCGCTGATCGTGACTCCGTTGGACTCGAGTAGGGGCAACAGCGTCGGATCGCCGAGCGGCGGCACGACGGTGGTGAAGGAGATGTAGGTGGGTGGCGCCTGCGCAGTCGCGGATGACCCGGCGGGCACCGGCGACGCCGCCCCGGCGCTGGAGGCAGGCGAGGCCGCCGAGCTGGCACCGGACGCGCTCGACTGCGGGTCGGGGATCGCCTGTCGGAATGTCCCGTCGAGCGAATGGCCGTTGAACGTGATGGTCGCGACGTTGTTGCGGTGCGCCTCGGCAAGGAACGCCGAATAGGGCACGTCGACGGTGTCGTCCATGCTCGGCCCGAACAGCGCGAACGCGTTCCACGCCAGCAGAACAAGGAAGATCACCCACCAGATCCGCCCTGGGAGACCGCTCCTCGGCGGCTCCGTGGCGGGTTTGCTCGGCCGCGGCCCGGTCGGTCCGGGCGGCGATGGCAGTGTCACGTGAACCCTCCGGCCCCACTGCGAGTGACCGGGGAATGATAGGCGCCGTGCTACGCGATGGCCCAGTTCCGGGCTGGCTGCCCTCGGCCTGCCGAGGGCCGTCTAGATCGGCCCGCTACCCGAACGGGTCCTTCCTCGGATCGCGTTGTAGCCGACGACCGCGATGACCGCGCCGATCGTCGCCACCACGATCGTCGTGAGGTTGATTCCGGTGACGTAGTCGGTGCCGCCGGTCAGGGCTCCTGCAAGGAAGCCGCCGATGAGCGCCCCGACGATGCCAAGAACGATATGGCCGATGACGCCAAGACTCTCGTCACCCTTGACGAGGAGTCCGGCGAGGTAGCCGGCAATTGCGCCGACAACGAGCCAAGCGATGATGCCCATGCGCTGGACCTCCTTTGAACTGCCTGGTGATCGCCAGGGAAAACAGACGCTCGTCGCGCCCGGCCCTCCGAGACAGGCAAGCGCTCATAACCAGCATGGACGCGGGCAATCGCCCTTCGTTCCTGTCCGGCCTGTCGCGGCATCACGGCGCCGTTGCAAGTTCAGGCCCGGCTGGCGGCCTGGTGACGACGCCTCAATCCGCGATCAGGTCCAGGTCCAATCGACTGAGCCGGTCGGGGTCGGCGAGCACGTCGATCGACACGATCCGGCCGCCGGCGACGGTGAGCGAAACGACGGCGAACGGGCGGCCGTCCGGAGCCCGGACGACACCTCCCGGGAGCCCGTTGACCAGTGCTCGTGTCGACGACCCCGCGAATCGACGGAACGACATCGCCTGCGCGGCGACGGCCTCGGCTCCGCGAACCACGGAGACCAGGCCAGGGCGCGCAGCGCCACCGTCGGAACGGACCACGACATCCGGGTCGAGCACCGCCAGCAGCCGCTCGAAATCGCCCTCACGTGCCGCCGCGAGGAACGCGTCGACCACTTCCCATTGGCCGTCGAGATCGGTATCGGGCACGGGCGCTCCCTGGACGCGGCGGCGGGCACGGCTCGCGAGCTGCCGTGCGGCGGCGGTCGACCGGCCGACGATCGGGCCGATCTCGTCGAACGGCACGGCGAACACGTCGTGCAGCACGAACGCGACGCGCTCGGCGGGAGTCAGGGTGTCGAGGACTGCGAGCAGCGCCAGCCCGAGCGAGTCGCCCAGGATCGCCTCCTGCTCGGGGTCGATTCCGGCCTCGGGACTCACGATCGGATCCGCGACGTGCGTGTCGAGCGGTGACTCGCGACGTGTCCTGCGCGAGCGAAGCATGTTCAGCGCGACGCGGCCCACGACGGTGGTCAGCCAGGCTCGCAAGTTTTCGACGTCGCTGGTATCGGTTCGGCTGAGCCGGATCCAGGCCTCCTGCACGGCGTCGTCCGCCTCGGTCAGGGATCCGAGCATGCGGTAGGCCACCGCCCGCAGGTGGGTGCGGTGCGATTCGAATAGCTGAGCCAGCCAATCCTGATCGGTCACGGAGTCATATCCAACCACGACATGGATCGGCAATCGGCTGGGTCATCTCGGCTCCTTGTCACATCGGCCCGTTGTCGGGGTTCAACCTTCATGACACGACATCACGAAAGGATGTGACCGATGGACCGCCACGCACGGCAAACAGCACCCTCAGGAGCCGCCCCGCCAGAACCGACCGAAATCGCCGGCGGATTCGTGCGCGTCGTCCTGGCGTTGGTCATCATCGAGCTGACCGCCGCGACCGCCACGATCCACTTCGATCTGGGCGGACCGCTGTTCACGCTCAACGGGTTCGGCTACGTCGCTCTGGCCGCCGCGTATGCGATCGGCGCCCTGGCCCCCATCGCGATCGTTCAGCGCTTCGCGTGGCTACCGCGCCTCGGTCTCGCCGGTTACGCGCTCGTGACGATCGGCGCCTACGTGGTCGTCGGGTCGTACTTCGCCCTCGGCTGGATCACCAAAGGGATCGAGCTGGCGATCGTCGGCCTCCTGGTCGCGGACATGCTCATCGTGTACGGCAGCCCGAGGAAAGTCTGGCGCGCCGTATTGGGAACGTCTCGATGACGCGCGGGGCATACCGTTCGGTGTCTGGTTCGTTCGCATCGTCGATGGTGTCGATCTGGACGATCCGGCGGAAGCGGCCGAGAGTCGGCCTGTCTTCGAACTCCACCCACTTCGATGAAGTCCGCTGCCGAAGCAGGGCGGGCGTGCCTCGGCGGCCTATCGACGATCGAGGTGCTGGGCCCAGCCACTCTCGGTCACCAGCGCTGCGACCTGGTCGATCGCCGCGTCGATCGTGACACGCCAATCCTCGGCCCGACCGTGCCAGCCGAGCTGCTCAAGGAACCACTGCTGAAACGCGCCATTGTCCAGCAGGCCGTGGGCGTAGACACCAACCACATTGCCCTGCCTCCAACCGAGCCCATCGGCGAGCCATTCCTCGGCGAGCGCGCCGGACTCGGTCCGGCCGTGATGGATCTCGTAGCCCTCGATGGTGCCGTCGCCCCAGGCGATCGAGCACTGACGTGTGATCTTGTCGCGCGCCATCGTGGTCGTGACGTCCAGTAGTCCCAGACCGGCGATGTCGCCACCTTCCAGTCCTGTTGGGTCGCGCAGTTCGCGGCCCAGGATCTGCAGCCCTCCGCACACGCCGAGGATCGTCGTCCCCGCCCCGGCAGATCGGACGATCTCGTCGGCAAGGCCCTCAGCCCGCAAGTGGCGCAGGCTGGCCGCCGTATTCGTGCTACCGGGCAGGATGATCGCGTCGTAGCCGGCCAACGACGCGCTGGCTCCGATCGGCGTGACACTCACACCGGGCGCGTTGATGATCGGATCGAACTCGTCGAGATTGCTCGCGTACGGGAAGACGAGCAGGGCGACGTTGATGCGGCCCGATATCGGCTCACCGCGGTAGTGAAACGCGTCCTCTTCGGGCAAGGCGTGGCGACGCATCGGCACGATGGCGACCGTCGGGATGCCGGTCCGCTCCTCGAGCAGCTCCATGGCGTTGCCAAGTAGGGTCGGGTCACCCCGGAACTTGTTGAGGACAAAGCCACGGATGAGTGCGCGCTCGGCGGGCTCGAGGAATCCCCAGGTCCCGAGCAGATGTGCGAACGCGCCGCCCCGGTCGATATCGGCGATGAGATAGACGTCTGCCCGACACTCCAACGCGACCGACATGTTGACGATATCGTTCGCGCGCAGATTGACCTCCGCCGGGCTTCCCGCGCCCTCGATGACGACCTGGTCGAAGTCCCGGATAAGGCCGTGGAGGGATGACTGGACGATCGGCCACAGGCGCGATCTGCGCTCAAGCCAAGGCAGCTCGGTCGTGGCCGCGTCGTAGCGGCCCATGGCGATGACCTGACTCTGCGTGTCCGCCTTGGGTTTCAGGAGGACCGGGTTCATCCGCGCGTCGGGCGCGGAGCGGGCTGCGAGCGCCTGGACGTATTGGGCGCGACCGATCTCACGCCCGTCCGGCGTCACGGCAGCATTGGTGCTCATGTTCTGCGCCTTGAACGGCGCAACCCGCAAGCCCCGATCGGCGAAGTAGCGACACAGCGCGGTCGTCAGCAAGGACTTGCCAGCGTCGCTGGTGCATCCCATGAGCATGATCGGTCGCCGCCCCATGGCTTACATGTACCCGGGCCGCTCTGCCCTAACCGATGGCCCGGAATTCCTCAATCGCCCACACTCCTTCAGGTGTACTCGACCTCGCGCCACTCTGACGCGGGGAGGCAGTCAGTTTCTGGTCAGCGCCATGCCAACAAGCCCGTGCCCGACGAGTATCGCGACGATCCAACCTCACATTCATCTTCGCGAACGGCTCTTGTCCCTTGGCAGCGCGCTGGCGCTAGTGGCGCGATAATGCCAATTCCCTTATGTCGAGTCGGGTACGAGTCCCGCTATCGCCCTACGGTGCTGCTACACGTCCGGCGGACAGGAACGAACGGGCGGAAGCTTCGCTACGCGCTCGCCGCCCGTACGCCATCGAGAGGAAGCCCATCACGAACGGCCGCGTCCGCCGTCTAACCAGGGCAGGCCTTCCAACACGGATCGGGAAGTTCGACGCGATCGTCTTCTCGGATACCCGTGACGGAACGGAGCCGATCGCGCTCGTTCACGGCGATATCACGGCGCTGGACGCGCCGCTCGTCCGGGTGCATTCCGAGTGCTGGACCGGGGACGTTTTGGGATCACTCCGTTGCGACTGCGGTGAACAGTTCGGGCGTGCGCTGACGGCGATCACCGCCGAAGGGGGCGGCGTCCTGCTGTACCTGCGCCAGGAGGGCCGTGGGATCGGTCTCGCCAATAAGTTCCGAGCCTATGCGCTCCAGGATGGCGGTCTCGACACGGTCGCCGCGAACACGGCGCTCGGTCTGCCCGTCGATGCCCGCGAGTACGGGGCGGCCGCGGCGATCCTGTCCGACTTGGGGCTCGAACGCGTCCGGTTGATGACGAACAACCCCGACAAGGCCGCTGCGCTGGAGGCCCATGGCATCCGTGTCGTGGAGCGCGTGCCACTGCCAGCACTCGCGAACCCTGTCAACCTGCCCTACCTCGAAGCAAAGGCGGCGCGCCTAGGTCACATGCTGTCGGCTGACGGGGCGCGACCGTCAGTGACGGTGCACTACGCGCAGACGCTCGATGGTCGCCTCGCGACCCGTACGGGTGATTCGCAATGGATCAGCGGGCAGCCGTCGCTCGTGCTCGCCCACGCCCTGCGCGCGTCGCACGCCGCGGTCCTCGTGGGCGCGGGTACCGTGGCGGCCGACGATCCACGTCTAACGCCACGCTTGGTCGAAGGCCCGGCGCCTGTCCGAGTCGTCCTCGACAGCGCCCTGCGCCTGTCGCCATCGGCACACGTCGTCACCGACGGCGCGGCGCCGACGATCTTGGCCACAACCAAACGCGCGCCCGTGGCGAGGCGGCGTGAGTTCTCGCAGCGTCAGGCCGAGGTGCTCGTGCTCCCGGCCACCCAAGACGGTCGCGTCGAGCTCGGCGCGCTCCTCGACGAGCTCGGCTCCAGAGGCCTGGCGACCGCGCTGGTAGAAGGGGGCGCTGGCCTCATCACTGCGATGCTGCGCGAGCGCCGAGTGCATCGGCTGATCGTGTCGATCGCTCCAATGGTCCTCGGGTCGGGGATCGAGGCCGTCGGCGACCTCGACATCATGCGCCTCCGGGACGCCCTCGCCTTTCGTCGCGCCTCGTTCTCGCAGCTCGGCGCGGACGTGATCTTCGACGGCGAGCTGGAGCCGCGGACCAACGGGGGTGGCTGAGGCCGTCTGGTTCCGTGCCCCCCGACAAGTAGAGATCCGGGAGGAGTCCCTGCCGACCGTCGGGCCCGCCGACGTGCGGGTCAAAGCGCTCGTCTCCGGGGTGAGCGCGGGGAGCGAGCTCCTCGTCTACGGCGGACACGCGCCGCCCGAGCTACAGCCCGACCTGCCGACGATCGGCGGCGACTTCGGTTTGCCGATCAAGTTTGGCTACTCGAGCGTTGGCAGAGTCGTCGAAATGGGATCGCGGGTCGAGCATCTCGCTGTGGACGACCTGGTCTTCGTCCACCATCCCCACCAGACCGAGTACGTCGTGCCGGCGGATGCCCCCATCCGCCTGTCCGCGGATCTGCCGCCGGAGACGGGCGTGTTCATCGCGAACCTGGAAACCGCGGTGACCGTCGCCCTCGATGCGCACCCGCGCCTCGGGGAGGCCGTGCTCGTCGTCGGGCAGGGCATCGTCGGTCTCCTGATCACGATGGTCCTGCAGCGGGTCGGCGCAAGGCCGATCGTGACCGTCGATCTGCACGAGCGGCGTCGCCAGGCTTCGATCGTGGCAGGCGCCGATCACGCACTTGGCGTGCACGACGACGTCGGCACCCGGGTACTCGAGCTCACGGGAGGGCGCGGCGTGGACGTCGCCGTCGAGGCCAGCGGGAGCCCCGCGGCGCTCCAGGCCTGCATCGACGCCGTCGCCTTCGCCGGGACGGTGGTCGTCGCGTCCTGGTACGGAACTCGCGAGGCGACCGTCGCGCTCGGCGGCGCCTTCCATCGCAGGCGCGTGCGAGTTGTGAGCTCCCAGGTATCGACCCTCGACCCGTCTCTCACGCCGCGCTGGGATCGCGGTCGGCGGACGGCGCTTGTATCGGAGCTACTGCAGGAACTTCCGCTCTCGGAGCTGGTCACCCACCGGTTCGGGTTTGCCGAAGCCGCCCAGGCGTACGAGCTGCTCGAACGGGCGCCCGGCGAGTGCTTGCAGGTGGTGCTTGACTATGTTTGAGGTCGGCGTCGCTCGGACGTTCCATGCCCTCCACCAGCTCGAGGCGGACGATCCGGCCGCCAGCCACGAGCACAGCCACGACTACCGCGCCGAGGTCGTGGCTCGCGGCGAGCAGCTCGATCAGAACGCCATGCTGCTGGACCTCGATGCCCTCGGGGCGGCGCTGTCAGCGTGTCTGGCCGAGCTCGATGCCGCCGACCTCGGCACGCTTGCCGCTTTCGAGGGCCAGGAAACGACCGTCGAGACGGTCGCCGAGCACATCTGGAGCCACGTTCGCGACCTGCTCGCTGCGCCGTCGGGTCTCCTCGGCCTCCGCGTGACCGTGTACGAATCGGCCGACGCCTGGGCGTCCGTCGATCGGCCCGTCCGGGATCCGGCGTGACGCAGGCGGCCCTCTTCGACGTCGTCGTCGCGTCCTGCAACGCTCGGGGTGCTCAAGCCGGACCTGCTCCAACTCTTTTCCGCACCTCTTCGATGATCCCGAAGAAGCGCGCGGCCGTCTCGTCCCATGTCGGACGCGCCGCTGCGCGCCGGCGTGCGGCGTTTCCCATCCGGGTCCTGAGGCCGGGGTCACGCGCGAGCTGCTCGATGGCAGTACCGAGCGCTGGCAGGTCGCCCACGCCCACGAGCATGCCCTCGGTCCCGTGATCGGCGAGGAACGGCAGGTTCCCTGCGTGCCAGCCGACGACCGGAAGACCTGCGGCCATTGCTTCTCCCCACACGGTTCCGTACGGCTCCTCGAAGCTCGGCAGGACGAAGGCGTCGGCCGCCCGATACATCCGCTCGACCGCCGCGGACGCGATGAGGCCGTGCACGACGACGCGCTCGCGCAGGTCGCGCTGCTCCACGCGCTCACGAACGCGGCGAGCGTACCGCCCTCGGGTCGCCGTGTCGCCGACCAGGTGCAGCGTGACGACCTGGTCGGGCAGTCGCGCGACCGCGTCGAGGAGCTCCGTGATCCCTTTTCGTGGCAGCCAGTTGGCGACGCTGAGGGCGGCGATGAGCCGCCCATTCCGGAGCCTGGCGCGTTCGCTCGGCTGGATGTCCGCCTCCTCCTGGTCGTCGGCGTCGAGGTCCTTGCCGGGTGAAACCACGCGCAACTTGGCTCGGGGCACACCCATCGCGACCAGCTGATCGGCCAGCCATTCGCTCGCGACCATCAGGAGACGACACGTTCGGTAGGCCCGCCGGTCGAACGGTGTGCGGAACGAGCGTGCGAGGGGGTGCGCGTCCATCCCGCCGGATGGCTGATGGAGCATCCCGACCACTGGCGCCGCGATATGACTTAGCCACGGCGCAGCCGCGCTGGCGGCGAGGCTGTCGAGCACGAGCACGTCGGCCCTCTGCGTCGCTGGCGCTCGCAACCAGACCGGCCCCGTGGCGACTGCCCACGGCAGCGGCACGTCGGGGATCGAGACGAACGTCACCTCGGCCCCGTGCCGGGGCGCACGCTCGGCGACGCGCCGGTGGAAGAGATAGCCGCCCGTCACGCGGTGCGGATCGCCGACCGTTAGGATCGACACCCGGGTGCGCGTCATTCGCGTCGCTCCGACTACCTTTGGAAGGGACGGGCACTTCGGCGGCGGCGAGAGGTATCCGTACGAGCTCGCGCGTGCCGTCACACAGCATGTCTCCTGCGAGCTGATGACGTTCGGACCGGGATCCCACGATCACGTGGGACGGTCGGCTCACGATCCGCGTGCTGCGCCCGCTCGCGCACGTTGGCGGGCACCGCCAGGACGGTTGACGCCGTCGCCAATGGCCGCAATACTAAAGCAAGTGCTTAACTCTCAGCCGCAGCTGGATCTCGTCTTCCAGGCCCTCTCCGACCCGACTCGGCGCGCGATCGTCGAGCGGCTCGGCCGCGGACCGGCGTCGGTGAGCCAACTGGCGCAGCCGTTCGCGATGTCGCTGCCGGCCGTGCTCCAGCACGTCGCGGTCCTCGAGGCGAGCGGGCTCGTCCGATCCGAGAAGGTCGGCCGCGTCCGGACGTGCAAGATCGACAGCCGCACGCTGTCGGTCGCCAGCCGCTGGATCCAGGCGCGGCGGACGACCTGGGAGCGACGCCTAGATCGACTCGGCGCGGTCCTCGCCGAGCAGCACGACTGACCCCGGAAGGAGCTCCCGATGCCCGAACGATCCGTCGTACACTCGACCTTCACGCTCGAGCGCACGTATGACCGGCCGCCCGCCCGCGTGTTCGCCGCCTGGGCCGACCCCGGCCTGAAGTCGCGCTGGTTCGGCGGCGGCACCGACGACGCCCCGATCGACCTCGACACGGACTTCCGCGTCGGCGGCCACGAGACGGATCGAGGCGAGCCCGGCGCGTACGAGGCCCGCTACCACGACATCGTCCCCGACGAGCGGATCGTGTTCACCTACGACCTGTCGCTCGACGGCTCGCTCGTGTCGGTCTCGCTGGCGACCGTCGAGTTCCGGCCGACCGGCGATGGTTCCGGCACCCAGGTGACCTATACCGAGGACGGCGCCTTCCTCGACGGCCTCGACGACCCGGAGCTCCGGAAGAACGGCACTGGCGGCATGCTCGACGAGCTGGGCCGCTGGTTGGAGCGTCAGGCGGCGACCGCCTGAGGGTCGTCAGCCGCTCGAACGTGGGCTGCGACTCGACGCGGCGGCTGAACGAAGCGGCGGCGGATCGACCTTCGGCTTCTGGCTAGAAAGTCGATCTCGACGCCGGCCTCACTCTCGGGACGCCGGCCTTGGCGCTCGTAGAGCGTAAAAATCCGGGGAATCAATCGCTCCCAGCAGCGAAACGATGGGCGCTCTCAAAGGGTCCCCGCGTCAACAATGATCGGACCGGGGGGCGCGATGGCCCCCGCCCCGCCGCCAGCCAGGTGCGCAGCGAAGGGCGATGGTCGTGCGAAGCACAGGACTCACGCATCTCCGATATGAACATCGCAGGCGTCAGTCCGGTGAGGCGCCGGGATTCGCTGGTGAGGTGCGCTTGGTCCGCGTAGCCATGCTCGGCGGCGATAGTGGCCAGGCGCTCGTCGACCTCGGTGCGCGCCCGGGCGAGCAGCTGCTGGAAGCGCGCAATCCGCTGAAGCGTCTTCGGGCCGTAGCCAATCGCTGCCACGCAACGGCGATGCACCTGCCGTTTGGACAGGCCGACGAGATGCCCGATGTCGGGAAGGAGCTGAGGGTTCTGCCTCAGGGATTGGACGACGAGCTGAGCGACCGGATCGGGACCTGAGGTGCCCATCGACTCTCGCTGAACAGCGCCCATCAGCAACGACGCTAGGACGTTGGATGAGTCCGCGCTCCCGAGCTCGTCGGCGAGCCGATCAGCCGGGCTGCCCCAGACATCTCGCAGGTCGACCGTCTGGTTCACGAGCTCGGAAGCTGGCATGCCTACCACCCCGATCGAGGCGCCCGGTCGAAAGCGGATGCCCAGCGTGGTCGTACCCGGCGCAAGCACTTCCTGGGTCGGCCGCGTCCGCGGGCCGATGAGATGTGGGCTGTGGCCGTCACCCAGCCGGTAGGCGATTTCGACCGATCCATCGGGTGTCGACGTGTGCAGATACGGACCGGACTCCCGTGGAATGTGCTGGATCCACGCGCAGGTGACGATGCCGGCGAGCGCCGCCGGCGGCGGACGCTCTTGAAACGTCGAAGCCGGAATCCCTCGATCTGTCAATGCCATGCCTCGGGCATTGTCCGTTTTGGCCAAGACGGCCTGCGCCTTGCTGCGGCAGATTCCCCGCCACGAAATGCACGAATCGGAGAGGTGACCACAACATGAGGTTGACGACGACGACCAACGTCTCGGTGGACGGCGTGATGCAGGGGTTGGGCGGACCTGACGAGGATCGCCGCGGCGGCTTTGACCGCGGCGGATGGGCCCCGCCACTTGTCGATACCGAAACCGGGGACTATCTCGACCAGGTCTACGGCGGTGCGGCCGCGTTCCTTTTCGGCCGGCGGACGTACGAGATCTTCGCCGGCTCCTGGGGAACGTGGGACGATCCGGGCGACAGCCCGATCTGGACGGCGTTGCACACGCAGCCCAAGTACGTCGCATCGACCACGCTCACCGACCCGCGATGGACGAACACGACGTCCTCTCCAGTGAGGTCGCGGCCGCCGTCGGCGAGCTGAAAGCCAAGCCGGGAGGCGAGCTGCAGGTGCACGGCAGCGGCGCCCTGTTCCGGTGCTGCTCGACAACGACCTCGTCGACGAGATGACCCTGTTCATCTTCCCCGTGGTCGCCGGCCAGGGCACGCG
>JBIOWA010000086.1:0-6496 GCA_044868045.1 Candidatus Limnocylindrales bacterium
CGCGCGCCCCGATCGTGACCGTCATGGGGCACGTCGACCACGGCAAGACGAGCCTCCTCGACGCACTCCGCTCCACGGAGGTCGCGGCCGGCGAGCGCGGTGGCATCACCCAGCACATCGGCGCATCCGAGGTCGTCCACGAGGACAAGCGCGTCGTCTTCCTCGACACGCCCGGTCATGAGGCGTTCACGGCGATGCGTGCCCGGGGTGCCCGGGTCACCGACATCGCGATCATCGTAGTCGCCGCCGACGACGGCGTGATGCCCCAGACGCTCGAGGCGATCAGCCACGCCAAGGCGGCCAAGGTGCCGATCATCATCGCGCTCAACAAGATCGACAAGCCGGACGCCGATCCGACGCGGGTCAAGACCGAGCTGACCGAGGCCGGTGTCGTCATCGAGGAGTTCGGCGGCGACGTGCCGCTGGTCCCGGTTTCCGCGAAGAGCGGTCAGGGCCTCACCGAGTTGATCGAGATGGTCCTGCTCGTGGCCGACCTGCAGGAGCTCAAGGCCAACCCGGACCGCCCGGCGATCGGCACGATCGTCGAGGCCGAGCTCGACAAGGCGCGCGGCGCGGTTGCGACCGCGCTAATCCAGACTGGCACGCTCAGCGTCGGCGACATCATCGTGGTCGGCGAGACCTTCGGTCGCGTCCGGGCGCTGGAGAACGAACGCGGCAAGCGCGTGAAGCAGGCAGGGCCTGCCAGCGCGGTCGTCGTCCTCGGCCTGTCCGAAGTGCCGGAGGCCGGCGACATCCTGCGCGTCGTGACCGACGACAAGGCGGCCCGCACGCTCGTCGAGCAGCGCAAGACCGAGCTCGCCGCCAAGGGCGGTGACGGAAGCGGTCGGGCCACCCTCGAGGACCTGTATCGGCAGATCCAGGCCGGCCAGGCCAAGGAGCTGCGGGTCATCCTCAAGGCCGATGTGTCCGGGTCGCTCGGGGCGATCACGCACGCCCTTGAGCAGCTCGACCAGGACGACGTGCGGATCAACGTGCTGCACGAGGCGGCCGGGGACATCACCGACAACGACATCATGCTGGCGACGGCGTCGAACGCGATCGTCGTCGGCTTCAACACCGCGATCACAGAGACGGCGCGCCGTGCCGCCGAGGCCGAAGGCGTCGACGTCCGGCTCTACGACATCATCTACAAGCTGACCGACGACATCGAGGCGGCCCTCAAGGGCCTGCTCGAGCCGGAGATCGTGGAGGTCGTCGAGGGTCGCGCGGAGGTCCGCCAGGTCATCCGCGTCGGCAAGAACACCGTCATCGCCGGCTCGTACGTGACCGACGGGCGGATCGTGCGCGGCGGAGCCCGGGTCTGGCGTGGCGGCAAGGTCATCGCGACCGACCGGATCGAATCGCTGCGGCGCTTCCGCGACGACGTCCGGGAGGTCCAGGCGAACTACGAGTGCGGCATCGGGCTCGCGTCCTTCACCGACTTGGAGGAGGGCGACGTGATCGAGTGCTACACGACCCAGACCGTGTCGCGGGTCGCGACGGCCTAGCCCGACCTCGGTGACCCAACGCACTAACCGCGTCGACGAGCTCCTTCGCCAGGAGATCGGCGGAATCATCGCCACGGAGGTCGCGGACCCGCGCATCGGGTTCGCGACGATCACCAAGGTGGAGACCACACCGGACCTGCGCCACGCGAAGGTCTGGGTGAGCGTGATCGGCCAGCAGAAGGAGCGCGCCGCGACCATCTCGGCGCTCGGCCGGGCGATGCCGTTCGTCCGCCGCGAGCTCGGTCGGACACTGCGCCTGAAGCGGATCCCGGACCTCCACGTGGAGCTCGACGACACCGCCGAGCGGGGGACGCGCGTGCTGCACCTGCTCGACGAGCTCGAAGCCGGCGTTCCGGTCGATCGCGAGTTGCCGCTTGGCGAGACGCTCCCGACGCCCATCGCTCGTGTCCGTCACGAGGGCGACGCGACCAACGAGCCACCGTCGGCAGTGCCACCGCCGGTGCCTCGTCGGCGCCGCGTGAAGCCGAATCCGCGACCCACCGTCCGCAAGCGACGATGACGATCGAGTTGGCGCGCGAGATCGAGCGTGTCCCGGATGTCGTTGTGGAACGGATCCGAAGGGCGCGGCGCGTCCTGGCGGTGGGCCACGAGAACCCCGACGCGGACACGCTCGGGGCGACGCTCGGGGTCGTCCGGATCGTCGAGGCGCTGGGCGCCACCGCCGACCTAGTGTGCACCGATCCCGTTCCGCCCCTGTACCACTATCTCGCCGGCATCGAGCGCTTTCGGACCGACCCCGATCCCACGGCCGACTACGACCTGCTCGTCATCTCCGACTGCGGCACGCTCGACCGTGTCGGCGATGTCCGAAACCGCCACGCGGAGCTGTTCGATCGACTGCCGCGCGTGGTGATCGACCACCATGCGTCCAACGACGCGGCAGGCGACGCCGACTGGATCGAACCCGACGCCGCGGCGACATGCGAGATGGTGGCGCTGCTGGCGATGCGACTCGGCCTGTCGTTGGACCGCGACGACGGCGCGCTCGCGACGGCGCTGATGTCGGGGATCGTGATGGACACCGCCACGTTCGCACATCCCAACGCGACTCCCCGGACGCTGGCCGTGTCGGCGGCGCTCGTCGAGGCCGGAGCGCCGCTGTCCGATATCTCGCGGCGGCTCTACCGCTCCAAGCCCACCTCGCAGTTGCGCCTGTTCGGCCGCGTCCTCGATCGACTCGAGAGCGTCGATGAAGGCCGCGTCATCTCCTCGACCCTCCTGGATTCAGACCTGGGCGCGACCGGCACGCAGCCACCCCACGCTGAGGGGATCATCGACCTCCTGGCCCAGTCCGAGGAGGCCGAGGTGGCGATCCTCTTCAAGGAAGCCGGGGCGGAGACGCGGGTCAGCGTCCGGACGAAGTCGGGCGGCGTCGATGCGACGGTGTTGACCGGGGCGTTCGGTGGCGGCGGCCATGCCCGCGCCGCCGGCGCGACCGTGCCGCTCCCCGTGGAAGAGGCACGGACCGCATTCCTCGCCGAGGCTCGTCGCCTCGCCGTGCAAGTGGTGCGCTGATCGTGGCACGCTCCTCGCTGGGTCCCGGCCTCGACGGGATCCTGGTCGTCGACAAACCGATCGGGCCCACGTCGCACGACATCGTCGGTCTTGTCCGTCGCCTCGCCGCCACGAAGCGGGTCGGGCACGGCGGAACACTCGATCCGTTCGCATCCGGCGTCCTGCCGCTGTTCCTCGGGCGCGCCACGCGCGTCGTCGAGTTCCACCTGGCCGATCGAAAGCGGTATCGGGCAACGGTCTGTTTCGGCGCGTCCTCGTCGACCGACGATGTCGAGGGCGAACTGACACCGTCCGCCGGGCCCGCGCCGACGCGCCCCGCGGTCGAGACCGTCCTTCCAACCAAGCTGGGAACGATCCAGCAGCGCCCGCCGGCCTACTCGGCGATCAAGCTCGGCGGGCGACGCGCCTACGCGATGGCTCGCGCCGGCGAGACGGTCGAGCTTCCACCGCGCGAGGTCACGATCCACGAGCTTGTGCTCGTCGGCTGGGACGACACCGATGCGGAGCGGCCGATCGCCATCCTCGACGTCGTCTGCTCGGCGGGGACGTACGTCCGAGCGTTGGCCCGCGACCTCGGGCAGCAGCTGGACAACGCCGCGTACCTCGGCGCGCTGCGACGGACCGGCACGGGCCCGTTCGGCGAGGCGGATGCGCTGTCACTGGACGCGATCCGAGCGGCGGCCAATGTCGGCATCGACGACCTGGCGGCATTGCTCCGCCCGATCGACGTTGGCCTCGAGCGCTTCCCGGATGTCCCATTGACCGAGCGCGAGGTCGACGCCGTGGCGCGCGGGCAGTTCATCCGGCCGGCCGCCGGCTTCCCGGCCGACGCGGAACGATATCGGCTACGGACGCCTGACGGAGGCCTCGCCGCGCTGGCGACCGCGATCGATGGCGGTCGCCTGGCACCGGACAAGGTGCTGGTGGATCCGAGCGCTACCTCGGTCGCCGGTTGATGGAGGTCGTGGCCGGGGTCGATGCGCTTCGACCCGAGCATGGGCCGATCTTCGCGGTGATCGGCGTCTTCGACGGTCTCCACCGCGGGCACACGTACCTGCTCGATCACCTCGTACGCGAAGCGGAGGCGCGCGACGCCCGGCCGACCGTCATCACGTTCGATCACCACCCCGACGAGGTCCTGACCGGATCCGCCCCGCCGTTGCTGATCCACCCGGAGGAGCGCCTGGAGCGCCTGGCGGATGCCGGCGTCGAGGTCACGGTCGTCCAGCACTTCGACGACGCCGTGCGCCGGACGACGTACGACGCGTTCATCGACCGGATCCGGCAGGGGACCGCGCTGGCCGGGCTGCTCATGACGCCGGACGCGGCATTCGGCTATGAGCGGCGCGGGACCGCCCAGGCGGTTACTGCGCTCGGCAGGGATCGCGGGTTCGATGTCGTCGTCGTCCCGCCGTTCACGATCGACGGGGAACCGGTCAGCAGCAGCGCCATCCGCAACGCCATCCAGCGTGGCGACCTGGCCGAGGCGGAGCGCTTGCTCGGGCGCCCGGTCGGACTCCGCGGCACGCTCGTGGACGGTCGAATGTCATTCGATTTGCCCATGGCGCTGCCGCCGGAGGGCAGTTATGCCTGCCAGATCGATGGGCGACGCGAGAAAATGACCGTGGATGACGGCGGGGTTCGGCTGTCGATACCGGACAGGAACCGTCCGATTGGCGTGGAGTTGGCGAGCTAACTCGAACGCGCGGGCGATGGACCGGGCGGTCCGGAAACGATGCTGTCGAGAAGCGATGGGGGGTGGACTCTGTCCCTACCAGAAGACCCGGGCGATCCGGGCGCCGATGGACCCGAATCGGCGGGCTCTTGACGGAACGGCCGCCGTGACGAGCACGCGTCCTACACGGGAAGCGTTTTCGATCGCTTGGGCCGCATCGATGCGAGCTGCGAAAAGCGCAGAGTTCTGATGTGGGCAGAATCTCTGGGCGGAACGGAACCTTCACCCCGGTCCCAATCGCTGCAACGGAGCCGCAGTCACGACCGGCGAGCGGCGACGACCCGACACCCGAAGACGAGCTCATGCAGGTTGGAGGTGACGAGATGACCGATCCTCGATGGCACCTGGCCCAGCTCAACGTCGGCCGCCTGCTGGCGCCGCTCGAATCCGAGGCGCTCTCTGGGTTCGTCACCCAGCTCGCGCCGATCAACGCCCTCGCCGATGGCACTCCCGGGTTCGTCTGGCGACTGCAGACGGAGGCCGGTGATGCGACCTCGATCCGGCCGACCGAGGACGACATGTTCCTGATCAACCTGAGCGTGTGGTCGTCCATCGAGGCGCTCCGTGCGTTCGTCTACACCAGCGCCCACGTCCATGTGCTTCGACAGCGACGATCATGGTTCGAACAGCTGGCGACGTCCCACATGGTCCTCTGGTGGGTTCCTGCCGGCCACATCCCGACAGCCGACGAGGCCCTCGATCGGCTCGATCGCCTCCGCCGGGAGGGACCCACGCCGACGGCGTTCACCTTCCGGACGCCGTTCGAGCCCGGAGCGGACGGCTCGGGAGACCCGCTGGTGGACGCCGAGTTCTGCTGGCCGGAGCTCGCCGCCTCCTGAGAGGCCCGTTCGACTAAAGCCCGGGCTGCCAGAGCGGCTCGTCGGCGCCCCGCTCGTGGTTCTCGTAGCGCGCCATCACGAACAGTGCGTCCGAGAGTCGATTGAGGTACGGGAGCACCAGCTCGCCGATCGGCTCTTCGTGCGACAACGTGATGGCCTCCCGCTCGGCACGCCGGCACACGGTCCGCGCGACGTGGAGCTGCGCCGCGCCCGGCGAACCGCCGGGCAGGAGGAAGTTCGTGAGCGGACCGACGATCTCGTTGAGCTCGTCGATGAGCCGCTCGAGCCGCTTGACGTGCTTCGGCTGGACCGTCGGGATCCGTTCGCGGCGCTCGTCGTCCTCGGGCCAGCACAGGTCGGACCCGAGATCGAAGAGTTCGTTCTGGATCACGCCGAGCTCGGCCACGAGCCGATCGGACAGGCCCAGCGCGAGCGCGACGCCGATCGTCGAATTGAGCTCGTCCACGGTGCCGTATGCGCGGACCCTCGGGGAGTCCTTGGCGACGCGACGCCCACCACCGAGCCCGGTTATCCCCTCGTCGCCGGTCTTCGTATAGATGCGTGTCAATCGCGGCATGATCGGAGCCTACCGTTTGACCGAACCGAACGTCGGCCCGTATCATCCGCCGGTCACACAGGAAAGACCAAAGCAACCAGATCGTGTCGGAGGACCGAGTGCCGCTCGCGCGGGAGCAGAAGCAGGAGATCATCAGCGGGTACGCCACCAAGGATGGCGACACGGGGTCGCCCGAAGTCCAGGTCGCGCTCCTCACGGAGCGGATCGCGGACCTGACGGCCCATCTCCGCAGCTTTCCCAAGGACAACCATTCGCGACGCGGCCTCCTCAAGCTCGTCGGCCAGCGCCGCCGCCTTCTCGC
>JBIOWA010000087.1:0-8834 GCA_044868045.1 Candidatus Limnocylindrales bacterium
GAGCCCGCCGAGTTGGCCGCCCAGACCGCGATCGCCAGGGCATCGGCCGCGTCGTCGGGGCGTGGCGGTTCGGCCATGCCCAGCACGACTTGCACCATCCGCTGGACCTGTTCCTTGTCTGCCGCCCCGTAGCCCGCGACCGCCGACTTGACCTCGTTCGGCGTCGCCTCGACGACGGGCACGCCGGCCTGTGCCGCGGCGAGGAGCACGACCCCGCGCGCCTGGCCCACCGCGAACGCCGTCTGCGCGTTCCGCGAGAAGAACAACCGTTCCACGGCGAGGAGCGCCGGCTCGTGCGCACCCAACAGCGAGGCCACGAGCCCATGGACCGCCAGCAACCGCTGGGGCAAGGCCAGATCCGGCGAGGTCGACAAGACGCCGTGGTCGACCGCACGCAACTGCCCGTGCGTCGACTCGACGATCCCGTATCCCAGCGCCGCAGTCCCCGGGTCGATCCCGAGAACGATCACCCGGCGACCTCGGCGAAGACCTCTTCGGGGATATCGAAGTTGGCAGTGACGCGCGACACGTCCTCGAGCTCCTCGAGCTGCTCGACAAGGCGCAACGCTTGCCTCGCCTTCGTCGCGTCGAGCTCGACGGTCTGCTTGGCGATCATCGTCGACTCGGCCGACTCGACCGGCACGCCCGCCCCTTCGAGTGCCGACCTGACCGACTCGAGCTCACCCGGCGTCGTATAGATCTCGATCGCCTCGTCGTCATCGGTGTCGACGTCCTCGGCGCCGGCATCGATCGCGGCAAGCGCGACCTCATCCGCGTCGATCCCGTTGCGAACGACCGTGATCAGGCCGCGCGGCTCGAACTGCCACGCCACGGCACCTGATCCCGCCAGCTGGCCGCCGCTCTTCGTGAACATCGCGCGAACGTCCGCGGCTGTCCGATTTCGATTGTCGGTCTGCGCCTCTACGAGGACCGCCACACCGCCAGGGCCATACCCCTCGTAGACGATCTCCTCGAATTGGTCGGCGTCGCCACCACCGGTCGCCTTCTCGATCGTGCGCTTGATGTTGTCGGCCGGCATGTTCACCTGGCGGGCCTTCTCGATCGCCAGTCGGAGTCGATAGTTGGCGTCCGGATCACCGCCGCCGAGCCGTGCCGCGACCGAGATCTCGCGTGCGACCTTGGTGAATAACGCGCCCCGTTTTGCGTCGTTCGCGCCCTTCTGGCGCTTGATCGTCGACCACTTGGAATGACCTGACATCGCGGGCCGGAGTATAGCCGACTATCATGGCCGGACCCGCTCCGAGGCCGGGTCCCGAGGCCTGTCCGGCGCACTCGCCAACCCCAGCTGGCAACCCTCAGGAGGACCGTCGATCCGATGACGATGAAGAGCGTCGACCTGCCCCACCTCCGTAGCGTCGTCCTGGCCGGTCACGCCGGTGGCGGCAAGACGACGCTCGCCGAACAGCTGCTGCACAAGGCCGGGGCGATCCCCCGACTCGGGCGCGTGGATGACGGCACGGCCCACCTCGATTTCGAGCCGGAAGAGCAGAAACGACGCCAGTCGCTGAGCCTGGCGGTCGGGACGTTCGAGTACGAGGGCACGCGGATCTCGCTCCTCGATACGCCCGGCTACCCCGACTTCATCGCGGACGTGGTCGAGGGCTTCGCCGCGGCCGATGGGGCGCTCTTCGTCATGGACGCCTCCGCCGGCATCGAATCCGGCCTCGAAAAGGCCGTCGCGCTGGGTCGATCGACCGGGCGGGCGGCCTGTTTCTTTATCAATAGAGCAGACCGCGAGAACGCCGACCCGACGGCCGCGCTCGACGCCCTGCGCTCGACGTTCGGCGACAAGATCGCTCCGCTGCAGATCGCGATCGGCGCCGGGGAATCGTTCAGCGGTTACGTCGACCTCGTCCATCGGAAGGCGTACGAGGTCGATGCCTCGAAGATCACCGAGATTCCGATCCCGGACGAGCTCACCGACGAGGTCGCGCGCCGCCGGGAGCAGCTCCTGGCGGCCGCGGCCGAGGCCGACGACGACGTCCTGGTCAAGTACCTCGACGGCATCGAGGTGTCCGACCCCGAGCTCGAGGCGTGCCTGCGCAAGGGCGTCAAGGAGAGTGTCCTGGCGCCGGTGCTGGTCGGATCCGCGGCGAAGGGAATCGGCCTGGACGCGCTCCTCGATGCGTTCGTCCGCTATCTCCCCTCCCCCGCGGACGAGGCGCCGGTCAAGGCGATCGACAAGTCGGGCGGCACGGTCGAGGTGCCCGCGGACGAGAACGGACCCCTGCTGGTCCGCGTCTTCAAGACCACGGCCGATCCGTTCGTCGGGAGGCTGACGTACCTGCGGGTCCTGTCAGGCACGCTCCACTCGCAGGCTCACGTCTGGAACACGACCCGTGACGAGGACGAGCGGATCGGGCAGCTGCTCCTGCTGCACGGCAAGGAGCAGGAACCGATCGGCGAGCTGAAGGCCGGCGAGATCGGGTCCGTGGCGAAGCTCACGGTGACCGAGACCGGCGACACGCTCGGCGTCAAGGAGCGGCCGCTTCGTCTCCCGCCCCTCGAATTCCCGGAGCCGTCGCTCACGGTCGCCATCGAGCCCGTGTCGAAGCAGGACCTCGACAAGATGGGTCCCGCGCTCGCGCGGCTGCTCGAAGAGGACCCCACGGTCCGCCTGGAGCGCAGCGCGATCGGCGAGCAGACGCTGCGGACCATGGGCGAGGCGCACACCTCGGTGATCCTGGAGCGGCTCAAGCGCAAGTTCGGCGCCGCGATCGGGACGAATGTCCCCAAGGTCCCGTACAAGGAGACCATCCGCGGCTCGACGAAGGTCCACGGCCGGTACAAGAAGCAAACTGGCGGGCACGGCATGTTCGGCGACGTCTGGCTCGAGCTCGAGCCGAACCCGGACGGCGGCGTCGAATTCGCCGAGCGGATCGTCGGCGGCTCCGTCCCGAAGGGTTTCTTCCCGGGTGTCGAGAAGGGCATCCGCGAGGCCGCCGCGGAAGGCGTGTTGGCCGGCTATCCGCTCTCCGACTTCAAGGCGACCCTGTTCGATGGGTCGTTCCACACCGTCGACTCGAACGAGCTCTCGTTCAAGATCGCGGCCTCGATGGCGCTCAAGGACGGCGCGCAGCAGGCAAAGCCGGCCCTCCTCGAGCCGATCATGGTCGTCGAGATCCGCATCCCCGAGGCGTACATGGGTGAGGTCAACCGCGACCTCAACGGTCGGCGCGGCCGCCTGCTCGGGATGGACTCCGACGGCGGCATGCAGGTCATCACGGCGCACGTCCCCCAGGCCGAGCTGTTCTCGTACGCCACCGAGCTCCGCTCGTTGACCCAGGGCCGCGGCTCCTTCACCTCGACGCTGGATCACTACGAGGACGTGCCGTCCCACCTCGCCGAGAAGGTGATCGCCGAACACCGCAAGGCAGTCGAAGCCGGCGGCCACTGACGATCGACCCGGCCCACCGCCCTCGAGGCGACTGCCGATGAGTCCCACGCCGGTCACGTTCACGTCGCCGGACCAACCCGCCGCGTACAGCTGGGAGGCGACCAACGAGGAAGTGGCGGCGCGCTACGGCGTGCTGCCCGAATCGGTCGTCCGCTTCGACCTGAACACCGCCGCCGCGCCACCCGCGATGGCCCAGGAAGTGCTCAGCGCGGGCCGCTTCGACATGCCGATGTCGGAGTACCCGCCGGCCGACTACCGGCGGCTGATCGCCGCGGCCGCCGATCGCTACGGCGTCGGGATCGACGAGATCGTCGTCGGTGCCGGGGCCGACGAGGTCCTCGACATCATCGGCAAGGTCTTCCTGCCCGAGGGATCGACCGCGGTCGTACCGGTTCCGACGTACGCGATGTTCCGCGTCATCACGGAGCAGCGGCGCGCTCGTGCGCTGCCGGTGCCTCGACTCGGTCCGGCCGAGGGCCACGCGCTCGACCTGCCGACGGTTCGCGAGGCCGCGCGTGAGGCGAGCGTGGTCTGGCTCTGCTCCCCGAACAACCCGACGGCCCTCCCGGAGCCCGACGGGGCGGTCCAGGCCCTGCTCGGCCAGATCGCCGCCGACGCGAAGGCGGCCCATCGCGAGCCGCCGATCGTCGTCGTCGACGAGGCCTATGCGGAATTCGCCGGCCGTTCCGTCAATGCCCTGCGGTTTGAGCACCCGAACCTGATCACGATCCGCACCGCCAGCAAGGCCTACGCGCTGGCAGGGCTGCGCGTTGGGTTCGGCATCGCGCGACCGGAGGTCGTCGCCAAGATGAACCCGTTCCGACCGCCGGGATCGGTCTCGACAGTGTCGGTCACGGTCGTCACCGAAGCGCTGCTCGATCCGACGCTGGCCGACTCGAACGTCCGGCACGTCTCGGCCGAGCGTGATCGACTGACCGCGGCCCTGACCGAGGCGGGGTGGTTGGTCGGGCCGTCGATGACGAACTTCATCCTCGTCGACTTCGGGTCGATCGAGCGCGCGGCGGCCGTCGCCGAGGGCCTGCTCGGGCGCGGGCTGGTGCCGCGGGCGTTCCCCGGCACCCACCCCCTCGCCGACCACCTGCGTCTGACGGTTCGGGACGAGGAGCAGGACGATCGGTTGATCGCCGCGGCGCGGGAGCTCGAAGCTGGCTAACGTTCGACGCCGGCTACTGCTCGAGGCGTCCGATCTCGCGACGGCTAAGGTTCGGACGACCTTGTGGCCAGGTCGCCTGCATCCCGTGTATCAACCGTCGCCGACCGGTGATCATCTGCTCGCGACCTGCGTGTGATGCAGGATCCTGGGCGTTGGGGCAACGCTGCGTACGAATCCTTGCACCCACCGCAAGGTATCGACCAAGTGGCGACCGGCCGGCGACCGTAGATACGTCTCATGCAAGGCCGTTGGTCGCCTACCCGCGGTCGAGGCGTCCGATCTCGCGACGCCGTTTGCCGATCTTGACGTCCAGCCATTCCCCGGCGACCAAGTCCGGCACTTCGTCTGGATCGGCGATTCGCACGCCGTTGATCGTCAAACCACCGCCGGCGATCAGTCGTCGACCCTCGCTCTTGGAGGGGAGCACACCGGCACTGGTCAAGAGCGTGTTCGAACCGGCTGCGACCTGATCTGCTGTGAACGTGAACCCGTCGGTGGAGTCGAACAGGGATTGCAGAACCACCGGATTCGAGATCGGTCCGCCGGAGAAGAGCGCCTCGCTGTCCGCCTCGGCCTGGGCGGTGGCCGCCTCTCCGTGGGTCCGAGCCGTGATGTCGCGAGCAAGCGCCCGCTGCGCCGCCCGCGCCTCTGGACGCGCCGCAGCCTCCGCCTCCAGGTTCTCGATCTCCTCACGCGAAAGCTCGGTGAACCAACGGAGGTACGTGCCGACGTCACGATCGTCGGTGTTGAGCCAGTACTGGTAGAACGCGAACGGTGTCGTCCGACCGGCACCGAGCCAGATCGACTCCCCAGCTTCGCTCTTCCCGAACTTCGAGCCGGACTGCGAGAGCAGCAGCTTGTACGCCAGCCCGTGGGCCGGCTGCTCGGTGGCCTCCTCGCCGACTCCGGCCGCCCGCCGGATCAGCTCGAGCCCCGCCGTGATGTTGCCCCACTGGTCGGCCCCGCCCATCTGCAGCTCGACGCCCATCGTCCGATGGAGGTGCCAGAAGTCGTACGCCTGGAGCAGCATGTAGCTGAACTCCGTGAAGGACAGCCCGCGGTCCAGCCGGACCTGAACGGACTCCTTGGCCAGCATGTACGGGACCGTGAAGTGCTTGCCGGTGTCGCGCAGGAAGTCGATGAGCGACAGCTCGCCGAGCCAATCGAGGTTGTTGACCATCAGCGCCCCACCCGTCCCGGGCGTGAAGTCGAGGAATCGCTCGAGTTGACCGCGGATCGCGGCGAGGTTGCGCTCGAGTGTCAGTCGATCGAGCAGGTTCCGCTCGGCCGAGCGTCCGGACGGATCGCCGATCATGCCGGTCCCGCCCCCGACGACCGCGATCGGCCGCCCGCCGGACCGCTGCAGGCGGAGCAAGCCGAAGATCGGGACGAGATGGCCGGCATGGAGGGAGTCGGCGCTCGGATCGAACCCGATGTAGGCGGAGATCGGCCGGCCGGAGGCCAGCCGCGCAGGCAATCCAGGGGTCGTGGCTTGCAGGATCCCGCGCCACTCGAGCTCCGCCAGGAGCCCGCCGAGCGTGCTCCCGCCGACGCCCGCGGAAGGGCCGGCCGTCACAGGGACGTCCGCCGCGTCGTCTGGTTGCGGGCGGCCGCCCATGAACGGTCGTTCACGACCCCTATGCTATCGTGCGGGCCCAGATGCAGACGACCCTCGCCCGGCGGCAGCGCCATCGGCGCGCCATCAACCGTCGGCCGACCGGGCGCGGCGGTACGTATACCCGCCGCATCCTCATCGCCATCCCGATCATCCTCCTGCTCCTCAGCGTCCTGCTGGCCGGAGCAGGGGGCCTCTTCACCGTTGCCGCGTACAACTACTACGCCTCTGGCCTGCCCGACCCCAAGTCGGCGCTCGGCGGCCTGAACTTCGAGCAGCAGACGATCGTCTACGACCGGACCGGCAAGGTCGAGCTGGCCAGGCTCGGGACGCTGCGGCGCGAGGTCGTGACATTCGACGAGATCCCCGACGAGATGCTCGACGCGACGACGGCCATCGAGGACCAGTTCTTCTGGACGAACCCGGGCTTCGATCCAGGCGCAATCATCAGCGCCGGGGTCGATACGATCTCCGGCCGTCCGCGCGGGGCATCGACCATCACCCAGCAGCTCGTCCGCGCCCGTCTCCTGCCAGCGGCGGCTTTCGAGGGCTCGACGTACGAGCGCAAGATCCGCGAGATCATCCAGTCGATCCGGCTGACCGAGGCGTACCCGGGCGACAAGGGCAAGCAGGACATCGTCACCGCCTACCTCAACCAGAACTTCTACGGCAACCAGACGTACGGCGTGAAGGCCGCTGCCCGTGGCTACTTCGGCAAGCAGCTCAAGGACCTGACGCTCGCCGAGTACGCGATCCTGGCCGCGATCCCCCAGTCCCCGACGAAGTACGACCTCGTTCGGAACGCAGAACAGGTCTGCATCGATGCAACGCCGCCCGATCCCGAATCCGCCGAGGAATGCAAGGAGTACCAGCTCCAGGTCCCGGCGACGAGCGACATCGTCGTGCGGCGCAACTACATCCTCGACCTGATGAAGACCCGCAGTCCGTTGAGCGGGTCGCGCCACACGCCGGCCGAATACGACGCCGCCAAGCTCGAGCCGGTCGCGATCAAGCCGCAGGTCTCGGCCTCCTGGCGCGCGCCGCACTTCGTCTGGCAGGTCCGCGAGGCGCTGACCCAGATCGTCTGCCCGGACAACCCGACCGATTGCGAGGATGTCGACACCGGCGGCTATCGCGTGACGACGACGCTCGACTGGGGCATGCAGAAGATCGCCGAGAAGTGGGTCTTCGCCGCCGCGCGGGCACCACAGGCCGGCAACCCACGCGCCGTCCTGCGGGCAAAGAAGATCCCGTCGCGCGACTGGAACTGGATCCTCAAACTGCGCGGTCGCAACATCCACAACGCGGCCGCCGGGGTGCTGGACTACCGGACAGGTGAGGTCCTGGCCTACGTCGGGAGTGCCAGCTACACGGCCAAAGGCACGAAGAAGTTCCAGCCCCAGTTCGACGTCCTGTCCGACGGCTGGCGCCAGCCCGGGTCGGCGATCAAGCCGATCGATTACGCCATCGGCATCGACGACGAGACCCTGACCGCGAGCACGATGTTCATGGATGTCGTGACCGACTTCGGTCGGGGGTACACACCGACCCAGGCCGACAAGCTCGAGCGCGGGCCGGTCCGACTCAGGAGCGCGCTCCAGTTCTCGCTCAACATCCCGGCGATCAAGTCCACGCTGATCATGGGCCTGAACCACGTATTCGAGCGCTCGAAGGACTTCGGCCTGGTCTTCCCGGGCACCGCCGCACCGGTGCGGTCGATGGGCATCGGGACGCTCGAGACCCATCCGATCGACATGCTCACCGGCTACGGCACGATCGCCAATGGTGGCGTCAAGATGCCGCGCCAGTTGATCACGAAGGTCGTCGATGAGAACGGCCGCCAGATCTGGCCGATCGACGATTCCAAGCCCGAGGGCACCGCGGTCATCAGCCCGCAGGCGGCCTACATCATCACCGACATCCTGGCCGGCAACACCCAGAAGAAGGTCAACCCGTACTGGGGCGAGTTTGCGATCTACCGGGGCGGGACGCGGCGCCCGGCCGCGTACAAGACCGGTACGACCAGCGACAACCGCGACGTCCACGCCTATGGCTACCTGGCGCCGCCGAAGGACAAGAAACAGCCGGCCCTGGCCGTCGGGGTCTGGATGGGCAACAGCAACAACCAGCCGAACCGGGGCAGCCTGTCGCTCGACTCGTCGGCGCCGCTGTGGTCCGCGATCATGACCGAGGTCAGCCGGAAATACCCGATCGCCTCGTTCCGCGCACCGAGCGGGCTCGTAACCGCGACCGTCGACGCGTTCACCGGGCTCAAACGCGGTCCCTACACGACCAAGACCGTGAAGGAGCTCTTCATCAAGGGCACGGTCCCGACGCAGCGCGAGACGATCCGCGTCTCGCGCGAGATCGATGCCGCGTCCGGCCTCCTCTGGCAAAGCGGGTGCGTCGGGCCGAAGGTCACGAAGGGGTTCTTCAACATCAACGAGGTCGAGAGCAACTTCCCGGCCTGGCAGCGGGCCAACCGCGGCTGGGCGGCTCGGGCGGCCAAGGGCGCGGGCGTGCGCGGCGGTCCCGAGGGAACCAGGACGACGTACTTCTACAACGGCGCATTCCGACCGTTCGGCAGCTCGTGGGGAGCGCCGTTCGCGCCAAGCAAGAAATGCCCG
>JBIOWA010000088.1:0-11886 GCA_044868045.1 Candidatus Limnocylindrales bacterium
TTGAACGAGATGAGCGAGATCGTCGTCGCGGTCGCCGCGCCGAGCGCCCCGAACCTCGGGATGAGCAGCAGGTTCAGCACGAGGCTGATCGCGGCGGCCGCCAGGTTGATCGCGACCGCGTAGCGGACGAAGCCGTAGACGCGCAGGGTCAGACCGTTGAACCCGAGTGCCACGTTGATGTACGCGGCGAACGACAGCATTGCCAGGAACACGGCCGAATCCGCGTAGCGGGACTCGTACGCGGTCATGACCGGCCCGGCCAGCGACGTGGTCAGCGCGAAGATGGGGAACGAGAAGACGGCCATCCAGATGGCCGTCCGCCAGTAGAGGTGGGCAACGCCGTCGCGATCGCCCCGGGCGAAGAGGCGCGACGCCGCGGGCATGTACAGCAAGGTGAAGCTCGAGTAGACGACCTGGTTGAGCCCGACGAGCGGCTGGACGACGCGGTACTGGGCGACCTCGGTCGTCCCCCAGAAATGACCCAGGATGATGGCGTCACTGGTGTTGAGTGCCAGGTACACGAGGTCGGTCGTCATGAGCGGGATCGTGAAGGCAAGGATCTCGCGGACGGGGATCCGAACGTCCCGCCAACCGACTCCGGACCCAATGTCATGCGTCACCAGGATCCGCCAGAGCATCCCGCCGTACAGCAGCACGCCGGCCAGCCCCGTGAGCACGTACCCGGCCGCGAGGAACTCAACGCCTTCCTGCCCGGCGATGAGCAGACCGACGACTGCGAGGCGGAGGCCCGGCGCGAGGAGGTACTTCCGGAAGAAGATGGCTCGTGCGCTGGCGAACACCGCGAGGATGCCGCTCAGCAGGTTGTCCGCCGCCTGGATCGGTGCAAGGACGATCAGGATGATCAACAGCGCCACCGCGTGGGGATCGGAGACGGCCGTACCGATCAGGGCATCGCCCAACCCGATCACCACGAGCACGACGGCCAGCCCGAGCGACAGCACGATGCCGGCGGTCAGCGCGAGCGTGCCGAGCAGCCGCGCGTGATCCCCCCGTTCGTCGTACATCGCAAGGAACCGACCCACGCCGCGATCGAGCCCGATCGTGACCGCCGTCTCGCCGAGGGCGACCAGCGACAGCGCGTACGCGAAGGCGCCGTAGTCCGCCTGGCTGAGGTAGCGCACGATCAGCAGCTGGACGGCGAAGTTCAGCACGAGCGCGATCAACCGACCGACCAGCAGCAGGCTCGATCCTCGGAGCTGCCGTCGGGTGATCGACGCGGACGTGCCCCGTGCTTCCAGGGTCTCCGCGGTCAGATCGTCGATGTCGCCCTCCCCCAACCTGCGCTGCGCGGCGGAACGGTACCGCGGCTCCTCGTTGCGCGTGGTCAACGCCCTCCGGTTCGCCGGTCCTGGCCCAGCCAGGCGATGGCGGTGATGCGCCGCGCCACCTGGTCGATGGGGGCGCTCGCATCGACGACGTGCGCGCGACCGAGGCGGTCCGCCAGGGCGAGATATCGGCGTCGCTGGGCCTCGATCCGGTCGAGGGCATGCTCGGGCTTCCGCCCGACCAGCACCTCCGCCGGGGCATCCAGGACGATCACCACGTCCGGTGCGGGCAAGGCATGACCGAGGACCGCCCGGCGCAGCCGTCCGCGGAGCGAGCGGACGTTCGAGTCGGCCAGCCGGGCGTCGTACGGGTGCCGGTCGAACAACACCAATCGACCCCGTCGCGCGTGCGACCAGCCGATCAGCCAACCCCGCCACATCGCCGCCAGACGCTGGGACAGGCCCAGCCCCGGCAGACCTCGGGTCTTCAGATGCGCTCGCGATCCGCCGTAGAGCCCGAGATAGACGCTGCGGATCGGCATCGGTCCCCCACGTCCGACGAGGTCGACCAGCGCCGATTTTCCGGCCCCGTCAGGTCCGAGCATGGCGACCGTGCGGCCGCTTCGCAGGAATGGCGGGTCGCGGTGGTCGAGCCAGCGCAGCACGCGCGCCACCCAGCGGCGAGCGATCGCGCCGGGACGCTGGCCGAGCCGGCGGCTCGTCGAGATACCCAGGCGTGTGAGCCGCTCGATATCGCGCTCGGCAGCGGCCGCGATGACCGCCGCAGGCGTCCATGGATGGGGGAGCCATGAGCGGATCAGCTCGGCCCAGGGTCCGTCATCGCGGGCGCCGGCCGCGAGCTGACGAAGACGCTCGCCGCGACTCGGTGGGATCCCGGGTCGATCGAGCAGCTCGTGGAGGAGGAGCGCCCAGAACGCATCGTCCGGTGCGAGGGTCCGGCCTCCATCGCCCGCCGTGCTGCGCGCAAGACAGCCGGCGGCCATATGGGACCGCCACTGCTGCCATCTGCCGAAGTCGAGCTCGGTGACCGTATCGATCTTCAACCATCGATCCATCACCGGGTCGAACGCATAGAACCATCGATGGCTGCCGTGCCCCAGGTAACGGCGCTCGTGCCAGCCACCGGGTGCGAGGGCGCTTCTGGCCTTGGACATGTCCGCAGCAGCCACGAGGACGTCGTCCTCCGCACTGTCGCCGCGGTCTCGCAGACGGCACCAGCGGACGCCGGCGGCGTCGAGCCTCCTGGCCGCGACCTCGAAGGGGTCTGCCTTAGTGGCGACGGGCGGCAAGGGCTCGATCCTGGCGGGGCTCATGGCACCTTCGATGATGGCGATCGACGGGATTCGAACCCGCGGCGGCTCGCGGCAGCGACGATACAATGCCCGGCCACGATGGCATCCAGGACGACGGGGGTTCGGTGATGGACGAGGCGGGACCGCAGGTCGTCCCGGACGGTCCCACGCCGCCGCGTCCGCCGAGCCGGCGCCGAACGGGACTCCGGCAGGCGGCGGTCATCGCCATCGCGGCGATCGCGATCACCGGCGTGGGCGTCACGGTGGTGCCTCGACCGACATCGTCCGGCTCGCCGCCGGCTGGCGAGAACCCGGGGCCGACGGTCCAGGCGGGCACCTCGACCGATGCCGCCACCCCGGCCGCTACCGGGCCCGGTCCGTCGCCCACGCCGTTCGAGGCGCGATCCCGCGGGTACCTCGCGGACCGGTCGGACCTGATCCAGCGGGCGGCACTGGCGAGGACCGGCGTCGAACCATACGCCGCCGCCCTCGACGACCTGCTGGCCTGGGCGCGAGCTGCGGTCCGGCGGGACCCACGACCGAGGGAGCGACTTCGCATCCGCGGCACCGAGGGCCCCTTCGTCGATGACACGGCGACGGCCTACGGGTTGGCGCTGGCCCACGCCGTGACCGGTGAACGACAGTACGGGGAGGCGGCCGCGCGCTACATCATGGCCTGGGTCGACACGACCACGGCGACCGTCGACACGTGCAAGGACGACGGCGCCTGCCAGACGTCGCTGATCATCAGCCGCACCGTCCCAGGCTTCGTGTTCGCGGCCGATCTGCTCGAGGGCACCGGCTATCTCGACCAGGGCAGCGAGGAGCGCCTGCGGGCCTGGCTCCGCGACGTGATGCTCCCGACCGCCTCGGAGCTGGACAACAACTGGGGCGATGCAGGCACGTTCACCAGGATCGCCTTGACCGACTTCCTCGGAGACCAGGCTGGCTTTGACGCGGCGGTCGAGAAATGGCGGAAGCTGCTCGACCTCGTGAAGCCCGACGGCCACATCCCCCTCGAGGTGGCCCGGGACGTCGGCGGTCTCGGGTACACGCAGGAGGCGCTCGACTACAAGGCGGCCGTGGCAGTGATCGCCGAGCGTCGCGGCGTGGACCTGTGGGACTACCAGGGCGCGGGTGGCGGGTCGCTCAAGGGCGCCGTCGACTACCTCGCCCGCTATATGGCCCGGCCGGATCGTTGGCCGTGGTACGACGGCGTCAAGCGCTCGCGGCCGAGCCCATTCTGGGAGCTCGCCTACAGCCACTGGCGGGATCCCGATCACGGTGCGCTCGTCCTGGAGCGTCGGCCCCAGGGCAATATCGGGCATTCCGCGCTCCGCTGGACCACGCTGACCAACGGCGTTCCGGTCGACGCCGGCTGAGGCTGAGGCGTCCGTTCGGGCGCCGCGTATCGCGGCTTACGCGCGAGCGATGCGGTACCAGGTGCCGACCACGGCTGCGACCGTGACCGCGATCACAGCGATCCGCTCGAGGGAGTCCTCAGGCTCGTCGGGGATCAGGTCCGTCCTCGTGACGAGGACCAGGAACGCGCCGAGCAACCCGATCCCGACCCCGATCGCGACCTGCAGCCATGTGATCCGTCCTCGTCCGCGGATGACGGCCACGGCGGCCACGACCACCACGATGACCGCGACGCCTGTGATCGCACCAAGGACGAGATTCTGCAAGGCCCGATGGTACCCCCACCACCCACCGCTCAACACGCAGGGACGGTCGCCCGGGTCCCACTTATACTCGGTCGCCCACCCCATGACCATCCCCGACCCTGCTCACCCGCCGAGAAGCTCACGTCGGTGAGCGGCATCCGATGATCGATCGCCGGGCGGCGACCATCCTCGCGGTCGGGTTGACGGGGGTCGTCCTCATCGTCGGGCTGCTGCAGACTCCGCCGGGAGGTGCTGCCGGGCCCGGCGCTTCCGAGGGCCCGGCACGGACGTTCCGCTCGCAGGCGTCGCCCAAGGATCCGCTGGCGCCCCTGATCGATCCAGTCACGGTCGTCGACGGGCTGTTCGACGACCGCGCAGAGCGCACCGTCCGCGGGGCGTCGCGCCACAAGAACCAGAGCAAGCTGTTCTTCGCCTACGGCTCGTGGTGGGGGGTGCTCCAGGAGCCGACGACTCGCGAAGCGCGGATCATGCGGCTCGATTGGACGACCCAACGATGGCGCGACACCGGGGTCGTGGTCGACGAACGGTCGTTCGCCCGCGCCGACGTCCTGTTTTTCGACAACACCCTCTACGTGACCAGCGCAGGTGGCAGCGAGTCTCCTGCCCACGCCGTGCAGGTGGCGGTGTTCGACTACGACCAGGCGACCGCGCGCTGGTCGCTGCGACCGGACTACCCCGTCACCCTCACGGACACGGGTGTCGAATCCAGCGTCATCGAGCGCGCGGACGACGGGACGCTGTGGGTCACCTTCATCGAGGCCGGCAAGCTGCTCGTAACGCACAGCGGTCGGGACCTGCACGACTGGGTCGCGCCATACCGTCCCGTCGTGGCTGGTACCGAGGTCGCCACCGACCAGGTCGGCATGGTGGCCGTGGGCGGGGAGGTCCTGCTGCTCTGGAGCAACCAGAACGACGACGCGATCTACGCCACGGCCCACCGGGACGGGCGGCCCGACGATGACTGGGCCGAGTCGACCGTCCTGCTCCAGGGCCTGCGGCTCGCCGACAATCACGTCAACATCAAGGCGCTCCCCGACGGCCGCGTCTTCGCGGCGGTCAAGACGTCCCTCGACGCTGTCCCGAACAACCAGCCCGGCTGGGACCAGATCCTTCTCCTGTCCCGTATCAACGGCGAGTGGTCGAGCCGCCAGGTCGGCCAGATCCGTGACCGGCACACGCGACCGATCGTCCTGCTCGACACCAGCCAGGCCGAAGCGCTCGTGTTCGCAACCACGCCGTTCTCTGGCGGCGCCATCGTGATGAAGTCCGCGCCGTTCGCGGATCTCCAGTTCCCGGCCGGGCCAGGTGTCGACGTCATCGCGACCACCCCGGATGCGAAGCTCAACGACTCGACGTCGACGAAGCAGCCGCTCGACGCGTCGACCGGCCTGGTCGTCCTCGCCTCCGACGACACGACCGGTCGCTACGCGCACCTGGCGGCCTCGCTCGGAGGACCGGCGCCCGGGGTTCCGACCGGCGACGCACCGGTCGGTCCGGAACCCGCACCCCCGGAGCCCGTGGTCCTCTTCGACGAGACGAGCGACGTCAAGTCGGTCGGCGACCCCGTCCAGCCGCTGTGGGAGCTGACCCCGGGCCGGAATGCCGGGACGGCGACCTACGTCAGCCGAGCGGCCGGCGACGTGGCGATCCGACTACGGACGACGGGGCGTGGAGAGCTGCGGCCGTGCCGAACGCTCGGGACGACGGCGAAGGGCCATGTCATCGTGTCGGTTGACGTCCGACTCGATCGGCAGGGTGCCTCGGACACGATCCTGCTGATGGCCCGCGGCAACGGTGAGGAAGTGGCGTCGATCCGCGTGGACGCCCAGCGTCACGTCCGCGTGTCGAAGGCACACGACCGAGAGACCACGAATGTTCGAGTCGTTCCGGGGCGCTGGTATCGCGTGGAGTTGGACTTCGACATCTCGAAGCGGACATTCCGGGCGCGGGTCTTTGACGCCGCCGGCAAGGAGCTGCTCGAGCGCAATCGCCAACCGTGGCGCGGGGCTGGGGCGGTGGTCGTCGAGAGCCTGTGCCTGGCGAGCTCCATCGGTGCGCCGGGGCTGGGGCTGACCTTCGATTCGATCCGGGTGACGCGGATCCCCTGAGACCTCAGTCGGATCTCACCGGGGTCAGCGAGGCGTCGTCGAGCCAGACCGTGCCGCTTTTCGGCCCGCCGAGGTCGATCCAGAACATCGCCGCCGGCTGGTCGACCACCGCCAGGAACTCGAGCCGGGCGACTTCCGTGGCAGGGCCGATCTCGATCAGCACGATGCCATACGTTTCCTCAGCCGGCCCGACGACTCGAAGCTGGGCGGATCTCGTTGCGTCGGCGCGGATGGCGACGCTGGCTGCATATCGCGTGTCGGCGCGGAGGTCGATCGGGCCCTGGCCGATCGAGATGACGGCGAGCGACCCGGTCGCCGGAACGTCCACGCGGAGCGACTGGGTTCCCTGCGTGCCCAGGGGTTCCCCGGCGCTGGTAGCGGGCAGGGCGACGCCGCCGGTCGCCCGCCGGGTCCACGAACCGAGCCCGCTTTCGAAGCCCGGGTCCCGTAGCCGCTCCGCCGGGTTGGAACTGGGGCTCGCTGGGGCGACCGTTCCGACCGCGCTCGGTAGCCCCGATGGGGAGGCAGCAGCGAGCGCCGACGGAGACGTGGCGGGCGGAGCAGATGCGGCCCCGCGGGCCGCAAGCACGTCCTCCAGGCGGGCGTCGATTCCCGGGAGGTCCCGGAAGAGGTCGACGATTTCCGCGGCGGCTTCGCGGTATTCGCGATCGCTCCCAAGCGCGAGGTTCGACGCCTGTTCGACAGTCCTGTCGGCATTGGCGTAGAGGATCTCCAGCTGTGCGCCGATCTCTTGCGTCGCCGGGTCCGCCGCCAGGGCCGCGACGCGATCTCCCGAGGAAACGAGCGTCACCTTGATCCGGCGCAGGACGACCGCTGCCTCCGAGCCCCGGAACGGGGACCGGCCGATGATCGCCTTGAGCTCCCGTCCGGCGTCGGTCAATCGGGCATCGATCGCCAGGACACCTTCGATGCCCAGCCGCAGTGGATCGGATGAGGGGATCGCGGCGATCGCCGAGGGACTCGGACGTGGCGCCTCGGTCTGAATGGGCGACGTAGCACTACTCAGGAGGAGGGGCCCCACCCCGAGCGTGCCTGCATACAGCACGACGACCATCCCTGCCGCAACCCATTCGGGCGCCGGACGGGTCCGACCGGCGGGGCGTCGCCCCGCAGCGCGAGTGCTCATCCGGAGGCGGGCCGGCGATCCGCAGTCGATCCTTCAGGCGGCGCCAGCGCGAGTTCGAGTTCCGGCCCATTCATCCCGGCGAGCGCGCCCATCCCGATCGCCAGGGAGACGCGGGAACCGTCGCCTTCGGTGATCACGAGGCGTTCGCCGACCGCGACGGCAGCCAGCCGGGCCAGGGGACGCTCCAGCGCGACCCGCGTGGGATCCAGGTCCACCGGACCGAGCAGCCGGAACAGCGGGCCCTCGCGGGTGATGACGTAGCGCCCGCCGACCGCCAACCCGGCTGTGCCACCGAAGTACACGCCGGTCGCAAGGACCTCCGCCACCGGTTCCCGGTCGCTGTCATATGCCGGTCTCGCGAAGCTTCTCGCCGGGCGATCGGAGAAGTCCGGCCGGCGGATCCGCGTGGTCGCCGACCGCTCGACCGGGAGCCGGATGGGTGGTGACGGGACATCGGGCTCGACCCGGCCATCGACACCTGCCGGTGCCAGCATGGTCAGCACCGGTGGCGTCCGTATCGGAGGGTTCGTCGACGCGAAGCTGCGTGCTGCCTCGACATCGACGACCGGGGTGACCGGCCCGAACGGTGAGCGTTCCCTTGCCTGGTATCGACCGGCGCCCGCGGCGGCGGTCAACGGAGCCCCGCATACCGCACAGATGGAGGCCCATCCACGCACGGGCGTGTCGCACATCGAACAGCGACCCGGCGGGGCAGCATAGAGGATCAGCAGGGCGAGTGGGCCGAGGAGCGCACCGAATCCCAGCCAAACCACCGGATGGCGATCGCGGCGTCCCGCGAACCATCCCGACAGCGGCCCGAACACCGCGGCGGACACGACGAACATCGGCCCGAAGGACCCGATGAGATCGGTCAATGCGCTCCCCCTGTTGTGGTCCGAGCGACAATGCCGGGGCCCGGGTCCCCGGCGCCAGGGCCGCTCGCCCGGCCGCCGCATCGCAGCGTCCGCCCACGTCGACCGCCGCCGAGTGTAGCAGTCTCAGCCGGGGGACCGGAATGCCGGTGGGACTGCGACCGAATCACGTCGGATCGTGGCCGGCGGGTCCGCTGGGGTGGTGCATCCTGGCACCACATCATGCTCGGACGGGCCGAAGACGGGGGCCGCGCGGTGTGACGGTCGGCTGCCGCGACGCACTTCGCCGTTGTCACCGGAGCGTCCGCAAACCTACAATCCGTACTAGACCAGACCCGCCTTTTTCTGGCCTATCGGTACTACACGGGTACCATCTGCACTTATCGTCCACGATCCACCCGGGGCTAGGAGGGCCCGGTCCGGGCCAGGAAGGGCATCGATCGACCGATGGCGACCGGTCCGAGACGCAGTCGCCGATACAGGTCCGCCTGAGGCCGATAGGCACCCTATCGCCAACGGTGGTTTGGGGGAGATATATGCGCACAACCGTGATCGGCCTCGGGTATGTCGGCCTTGTGACCGCCGCCGGCGTGGCCGAATGGGGCCACGACGTGGTCGGCATCGATGGCGACGAACGTCGAGTGCGAGCGCTCAAGGCCGGGCGCATGCCGATCCATGAGCCGGGTCTGCAGGACCTCGTCGCGGCCGGCGTTGATTCCGGCAAGCTCCGTTTCTCTACCCCCTCGGCCACCGCCATCGCCGCAGCCCAGGTCGTCTTCGTCGCGGTCGGCACGCACGACGGCAACGGCGGCTGGCAGACGACCACGATCCGCCGGGCGCTGGCGTCGATCGTCCCCGAGATGGCCGACGACGCGACCCTCGCGATCCGCTCGACGCTGCCGCCGGATTTCATCCGCCAGCTGCCGTGGGTCGTGAACGCCATCCGCCAGGAGGCCGGCCGGCGTCCGATCCCCGTGATGACCAACCCGGAGTTCACGCGTGAGGGCTCGGCGGTCCGCGACTTCCTCGAGCCCGATCGCGTCGTCATCGGGGTCGGGCATGACCCGCACGGTCGCGGCGAATCGATGTTGCGCAAGGTCTATCGCCGCGTCGACGCCCCGCTGCTGGTCATGGGCGCGACCGATGCTGCGCTCTCGAAGCTCGGGGCCAACCTGTTCCTCGCGACGAAGATCAGCTTTGCCAACGAGCTGGCGCAGTTGTGCGATGCCTACGGTGCGGACATCAACGACGTCGTCGCCGGCATGTCCCATGACAAGCGGATCGGCGGGGGGTTCCTCCGGGCGGGGATCGGGTTCGGGGGCTCGTGCCTCCCGCATCAGGTCGCGATGACGGTCCGCGAGTCCGACGAGATGGGGAGTCCGTCGCCCCTCTTTGCCGCGGTCGAGACCGTGAACCATCGGCAGCGCGAGCTGTTCGTCGACCGCATCGTGCGGTCCGTGGGCGACCTGGCCGGTGCACGGATCGCCCTCCTCGGCCTGACCTTCAAGCCGGAAACGGACGACCTGCGCGAGGCGCCGGCGCTCGAGATCGCCAGCGCGCTCATCGCCGGCGGCGCCACCGTCGTCGCCTACGATCCGATGCCCAAGGCCAGGAGCGCAGCCGCCGAGGCCGTCCCCGGGCTCGTCGTGGTCGACAACGCGATGAAGGCCATCGTCGGGGCCGACGCCATCGGGCTCGTCACCGAGTGGCAGGAATTCAGCCAGCTGCCGTGGGGCGCGATCGCCTCTGCGGTCGGACGAGCGGTCATCGTCGATGGACGGAACGCCCTCGATCCCGAGGCGCTGATGGCCGCGGGCTTCGAATACGTCGGGTTCGGCCGCGCAGGCGAGATCCAGGCGGTGGCCGCGCGCGCGGCGGCGACAGTATCAGGAGCCGAAGCGCCGACGATGGACGCCGATCCCGCGCGATCGGGGTCCCGTCGGCATGCGCCGACCGAGCCTGCGATGTCCGGTCGTCCGATCGACCGGTCGGTCGGCATCGACTCGATCCAGGCCAAGCCGACGGGAGCATGATCGCCCGACGGGTGTCGCGCTCCCCACGATCGAGCGTCCTGGCGCACAACCAAGACCTCAGCGAGGCCGGCTCCTCGGGACCGGGCACGGCGCGTGCCCTGGGTCGGATCGCCATCGTCGGGTTCGCGCTCGCGGTCCTGCTGGCGCTCCCGGCGATGGTCTCTGCGGATCCCGGCGATCTCGGGTTCGAGGGTCCGGATGGCACCGGTGCTGGCGCCGCCCCGACCGGCTCGAAGCCGCAGGCCAAGCTGTGGTTCAACGACGGCAGCTGGTGGGCGTCGATGTGGGACGTCGGCACCTCGGACTTCTACATCTGGAAGCTCAACCGTGGATCCGAGACGTGGGTGCGGACGAACACCCCGCTCGACGATCGATCGGCCACCCGTGCCGACGTGCTCTGGGATGGATCGAAGCTGTACGTCGCCTCACACACCTTCAGTGAATCGGACGGATCGGGCGTCTCGAGGCTCTACCGATACAGCTACGCCACCGCGACCGATACCTACACGCTTGACGCCGGTTTCCCCGCAACGATCAACTCCGTTCGCTCCGAAACGCTCGTCATCGACAAGGACTCGAACGGAAAGCTCTGGGCCACCTGGGAGCAAGGCGGTCAGATCTTCGTCAATCGAACGACCGGTAGCGACGCGTCCTGGGGGTCGCCGTTCGTGCTCCCGGGTGCCTCAGGGGTCAACGGTGACGACATCTCGTCGGTCATCGCGTTCGGCGGCAACAAGATCGGCGTCATGTGGAGCAACCAGAACGGGAGTCCAGACGCGATGCTGTTTGCTGTCCATGTCGATGGCCAAGCGGACACGACCTGGTCGGCACCCGAGACCGCCCTGAGCGGCAGCGGTCTGTCTGACGATCACATCAACCTGAAGACCGACCCATCAGGCAACGTCTACGCCGTCACCAAGACGGGTTTGACCGGGTCGAGCCCGCTCATCAAGTTCCTCGCTCGCGCGACAAACGGATCGTGGGCGAACTACACCGTCGCCACCGGCAACGACAACCACACCCGCCCGATCCTCGTGCTGGACCTGGAGCATTCGCTCTTCCGGGTCTACATGACCCATGGCCAGTCGGGCGGGCCGATCGTCGAGAAGACGTCGCCGATGGGCTCGATCTCGTGGCCGTCCGGGACCGGAACGCCCGTCATCTGGGACGCCAGCTCGAACGACATGAACAACGCGACGAGCACGAAGCAGAACGTCGATGCGCAATCGGGCCTCATCGTCGCGGCGTTCGAGGACACCACCAAGCACTACTGGCACGCCGATATCTTCGGCGGTGGCGGAGCCGACACGACGCCGCCCACGGTCACCACCCGCAACCCGGCCGTCGACGCCACCGGGGTGGCGGTCGGCAGCAACGTCACGGCCACCTTCAGCGAGGCGGTCAACGGCGTGTCCGGCTCGACCTTCACGCTGACCGGC
>JBIOWA010000089.1:0-14688 GCA_044868045.1 Candidatus Limnocylindrales bacterium
GCAACTTCGTGTTCGACCAGACATGGTCGGAGCCGACGATGGAGGGCATCACCCTGGAGCTGACGTTCCAGGGCGCCTCGTTGCGCCAGATCCGGATGCGTCCCCACATCATCCTCGACAAGGCCCAACCGAACTTCCTCGACCCGGCCGGTGACGGCAAGGCCGTCCTCGGGCCGCTGTACGATGCGTCGAAGGGGCTGCTTCCGTACTGACGCCCGGGCGCGCCGTGAGACGGCCTCGGGGTCAGACCAGGCCCGCGAAGAGGTCGTCCTCGGGTTTCGCCGTGTCGACCGTCGACTCGCGCAGGATGAACGCCTCCTTCGACCACGACTCGCGCCAGCCGTCGAGCCCGACGGCCATAAAGAAGAAGTCCTCGCCGATCTGGGTGGCGTGCTCGCGCATCGCGTTCCACTTTCGCTCGAGCGGGTCGCCCGAGATGTCGACCCATGTGGTTATCGACTCATCCGGCACCAGCATGCGCGCCTGGAACGCCTCGAACTCGGCGAGCTGCTCGGGAGTGGCGTCGGGCGGAGGCGTCCACGGGTTCGGCTTGCCGAGCTGCTCCATCCGCTGCCGCATCGCGGTCCGCACTGAGGCCGGGATCGCCTGCTCGCAGAGCTTCGATGGCGACCACGGCGCGAGGCCGCCCTCGTCGGCGGGCGGGCCGATCCCGCCGTGCTCGGGGCCGAGCTGCTCCGGATACCAGCTCGTGTCGCCGGCTCGCGGATACGCGCGCACCGTCACGTCGTGGACCCGGATGTGGTCGGGGTGTCCGTAGCTGCCGAACTCGTTGTAGGTCGTGACCACATCGGGCTGGTAGCGGCGGATCATCCAGACGAGCCGGCGGGCGGCCTCGTCGAGATCGGCCTGCCAGAACGACCGGGGATCGTAGTTCGCGGGCCGTCCCATCATGTCGGAGTCGCGATAACCAAGATTGTCCCACTCGGTCACGGCCAGGAGGCGCATCGCCCGCTCGAGCTCGCCCATCCGGATCTCGCCGAGCCGCCGATGGTTCTCGGGGGTATCCATGTCCGAGACGACGATCTCGCCCAGTTCGCCGCGCGTCCCGGTGATGAGGATGACCCGCCGGCCGTCGGCGACCGCTTTGGCCATCGTCCCGCCGGTCCCGATCGTCTCGTCGTCGGGGTGCGCGTGAACGGTCATGAGCGTGAGGATGTGCGGATCGGACATGGCGCGATGCTAGCGCGGTCGCCCCAAGGTAGTACGTTCGGGCTATGCCGGTCTGGGACGTGCATCGGTGCACCGGTGTTCACCGGCACCGCGCCTCCCCCGTTGGTACTACCGGGTCAGGGGACGGGCCGACCCGTCAGGACGACCATCCGGGCATGATCCAAGGCATGGGCCGCCGCCTGCGGCTCGCCATCGATCGAGGGGACGAGACCCCGTCACCGGTACCCGTACTGCCGCTCGCAAGGGACCCCGGGCCCTACGTCGACTTCGTCGCATACGCCGAGGACTGCACGCTGTCGGGCCAGATCCGGCTCGGCAACGGCCGGCTCACCGATCTGCTGAACGGCAGCGACGAGTGGCAGCTCGTCGACGTCATGGCCGAATCGTTCGATGGGGCGGAGCTGGTCGAGATCAAGGAGGTGGCGGTCGCCCGTGACGAGATCATCGTGGTCCACGCGGCGGGTCCGCGCGGGAGCCAGGAGCGACGCCACCGCACCAACCTGCACCCGGTCGCGCTGCAAGCCGGCCGATTGCGGATCCGCGGTTTCCTGCACGCGCGCCCCGGTCTTGATCCGCTGATCGTGATCGCCCGCAGCCGGCCGATGCTGGCGCTGACCGACGCCTCCATCGAATATGAGCACCACGGCCTGCGCGAACGTCGCCGGGTCGGGACGATCGTCGTCAACCGTGACCGGATCGACCTGATCGATCGCGTCGCCGACCACGAGGTGGATCTCCCGGATCTGATCTTCTCGACCGTCTAGCCCGGTCGGCGGCTACCATCGCCGCCATGCCAGCCGTCGACGAGGCGATCCGCGGTCCGCTCGTCGGTATCCGCGTCGTCGACCTCTCGACGGTGCTCGCGGGACCGTACGCGACGATGGTCCTCGCCGACCTCGGGGCCGACGTAGTCAAGGTCGAGCCACCCGACGGCGACGCGACCCGCGGCTGGGGCCCACCGTGGGTCGGCGACGAGGCATCTGGCACGAGGACGGCGGCCTACTTCCTGGCGGTGAACCGGAACAAGCGATCGCTCCGGCTCGACCTCAAGACAGTCGAGGGCGCCGGGGTCCTGCGCAGGCTCCTCGCCGCGGGCGACGTGCTCGTCGAGAACTTCCGGCCAGGCTCGCTCGAACGACTCGGGTTCGACGAGGCCACGATCGCGTCGATCAATCCGAAGCTCATCCACCTCGCGATCAGCGGCTACGGACCGACGGGCCCGGCCGCCGATCGACCGGGCTACGACTTCGTCATCCAGGCGGTCGGCGGGCTGATGTCGGTCACCGGCGAGGACGATGCCGAAGGCGGGCGCCCGATGAAGGTCGGCGTCGCGATCAGCGATGTCGTGACCGGCCTGTACGCCGCGATCGGTATCCTCGCGGCGCTCATCGCCCGCGACGGTGACGGACAGCGGGTCGATGTCTCCCTGTTCGGTTCGACGCTCGCGATCCTCGTGAACCAGGCACAGAACGCCTTCGTGTCGGGCGCATCGCCGACGCGGCGGGGCAATGCCCACCCGAACATCGTCCCCTATGAGACCTTCACCACAGCCGACGGCGAACTTGCCGTCGCGGTCGGCTCCGAGCGGCAGTGGCCGCGGTTCTGCGAGGCACTCGGGCTCGCGAACCTCGCTGGCGACCCGCGGTTCGCCACGAATGGCGACCGCGTCGAACGGCGGGCCGAGTTGTGGCCGATCCTGGCGGCCCGGTTCGCGGAACGACCGACCGCCGCGTGGGGGACGGCCCTTGACGCGGCCGACGTCCCGTGGGGAGCGATCGCCGACGTCGCGACCGCATTCGCGTCGCCCGAGGCGGGTGCGCTCGACATGACGGTCGAGGTGGACCACCCGGCATTCGGCGTGTTGCGCCAGGTCGGCGTCCCGCTGCAATTCAGCTCCACGCCGGGGTCGATCCGCTCGGCGCCGCCGCTCCTGGGCGAGCACACCGACGAGGTCCTCGCCGAGATCGGATACGGGGCTGGCGAGGTCGCCGCACTGCGCCAGCGCGGCGCGGTCTGATCCCTCGTGCAGGCCTGCATGCGACCGGGTCGTCGGCGGTCTGGCCGCTGCTAGACTCGGGCCGCCCCGACCCACCACCTGGGAGGCCCGCCTGACATGACCGACGACCGCGAGCGCTGGGCGCTGATCCTCGGCGCTTCGTCCGGGATGGGCGAGGCGACGGCGCTGACGCTGGCCAAGGCGGGCTATCGGATCTGTGGCATCCACCTCGACTTCCGCGCCGGTTTGGCGCATGTCGAGGAGATCAAGTCGGCCATCGACGCGGCCGGCTCCGAGTCGCTCTACATCAACATGAACGCGGCCGACGACGAGAAACGGGCCGCCGCGCTCGACGCACTCCGCGAACGTTTCAACAAGTCACGCGCCGGTGGCCGCGAGCCGTACGTCCGGGTCGTCATGCACTCGCTCGCCTTCGGCTCGCTCGTGCCGTTCCTGGCCACCGATCCCAAGGCCGCGGTCGATCGCAAGAAGATGGAGATGACCCAGGACGTGATGGCGAACAGCCTCGTCTACTGGGTCCAGGACCTATGGCACGGGGGGTTCCTCGGCCAGGGGTCGAAGGTCTACGCGATGACATCGGAGGGGTCGACGCGCGTCGTGCCGTCGTACGGCGTCGTGTCGTCGGCGAAGGCCGCGCTCGAATCCCACATCCGCCAGCTCGCGATGGAGCTTGCCCGCCACGGCACCGGTGTGACCGCGAACTGCATCCGGGCGGGCGTCACGGTCACGCCGGCACTGCTCAAGATCCCCGAGTCGCAGACCATGATCGACATCACGATGAAGCGGAATCCGACGGGACGGATGACGACCCCGCAGGACGTGGCGAACGCCATCCTGGCGCTGTCCGGCGACGGGACCGAGTTCATCAACGGCGACATCATCAGCGTCGACGGCGGGGAGTACATCACCGGCTCCTGACCCGGGCGTCGCCGGCCGGCTCCGCCTCAGTCGGCCCGCAGGGTCTGGAGCGTCCGCTCGATCGTCTCGACGTGCCGTCGCGCGACCCGGAGCTCGGCCTCGAGGCGCCGACGTCGGCGGTCTCGCGAGTCGACAGGCTCGTCATAGCACGAGCGCACGAGGATCCGATGCAGCCAAGCGTCGAACCGGTCCAGGTCGTGGAGACCCCGGCAGGTTCCGCCACGCGCCGACCAGTGCTTCCTGCACGGCGTCCTCCGCGGTAGCGGCATCGCCCAGGATGAGGGTGGCCACCACGTAGAGTCGGTCTACCCGTTCTGCCGCGAGCGTGTCGAAGGCCTCACCGTCGCCGGCGCGCGCCCGTGCGACACGATCGTCCAACGCCATACTCGCGATCATTACCCCTAAGTCGGAGGCGAAGGGGACTCGGTTCAAAAATAGAACTGCGCGGGACACCCGCAAGGTGGATCGGCGACGCCCCCGGGGCGTTACCGAATCATGACCGCGGCCCGTCGACGGCGACCGACCCAACCGCTCTTGGGCGAGAGGGCAAGCGCCAGCGCAAAGCAGAGTGTCTCGATCAACACGATCGACGCCCCCGACGCGACGTTGAGGTAGTAACTCAGGTACAGCCCTACCAGCGCGGAGACGACGGCGACCGCGATCGCCACGCGGACGAGGTCCCAGAACCGATCGACCAGCAGCTGCCCGGTCGCGGCCGGCGTCACGAGCATCGCGACGACAAGCACGATACCGACGGTCTGGATGCTGACCACGATCGTCACGCCGATCAAGCCGAGCAACAGGTAGTCGAGCCACTCGACCGGCAGGCCGGAGGCGGCGGCCCCCGCTGGGTCGAACGAGGCGTACAGGAACTCCTTGCGCAGGAGGAACACGACGGCCAGCACGATCGCGCCGAGGACCGTGACCTGGACGATGTCCGTGAAGGTGATCCCGAGCACGTTGCCGAGGAGGTAGCTGAAGAGGTCGGCCACGTAGTTGTCGATCGTGCTGAACAGGACGATGCCGAGCGCGAACATCCCCGCGAAGAGGACTCCGACGGCCGTGTCGAACCGCAGCCGTCCCCGTTGGGCGACCCAGCCGATCGCGAGCGCCGTCGATACCGCGGCGATCGCGCCACCGATGTAGAGCGGGATCCCGAGGAGGAACGCGATGACCAGGCCAGGGAACGCGGCGTGGCTGACGGCGTCCCCGATGAAGGCCAGCCCGCGCAGGACGACGAAGGCGCCCATGACCGCACACACGATGCCGACGAGGACCGCTGCCACGAGCCCGCGCTGCATGAAGCCGAGACGCATCGGGTCGAGGAGGAACTCGACGGGGTTCACGAGCGCCCCTCGTGGAAGTGACGCTCCCCGGCTGGCGCATCGTCGTGGTGGTGGGCGTCGTCTATGATCGTGCCCTCGCCCTCGGGCAACACGACCACGTGACCGCCATACGTCGTTCGCAGCAGCTCCCGATCCATCACGAGGTCGGACGGGCCCATAGCGACGATGCGGCCGTTGACGAGGGCGACCTGGTTGAAGTGTTGGGCGGCCGCCGCCAGGTCGTGCGTGCTGGCGATGACGGTCCGTCCGGCGGCGGCCTCCGCCTCGAGGAGGTGCATGAGGTCCTCCTCGGTGGTGGCGTCCACGCCGGTCACCGGTTCGTCGAGGAGATACAGGTCGGGACGCGCCGCCATCGCACGCGCCAGGAACACGCGCCGTCGCTGGCCGCCCGACAGCGACCCGATCTGGCGGCCGTCCTCACCGGCCATCCCCACGGTCTCGAGGGCGTCGCGCACGGCCGCCCGATCGGCCCGTGACGGCGATCGACCGATCCCGATCAACGGCACGCGGCCCATCATCACGACGTCGCCGACCGTCACCGGGAAACCCCAGTCCACGAGCTCGGCCTGCGGAACGTAGGCGACCCACCGGGCGGCCCCTCCCGGCGGCGCGCCGAGCACTTCGAGCGTGCCGCTGACCGGCTGGATCAGCCCGGCGATCGCCTTGAGCAACGTGCTCTTGCCCGCGCCGTTCGGGCCGATGACCGCAAGCAGCGCGCCGGCCCGGATCTCCAGGTCAACGTCGTCAAGCGCCACGCGATCACCGTAGGCGACCGTGACATCACGCATCCGCACGGCGATGTCCGTTGCCGGCGCAGTCGTCGGCTGGACCGCGGCAACGGTCATTTGAGGGCGTTCACGATCTCATCCATGTCCCAGGTCATGAGGCCGATGTAGGTGTCTGCCGGGGGCGGCCCGAGGGCGTCGTTATACAGGGTCGTGACGACCTTCGTGATGCCCGCCTCGTCGGCCAGCGTCTGCGCGAGCTTCGGGTCGAACTGGGCCTCGGAGAAGACCGCCGGCACGTTGGCCGCCTTGACCTTGTCGACGAGCGCGGCGAGATCCGCCGCGGATGGCTCCTGCCCCGGGTTCTCGAGGATCACTCCGATCAATTCGAACCCGTAGTGCGCCGCGAAGTAGGGGAACGCATCGTGGAAGGTCACGAGCTTCCGGCGGTCGGTCGGGATGGTCGCGATCTTCGCGATGTTGGCGGCGTCGAGCTCGCGCAATCGCGCCCCGTAGGCGTCGCTCGCGCTGGCGAAGTCGGCCGCATCCTCGGGTCGGAGCTTCGAGAGTCGGTCGCGGATCGCCGGCAGGTAGTACCGCTCGACGAGGGTCGGGTCGAGCCAGAAGTGGGGGTTCTCTTCGCCGTCGACGGTCACTGTCGGAATCCCGTCGCCGAGCACCAGGCGGTCCACGTTCTCCTTGCCGGAGGCCCCGATGATCCGCTCGAGGAAATCATCGAGACCCACGCCATTGGACACGATCAGGTCGGCGACGGAAAGCCGGCGAGCATCGTCGGGCTTCGGCTCGTAGTCCTCTGGCCCCACGCCGGCGGGCACGATCGAGTCGACCGTGACGTGGTCGCCACCGACCTCCTTGACGATGTCGGCAAAGACCGTCGTCGTCGTCTCGACGCGGAGCGTCGTCGCGGTGCCTTGAGACGCCACCGGCGCCGCGCAGGCCGCCGCCAGCAGCGCGACCGACAACGCCAGGGCGATAGCTCTCGAACTGATATCGAGTCTCAATCGTGGTCGTCCGCCGATCATCCGTCGTGGCTCCGCTGGAAGGGATTAGGGGGCCTGGCGCGCCTGGCAGTCGGGGCAGCGCCCGAACAGCTCGAGGCGGTGGTCGTCGATGCGGTAGCCGGTCCGGCGCTCCACGTCACGAACGACGGCACGCCAGCCGGCGTCGTCGATGTCGTCGCTCCGGCCACACGTCGAGCAGACGACATGGTGGTGATGGGCGGGTTCGCATGCCACGTAGGCGTGTTCGCCACTGGGCAGGTCGATCCGCTCGACGGCATGCACCTCGGCGAGCAGATCGAGCGTCCGGAAGATCGTCGCCCGACCGATTCCGAGTCGACGCCGTCGGGCATCGGCGACGAGATCCGCTGCGGTGAAATGCACGGTCCGGGCCGCGATCAGCTCCGCGATCGCGCGCCGGGCATCGGTCGATCGATAGCCGGCGTGGTCGAGGGCGGTGCGGACGGAGACGGGACTGGTCATGTGCGCCAGATGATACCCAGTCTCAGTTAGCGCGTCGACTGGCCCGGCCCCGGGTACCGCCGCGGTCGGGACCAAAGTCCGACTGGGATTCGCACCGGACCGGCGCAGACTGACCCCGACGACCAGCCCTGCTGGTCCTCGCTGTTGAACGACCTGACCGTCGATGTGGTCCGCGGACGTGCACGCCGTGGCAAGGACATGACGAGCGAACATTTCGCGATCGGCGAGACCGACGCCAATATCTTCAACTGCCCGCGCTGCTCCCGACCACTCGCGGTCGGCATATCGAGATGCGCGGCCTGTGGCCTGCGAATGGTCGCCGGTACGCCACTGGTCCGGGTCTCCGGCTTCGTGGCCGCGGGGCTCGTCCTCGGGCTCCTCGTGGGCGGTGGGGCCGTCGCCGCCATGACCGCGCTGACGCGTCCCGTCGACAGGCCCGTGGCGCAGGCGCCCACCACGGTCCTGCCGAGTGCGGCAGCCGTCGCGCCGAGCCAGGCCGTGCCCCCACCGGTCGTCGATCCGGTCATTCCCGCGTCGGCCGTGTCAGCCCTCGGCCAGACCACGACATTGAACCAGCGGCTCATGCTCGACGCCGATCGACTCGCGGCGGCACTGGCGTCCGACAGTCCCTCGGGCGCCGAGATCGCACCGCTGCTTCGCACCCTGGCGTCGACTTCATCGTTCGGCGATCGGTTGGCCCCGAGGGTGGCCGCCTGGTCCGACGGCGCGGCCGTCTCCCAGCGTCTTGCGACGTTCTACGCCGCGGTCGGGCGCATCGCTGAGGAAGGGCTCGCGGCATCGGTCCAGAACAGTCGGGCGTACGTCGACGCCGGCAAGCGAATGATCGTGGTGCTCCGTCAGCTGCCCGACCTGGATGCCGCGTCGCGATCGCTCGCCGCGACTGCCGATATCGAGCTGCCGCCGCTGGTCATCGACGGGCCGTAGCCTCGACTACGGCGCCGCTGGTTCCAGACCGGACGTCGCGTAGCCCGTCAGCTCGACATAGGCCTCACCACCCAGGGCCGTGCTGCCGCGTCGCGCCGTCAGGACCTGCGAACCTTCCCAGTAGACGACACCAGATGTCGCGCGCGTATCGAGCTCCTGGGCGGCCACCGTGGGTCGAAGGTCGACCGTCAGTTCCTCGCCGGGGATCGATATCGACCAGCCCGCCGGATAGTCGGCGCCCGATTTCGGGCTGCGCCACCGGTCGGTCGTCGAAACGACGAAATCGGTGGATTCGAGGTGGTGGCTGACCCCCACCTTGTCGACCATCGTGCCGTACACGATCGGGTACGCGCCGTCGGGGTCGCGAACCAATGAAAGCGTGATGTCGGTGCCCTCGTCGAGGTTGATCGCGAACCAGTCCCAGCCACCAGCGCCGATGCTGATGAAGTCGCCCCACTGGTGGTCGAACCAGGCCTCGCCGGTAACACGGAACGCCGTCCCGGCAAGGGACAGGCGGCCGCTCGCCGCCATCGAGGTACGCGAGTAGTAGTACGAGCCGCCGGCCGGACCGAAATCGATCCAGCCGTCGTGGTCGTGCAGGGCCGCCGGCTTGCGACTGGCCAGGTCCAGGTCCAGGGCGAGTGGCGGCACTCCCTGCGAGGCCGCCTCATCGCCGTCGATCGCGGCGACGAGCCGATCGGTGCCGTCCGAGCCGCGCATCTCCCAGGACGGCTGCTGGAGCGTGATGGGATCCGTCGGGTCGGCGCCGGTCATGGAGAGGTCGAAGCCGGACGGCGTGCCGTTCCCGTCGCGGGGCGAGCGATCGACGCCCTCCCCGACCTCGAGTCGCTGGGCGTAGTGGAAGCTGCCGGCCGTCTCGTCGGTGATCGCCAGGTGCGAGACCCAGGTCGTCGGAAACGAGCCGCGCTCGGCGCGGAAGATCGCGAACTCGAACCCGAACCGGTGGGCGCCGCCCGGGCTGTCGGCGGCCAGGTGGCCGGTGTAGTACCACCACTCGCTTAATCGATCGTGGGGGCCGTCGTCGCGCGGCAGGACCAGGGGGAACGGGTCGGCAGGGCTGCTCGGCTGGGCCGTCGGCGGTGGGAGCGACGGGCGTGGCGCCGGTGGGTTGGCGAGGATGGGGCCGGTCGTGGCGGTGCAACCGGCCAGGGAGATCGCGGCGAGCGCGAACGCGGCCAACCTGAGCCGGCTCATCTGGCCACCGCCGCTTCGGCATCCGCCTCCGACGCCGGCAACCGGTTCGCGACGAATCGCTCGAGCGTTGCCGGCATCCACCAGTTCCAGCGACCGAGGAGCCGCATCGTCGAGGGCACGAGCAACGCGCGGACCACGGTCGCGTCGAGCGCGACGGCGATCGCGACGCCGAGCCCGAGCGCCTTGATCAGGACGATGTCGGCGAACGCGAACGAGCCGGCCACGACCACCACGATCAACGCCGCCGACGTGACGATCCGTCCGCTCCGTTCGAGGCCGCGCGCGACGGCCTCGATGTTGTCGCCGGTCGCGTCCCAGACCTCCTTCATCCGCGAGAGCAGGAATACCTCGTAGTCCATCGAGAGGCCGAATAGCACGCAGAACAGGATCACCGGCTGGGTCGTCTCGACGAAGCCGACCGGCTGGAATCCGAGAAGCGCCGAGAGGTTGCCATCCTGGAAGGTCCAGACGAGCGCCCCGAAGCTGGCCGTGATCGAGAGCGCGTTCATGACCAGCGCCTTGGCCGGGAGCACGACCGACCGGAGCAACGCGAACAGCACGAGATAGGTCGTAACGATGATGAAGATCGCAGTGCGCGGGAAATCGGCCGCGACGCCGTCGACCACATCCGTCACGTCCGCAGCGCCGCCACCGACGAGGATCGTCGTTCCCGGTGGCGCCGCGAGCGGCCCGTCGGCTGCCCGAAGGTCCTGGACCAGCGCCCGGCCTTCGTCGCGATTGGGGCCGAACGGCGTCGTGATGGTGATCGCGGTGAGGTCCTCCCTGGTCGTCGCCGCCAGGACGGTGGCCGTGAAGCGATCGCGCGGGCCGTTCGGGTCGGCGTAGATCAGCTGGTACTGGGCGAGCGTTAGGCGCGGATCGACGTCGACTAGGCTGTCGACCCGTGAGACGCGTGGGTCGGCGGCGAGCCGTCGCGTGTAATCGAATACGCGAGCGAGGTTGTCGGCGGACGTCACACGACCGTCGGTGCGGACGGCGACCACGATCGGCGCGAACTCGCCCTCGCCGAAGGCGTCGCGCAGTCGGTCGAAGGCGGCGCGCGACGGAAGGTTGGCGGGGAGGATCGTCGCGTCGGGCGAGTTGAAGCGGACGTGGAGGAACGGCGACCCGAGGATCAGAAGCAGGGCCAGAGTCGGGATGAGAACGGCGACCGGCCGCTCCATGACGCGGCGAGCAAGCCGAGCCCACGGCCCCTCGGAGGTGGGGCGAACGGCGACGCGCCGGATGGCTAGCCGATCGAGGTGATGGCCGAAGAGCGACAGCAGGGCGGGAAGCAACGTGAGCGCCGCCAGCACGGCAAGACCCACGACGATCGCGCCGGCGATGCCGACCGAGCGGAGGATCATGAACTCGAAGAGGACCAGGCCGAGCAGGCCAAGCAGGACCGTGAGACCGCTGAAGAAGACGGCTCGCCCCGCCGTCGCGACTGTGATCCGGACGGCCTCGGCGACGCGCCCGGCGTCCTCCCCCACCGGCTGCTTCGAGAGCTCCTCGCGGAAGCGGCTCGTGAGCAGCAGCGAGTAGTCGACCCCAAGACCGAGGCCGAGCAACGTCGCGAGGTTGAGCACGAAGATACTCATCGGCGTGACCGAGGCGGCCACGAAGATGAAGGCCAAGGCGACCACCACGCTCGTCCCGCCGACGACCAGTGGGACCCCCGCCGCGACGACCGACCCGAACACGAGGAGCAAGGCGAGCGCCGCCAGCGGCAGCGAGATGACCTCGCTCCGCTGGAGGTCGCGCTCGCTGACCGTCTGGACGTCGCCGTAGAAGGCTGGTCCGCCAGCGAGCTCGACCGTCAGACCCGGTGCGGTTCGCAGACGCTGGCGAAGGATCGGCAACGCGTCGGGCGATTCATCCGCCGGCAGGTCGAGTTGGACCACGTCATAAGCGGTGTGGCCGTCGGCCGAGATCTGCCGCGGTTGGAGTAGATGCGAGATCACGCGGACGACGTGCGGCGCGCTCGGGACGTCTTGCATCGCCGCAGCGGCCGCCGTCTCGAAGACCGGTGTACCGGCGGTGAGCGTGCCGCTGTGAAAGGCGACGACCAATGCGGATGGCGGCGTCCCGAGTTCGCGCTCGAGGACGGCCTTCGCCCGGGCCGACTCGAGGTCGTCGCGGATGAATCCCCCGGCGCGAAGCGCCCCTGGCACCTGCGGTGCGAGCGGCACGGCGACAGCGATCAGCACGGCCCAGGCGGCGACGACGAGGCGTGCGCGGCGCACGACGAAGCGGCCGAGTCGATCGAAGGGAGCCATGGCGTCATCGTATGCGGGAGTGGGGAAGGGAGTTGGCGGACGGTCGGGACCGCGCACTGCTCGCTTCCGCTTGCCTTCGGCTACACGACGCTCGCGCCGCGCGGCCCACGCCCCCACGAGTCCCCGCCACACGCCCATTTCGCAATCCGGCGGTCTGCTAGCATCGCCGCACGATGCAGCTCTTTCTCGTCGCCTTCCAGCAGCCGATCCCGTTCGGCATCAGCGTGGCGGTCGTGACGTTGATGATCGTGATCATCCTGAAGGCCGCGCTGTCGAGCGAGGGCGGCTCCCGCTGGGTCCGCCGCGTCACGAACCCCAACGCGAAGTTCATCTTCACGTTCCTGTTCATCGCCTGGGCGGTGGCCTTCGGGATCGGGCTGCAGCTCGTGCCGCACGTCGGCGCCAGCACCCCGTACGGCGGTCTGGGCCTCATCGCCCTGTTCAGCGGGTTCTTCATCATGATGGGCCTGCTCTGGGCGGTGATCGGGGAATAGGCGCAGCGGTCTCCCGAGCGGAGATCGCCGGTCGGAATCGCCCGTTCTTGTCCAACGTCCCGATTCACCGTCTTGCCGCGCTCGGCATGGCGCCCAATCAACGACTAGCCCAACACGGTGCTGCAACAAGACCTTCCGGGATACGTCTGTCCCTCGACGGGAGGTAGCACCGTGTCGAGTCGCCTCCGGGGCCGAAGCCTGCTGGTCGCAGCATTTCTGGTGGCCGCGTGCGCCGGCCCGCTCCCAACGATACGCACACTTGAGCCGCCGCTCGATCCGTCGTCGCAGCCGTCGGCGCCTTCGCCAACCCCGACGGCCGAACCAACCCCAGCCGTCCCAACGGTTGGCCCACTACAGGAGACCCCACGACCGTCTGGGGCTCCGGGGGATAACACGCTCCCAGCGAGGGCGTTCGCCGAGCGCGATGGTATCCGCCTGACGATCGAGGTGCCGTTCAACCCGTTGTGGGCTCCTCAGGGAGCCGAGGCCGTGGTAACGATCGAGAATCGAAGCGATCGCACGCTTCGGTGGAGCACCGACGGTTGCAACACGAACGCCTGGATTTCCGCCACAACGACTGCGACATGGCGCGATAGCCCACGTCTGGTCGGGCAGGATCTCGCGCCATATCGCGACTGGTTGCGGAAATGGGTCAGGATCAAAGAGCCGATCGAGCTCGCGTTCAACCGTGGCTCACGACAGCTGCACCGCAGCGTCGGGTGCGCCGATCTCGGTCTCCCTCATCAGCTGGAGCCCGGAAGAAGCGTCCGCCAGACGTTCATCTGGGACGGTAGCGCGGCTCATCGCCTTGGCCCTGCGCCGAATGGCCCAGTAACGCTGATTTCAAGGTTCGAACGTTGGTCGCTCGCCGGCGGAGGTGAGCGACAGCCGATCGAGGTAAAGCTCGACTCGTGGGTCGTTGGTGGCCGATCCGACGCCTACCTCTCCCCGGCGGAAGTGATTGACGCCGCGCTGTCAGACGAGCGCCTCGGTTCCTGGATCGTGACTCGTCCGGTGGGCCACGACGCCAACCCGATCGTCGAGTTCGACCGCGAGCTCGGGTTCTGGGCCGTCGGGCTGCTTCTGGAGGGCGGGTTCGAGCCGACGATGCACGCTGCGTTCGTCGATCCCATTTCTGGCGAAGTCTTCGCTGTCAAGGAGCACCGCGTCACCTACTGAGGTGACCTTCGGTCGTTGGACTGCCCGGTACCTCGGCGCTATCATCCGGCGGCATGCAGAGTGCATAGACTTTATGCGCTCGACCAGCTCGGAGGCCGCCTCGTTTGGACGCCCGGGAGATCAAGACGGCGATCGCGCAGCAGGACGCAGCGAAAGCGGCTGCCGATACGCCGTTCGTGAACCTGGCCGATCCCGCGCTCGCGCTCGGCCATGACGGGAAGCCCGCCGTCAGCCGTCGCGCCCCGATCTACGACGACGTCCCCGACGAGAAGTGGAACGACTGGCGGTGGCAGCTCTCCCATCGCGTCAACGAGCTCGATGAGATCGAGCGGATCCTCGAGCTGACCGACGACGAGCGCGCCGGCCTGTCCGCTCCGGACAAGTTCCGGGTCGACATCACGCCGTACTTCATCAGCCTGATCGACCCCAAGGACCCGGACGACCCGATCCGTCGCCAGGTCATCCCGACCGGCCGCGAGCACGAGGCCTTCACTGCGATGATGGAGGACTCCCTCGCCGAGGACCGCCACTCCCCGGTACCCGGGCTCGTCCACCGCTATCCGGACCGCGTGCTGATGCTGGTCACGACGCAGTGCGCGTCATATTGCCGTTACTGCACGCGATCGCGGATCGTCGGCGACCCGACCCAGAACTTCAATCGCAAGGAGCACGAGGCGCAGCTCGACTATCTGCGCCGGACCCCGCAGGTCCGCGACGTTCTGATCTCGGGCGGCGATGGCCTGACGCTCGCGCCGAAGCTGTTCGAGTCGATCCTGCGCGGGCTCCGCGAGATCCCGCACATCGAGATCATCCGGATCGGCTCACGGGTACCGGTCTTCCTGCCGCAGCGGATCGACGACGAGCTGTGCGAGACGCT
>JBIOWA010000090.1:0-2858 GCA_044868045.1 Candidatus Limnocylindrales bacterium
ACGGTCAAGGGTTATCTCGAGAGGCTGAAGCCGAACGTCCTGCACTTCGCGCAGCAGGCCACCGACAGTCGTCAGGCGCTCATCAGCGGGGAGGCGTATCTGATCACCGGGAACGCCGGGACCGAGGACCAGGTCAAGGACGCCGGTGGACCCGAGGTGATGGGCTACATCCCGAAGGAGGGAACCGTCGCCTGGATGGACGCCGAGATGATCGTCAAGGAGGGCGCCAACAAGGCCCTGATCAAGCCGTACCTCGAGAAGGCGGACGTCGCCGCGTACATCGCTGAGAACTTCATCCTTCACGGTCGACCGCTGTTCAACGAAGCGGCCTACAAGCTCCTCGTCGACCAGGGTCACAAGGACCGAGCCGACCGGTACCACTACAACGAGGCGGAGGCGACCCTCGCGAACTCCGTCCTGAAGGGTCCGGGATCGTCGACAGCGGCGTCCATCCAGCTCTTCAACGAGATCTTCGGAGCCTAGTCGCAGGCGATGTCCGCGGAGATCGTCGGCGGGGCCGCGCTGGCCCCGCCGACGCCGGTCACGCGCGGGCGCGGCGCCCGGCTACGGCAGCTCGCGCCGTTCCTGCCGGCCGCCTTGATCCTGGTCGGGTTCTTCTTCCTGCCGCTTGGCTTGATGCTGTTCTTCTCGTTCTGGAAGACCGACGAGAACCTCGACGTCGTCCCGGCCTTGGGCCTTCAGAACTACGCCAACTTCTTCAGCAACCCGGCGTACGTCCGAACCCTCCTGAAGACCATGCTCATGGGCGCGGCCGTGACGATGGCCTGCCTGGTCGCGGGCTTCGCCGTGGCCTACTTCCTCGCCCGCTACGTCGCTCGCCATTGGGCGCGGCTCGCCCTGCTCGTGATCATCGTCCCCTTCTGGACCAGCTACCTGCTGCGGGTGTACTCGTGGCAGGCCATCCTCGGCGAGCACGGCGCGCTCAACCAGGCGCTCATGGCACTGGGCCTGATCTCGGAGCCGTCGCGACTGTTCGTGTACAACGATGTCGGCGTGTTCATCGTGCTTGTCTACGTCTATGTCCCGTTCGCCGCGCTCGTCCTGTACGCATCACTCGACCGCTTCGACTTCACTCAGCTGACCGCGGCCCAGGATCTGGGGGCCCGCCCGATCCAGGCCTTCCGACATGTCCTCCTGCCCCAGATCCGGCCGGGCATCATCACCGCCTGCATCTTCGTGTTCATCCCGATCCTCGGCGAGTTCCTGACGCCGGCGATGGTCGGCGGGGCGCAGGGCCTCCTGATCGCCAATCTCATCACGAACTTCTTCGGGAACGCCCTCATCCCGGAGGGCGCGGCCCTGAGCTTCATGATCGCCGCGTTCGTCCTGGTGCTCCTGATCGTTTTCCGGAAGTACCTGCGCGTCGAGGACGTGTACGCCCGTGGCTAGCCGAGTCGATCCCCTCGAGACCATGCCCGTCAGTCGCCATGCCCACGCCGTGCGCTGGGGCTTCCGGCTCTCCTTCGTCGCGCTGATGGTCTTCCTCTATCTCCCGATCGTCTTCATGATCGTGTTCTCGTTCGACGAGTCCCAGACGCCCGGACTGCCGATCACGGGCTTCACCCTCCACTGGTACGAGGTGCTGCTCGCGAATCGAGTGCTCGTGCGAGCCGTCGGGAACACGATCACGGTCGCGGCGATCGTCGCGATCCTGGCCACCATCATCGGCACGATGGCCGCGTTCGTCCTCGTCCGCGGACGGATCCGCTATCCGAACGCCACGCGGATCGCCTTCACCCTGCCGATCATGGTGCCCGGCGTGCTGATCGGCGTGGCCCTGCTGATCTATTTCGCTCGAGCGATGGACCTGACGCTCTCCCTGGCCACCGTGATCGCCGGTCAGCTCGTGATCACGGTGCCGTTCGTCGTGCTCATCGTCGCCTCGCGGCTCCACGGGTTCGACCGTGCGCTCGAATGGGCGGCCGCGGACCTCGGCGCTTCGCCGCGGCAAGCGGTCCGTCATGTCGTCCTGCCACTGATCGCGCCGGCGATCCTGGCCGGCGCGCTCATCAGCGTGACGCTGTCCATCGACGAGTTCGTGATCACCTGGTTCACCGTCGGGTCGCAACCGACGCTGCCGACGTACATCTATACGCAGGTCAAGTTCGGGGTCACCCCGGAGGTCAACGCGGTGGCCACGATCATGCTGGTGGCCACGCTGCTGCTCTTCGGGGTCGCGTCGGTCATCCTCGGACGATCGCGACGTCCTGGACGGCGACGCAGGGCGGAGCCGGTCTGATGCGGGCGGCCGTCTTCAAGGGTGCCGGCGTCCTCGAGCTCGAGGACGTTCCCGAGCCCGTCGTCGAGGCCGACGACGACGTGATCATCGAGGTCGAGGCGTGCGGCATCTGCGGCTCGGACCTCCAGATCCTGAACGTGCCACCCGGTCATCCCGCGGACCCCGGCGTGGTCATGGGCCACGAATTCATCGGCCGCGTGCAGGCGACCGGCGCGAGCGCGAACGGCCTGGCCGTCGGCCAGCGCGTGACGGTCGACCCCGATCCGAAGTGTGGGGTCTGCAGACCGTGCCGCGCCGGGCGGCCTGCGAGCTGTGAGGACATCCGCGCGCTTGGGATCTTCCGCGACGGAGCGCTCGCCCCGTTGGTCAAGGCACCGGCGGCCGCGGTCTTCCGGATCTCCGAGGACCCACCGGCCCGCGTCGCAGCGTTGATCGAGCCGCTGGCGTGCGTCGTGAACGGCGTGAACAGGGCCAACCCCCGCCCGGGTGAGTCGGCGATCATCTTCGGCGCCGGGGCGATCGGCTGCCTGTTCCTGGCGATGTTCAAGGCTGCCGGAGTGGCGCCGGTGATCGTCGTGGAGCCGCAGGCGGCCAGGGC
>JBIOWA010000091.1:0-4689 GCA_044868045.1 Candidatus Limnocylindrales bacterium
CCGACCGACCGATCCGCCCGCTCTTCCCCGAGGGCTACAAGGACGACGTCCAGATCGTCGTGACCGTCCTGTCGACCGACCAGGAGAACGACCCCGATGTCATCGGGACGGTCGCCGCGTCGGCCGCCTTGACCATCAGCGAGATCCCGTTCCTCGGGCCCATCGGCGCGGTGCGCGTGGGGCGAATCGACGGCGAATTCATCGTCAATCCGACCTACAGCCAGCTCGAGGACTCGGAGCTCGACCTCGTCGTCTCCGGGACGCGCGACGCGATCATGATGGTCGAGGCCGGCGCCAAGCTCCTGCCGGAAGACGTCATGGCGGAGGCGATCCTCTTCGGCCACCGCGCGATCCAGCCGCTCATCGACCTCCAGGAGGAGCTCCAGAAGGCGGTCGGCAAGGCGAAGCGGATCCCGTACATCGAGCCCGGCGCCGACTCGGTGCTCGACTTCGTGGATGCCATGAAGGACGGGCGCGAGCTCGTCGTGCTCGACGTCGAGACCACCGGCACCGACCCCAAGGTCGGCGACCTCGTCGAGATCGCCGCGGTCAAGGTCAACGGCGGATCGATCACCGACCGCTGGTCCACGCTCGTCAACCCCGGCCGGCCCATCGTCGGCAACCAGATGCACGGCCTGACCGATGCCGATGTCGCGGGCGCGCCGTCGCCGGCGGAGGCCGTCGCGAAGGCGCTCGACTTCATCGGCGACGCGCTGATCGTCGGGCACAACGTCGGCTTCGATCTCGGCTTCCTCGAGGAGGCGCTCCCCGCAGCCCACTTCGAGCCCGGCCGCTACCTCGACACGCTGGCGCTGGCCCGGGACGGCTATCCAGAGGTCGGGCAGTACAAGCTCGAGACGCTCTCGTCGTTCTTCGGGATCGATCTCAGCCAGAACCACCGCGCGCTCCCGGACGCCGAGGCGACCGCTGCACTGCTGCTCTGGTTCGCCGGCGATCTGCCGGGCCGGATCGAGACGCTGAAGTCCGAGATCGCGGAGTCGATCCGCGCGAATCGCAACGGCGCAGATGCCAAGGCCCTGCTCGAGTCCGCTCGACGCAAGGCGCGGGTCAGCAAGGGCCTGTTCGGGCTCGTCCACAAAAAGACCGTCCGCCGGCTTGTCCTCGACGAGGGCATCCGCATGGACGGCCGGGGCGTGACCGATATCCGGCCGATCACGGTCGAGGTCGGGCTGATCCCGCGAGCCCACGGCTCGGGTCTGTTCACCCGCGGCGAGACGCAGGCACTGACGATCGCCACCCTCGGCTCGTCGTCGGACGTCCAGCGGATCGACACGATCAGCCCGATCACCGAGAAGCGCTACCTCCATCACTACAACATGCCGCCATACAGCACCGGCGAGAACAAGCCGATGCGTGGCCCGGGCCGCCGAGAGATCGGCCACGGCAACCTCGCCGAGCGAGCCTTGCTCCCGGTCCTGCCCGAGGCGGACGAGTTCCCGTACGTCATCCGCCTCGTGAGCGAGTGCGTGACGTCGAACGGCTCAACCTCGATGGCCTCGACCTGCGGCTCGACGCTCGCGCTCATGGACGCGGGTGTGCCGATCAAGGCACCGGTCGCGGGCGCGGCCATGGGCCTGATCTCCGAGTCGAACGGCCGGTTCGCGGTGCTGACCGACATCCTCGGCAAGGAGGATGCGTTCGGTGACATGGACTTCAAGGTGACCGGTACACGGGACGGCATCACCGCCCTGCAGATGGACATCAAGGTCCAGGGGATCAACGAGGCGATCATCCGTGACGGCCTCAAGCAGGCCCTGGCGGCCCGCCTGTTCATCCTCGACAAGATGACCGAGGTCCTGCCCGAGTCGCGCGTGGAGATGAGCGACTTCGCGCCGCGCATCATCACGATCAAGATCAACCCCGAGAAGATCCGCGACATCATCGGCAAGGGTGGCTCGATGATCCGCAAGATCCAGGAGGAGACCCAGACCGAGATCAACGTCGAGGACGACGGTACCGTGGAGATCGCGGCCGTCTCCGGCGAGAACTCGCGCAAGGCGATCCAGTGGATCGAGTCGCTCACCCGTGAGGTCGAGGTCGGCGCGCTCTACCTCGGCAAGGTCACCCGGATCATGGGCTTCGGCGCCTTCGTCGAGATCCTGCCCGGCAAGGAGGGCCTGGTCCGCATCGGCGAGCTCGCCGACTACCACGTGCCGACCGTCGAGGACGTCGTGTCCGTCGGCGACGAGGTGATGGTCGTCGTGACCGAGATCGACCGCCAGGGCCGCGTCAACCTGTCGCGCAAGGCCGCGATGCAGCGGCACCTCGCCAAAGAGCCCGTCGGGACCTGATCCGCAACAGGACCTGGCGGTGCGGGTGGTCCACCGGCCGGACCATCCGCCGCTCGACGGGCCGACGGTGCTGTCGCACGGGCGGTTCGTCGGTCGATCGGTCCATTCGGTGAACCATTGGGCCGGTGGGTCAAGCGCAACGAGGGTTTCTCGGCTGGTCGCCGGTCCGGCGGTCCAGCCGTTGGACCATGCCGCTGAGGCAGCCGGGAATCGCCCCGCTGCTATACTCCCGCCGTGCCCGACCTGATCAAGACCACAGCGGAGCCATGCCCTCGGTGACCGGCAAACCACTCTCGGTCGCGGTCGTTGGCGCAACCGGCGTCGTCGGCGGAACGATGATCCGAATGCTGTTGGAGCGCGAGTTCCCGTTTGGGGAGCTGCGGCTGTTGGCAAGCGCCCGGAGTGCCGGAACTGAGCTCGACGTCGCCGGCACCAAGTACCCCGTCCAGGAGGCCACACCCGACGCCTTCGACGGCGTCGACATCGCACTCTTCAGTGCCGGCGGTGACACGTCCAAGGCGTTCGTTCCCGAGGCCGCCCGACGAGGCGCCACCGTCATCGACAACTCATCCGCCTGGCGGATGGACCCGGCCGTCCCGCTCGTCGTCAGCCAGGTCAACCCCGACGACCTCGCGTGGCACGAGGGCATCATCGCGAACCCGAACTGCTCGACGATGCAGCTGGTTCCCGTATTGATGGCGCTCCGCGATGCGGTCGGGCTCGAGCGCGTCGTGGTTGATACCTACCAGGCCGTCAGCGGCACCGGTGGCAAGGCTATCGAGGAGCTACGAGCGCAGGTCGATGCGCATGTCGCCGGCCAGCCGCTCCACGCCAGCGTCTACCCGCACCAGATCGCCTTCAATGCCCTCCCGCAGGTCGATGTCTTCCTCGACAACGGCTATACGAAGGAGGAGTGGAAGGTCGTGACGGAGAGCCGCAAGATCCTCCACCTGCCGGATCTCCGGATCTCGAGCACGGCCGTGCGCATCCCGGTGTTCGTGGCGCATTCTGAGGCCGTCCACGTCGAGACGACCGAACCGATCACCCCGGACCGCGCCAGGACACTGTTCGCGGCCGTTCCCGGCGTCGTCGTCCAGGACGACCCATCGACATCGACCTACCCGCTCGCTACCCAGGCTGCCGGTACCGACGAGGTCTATGTCGGGCGAGTGCGCCAGGATCCGTCGATCGATGGCGGGCGCGGGCTCGCCTTCTGGGTCGTGAGCGACAACCTCCGCAAGGGCGCCGCCACGAACGCCGTCCAGCTGGCCGAGCTGCTGGTCGAGCGGGGGTGGGTGAAGGCCGCCGCGACACGGGACGCGGCCGGATCCCCGGCGTGACCGACGCCGAGCGCCGCGCGGCGCTCGAGGCGATCGCGGCGGAGGTCCGCGACTGCACCCGCTGCCGACTGCATCAGACCCGCACCAGGGCCGTGCCGGGCGAGGGCGACGCCTCGACCGAGGTCGTGTTCGTGGGGGAGGGACCCGGCCAGAACGAGGACCGCGAAGGACGACCGTTCGTCGGCCGCGCCGGCGATCTCCTCGTAAAGCTGCTCCGCCACATCGGCTGGACTCGCCAGGACGTCTTCATCACCAACATCGTCAAGTGCCGACCGCCCGGCAACCGCGACCCCGAGCCGGATGAGGTCGCCGCGTGCGCGCCGTACCTGCATCGGCAGCTCGAGGTGCTCGACCCAGCCGTGATTGTGACGCTCGGGCGGCACTCGATGGGCCGGTTCATGCCGGGCGCACGCATCTCGCAGGCCCACGGCACGACCCGCCTGGCCGACCCCGCCACCGGAGCGCAGGACGCGACGGTCTTCGCGATGTACCACCCTGCTGCGGCGCTGCGGACACCGTCCGTCGAGCGCGAGAGCTACGAGGACGTCGCGCACATACCAGGCGTGCTCGTCGCAGCCCGTGAGCGGCGCGCCGAGAACCGTCGGCCAGCCCCCGAGCCAGTCGCCGAGCCGGTCGCGGTCGGCGCGACGCAGGCCACGAGCCCGACCTCGACACCCACGGAGCTCGACTCCGAGCCGGGCCTCACCAGCGATCAACTCACTTTCTTCTGATCAGACCACAAGGACCCATGCAAACAAACCCAGACACGCCGCTCCGCATCATCCCGCTCGGCGGGGTGGGGGAGATCGGCAAGAACATGTACGTGTTCGAATACGGCGACGACATCGTCGTGATCGACTGCGGGCTGATGTTCCCGGACGAGGAGATGTTCGGCATCGACCTCGTCATTCCCGACGTCACCTATCTCAAGGAGAACCGCGAGAAGGTCAAGGCGTTCCTCATCACCCACGCCCACGAGGACCATGTCGGCGCGCTGCCGTACGTGCTCCCGGAGTTCCCCGGGGTGCCCGTCTACG
>JBIOWA010000092.1:0-2055 GCA_044868045.1 Candidatus Limnocylindrales bacterium
GAGACGAGCCCGGGTTCTGGGAATCACTCGGCTACCACAACCGTGGCGACCAGTGGCTCGAAGAACGCTACAGCGGCGACTGAGCGGCCGATCGCATGGCAAGCGTGATCGCGTGGCAGCTGGCGACCGTGTCGGCGATCCGCGAAGAGACACCGACCGTTCGCTCGTTCACCCTTCGGCTCCCGGACTGGCCGGGCCATCGCGCGGGGCAACATGTGGACCTAAGGCTCACGGCCGAAGACGGCTACAGCGTCCAGCGCAGCTACTCGATCGCGTCCGCGGCGGGAACCGACGGTGAACTCGAGATCACGGTCGAGCGCATCCCCGACGGCGAGGTGTCGCCGTTCCTCCATGACACGGTCGTCGTCGGAGATCGGATCGAGCTTCGCGGTCCGATCGGCGGCTACTTCGTGTGGGAGCCGACGCTCGGCGGCCCGCTCCTGCTGGTTGCCGGCGGCTCGGGCGTCGTCCCGCTGATGGCGATGGTCCGCGAGCGGCAGCGCTCGGGAGCCGCAGTCCCGACGAGGCTCCTCTTCAGCTCGCGCCATTTCGAAGAGATCATCTATCGCGTGGAGCTCGACGGACTGGCGCGAAACGGCAACGGACTCGAGGTGATCCACACCCTGACGAGGTCCCAACCGCCCGGTTGGCCCGGATACGGACGGCGGATCGACGAGCGCATGCTGGCCGACGTTCTCGATCCATTCGGTGCGGGAGCCCGCGTCTACATCTGCGGCCCGACAGCGCTCGTCGAGACCGTCGCGAATGCGCTCTTGCGCCTTGGCCTTCCGCCTGACCGCGTCCGGACGGAACGGTTCGGTCCGACCGGCACCTGAGAGGAGGAGCCATGCCTGACGAGTTCATGGACGACCCGAGCGCTGCGCTGGTGGTCGACGGAAATGCCATCGCGGGTAGTCTCGAGGTGCTGTTCGGCGCGGACGTCACGGCGGCCCCGGGGCGGTGTGCGCACTGCGGAACCGTGAGCGCCATCGGCGAGCTGCGCGCCCACGTCCAGGCCCCCGGCAGCGTCCTGCGCTGTCCCACGTGCCACGGCGTGGTCATCCGCGTGGTCGAGACTCCGGACGCGACGTACATCGACGCGCGAGGCGCTGCATACCTCCGGTTCGAACGACGCTGACCGGACCCTCGCCTGCCGTCTGACCGACCTCACATTGACGGCCGCAGTATTATCAAACCGACGGTCGGTCTATTGAGGGAACGTTGGCCAGGACACTCGATCCGGAAGCGCACGCGATCAAGCGCGACGCCTTCCTCGACGCCGCGCAGCAGTTGATCATGCACAAGGGCTACGAGGGGACGAGCGTCCAGGACGTCCTCCAGCACGTCAACACGTCCAAGGGCGCCTTCTACCACTACTTCGATTCGAAGGGGTCCCTGCTCAACGGCGTCGTCGAGCGGATGGTGGACGCCGCCCTGTTTAGCGTGCAGCCGGTCGTCGACGATCCCGACCTGCCCGCGCTTGACAAGCTGAGTGCCTTGTTCGCTGGGATCGCGTCGTGGAAGACCGCGCGCAAGGAGCTGCTGCTCGCCCTCATCGAGGTATGGCTGTCGGACGACAACGCCCTGGTTCGGGAGAAGTTCCGGCGGATGGTGGTCGAACGGCTGACGCCCGTGATGGCGACGATCATCCGCCAGGGCCAAACGGAGGGCGTCTTCGCGGTCAATGCACCGGACCACGCAGCGCGCGTCTTCGTGTCGTTCCTTCTCTCTCTCAACCAGTCGACGACGGAGATATTCCTCGCCAGGCAGGCCGGCGCGGTCACCCTTGACGAGGTCCGTTGTGCCCTGGACGCGCAGGTCGAGGCGATGGAACGGGTCCTCGGCGCGCCCCCAGGATCGCTCACCCTCGTCGACGAGTCCGTCATCCACGAGTGGTTCGACTGAACCGAAAGGACCAACCATGACAGCGATCATCGAGACCGAGCAGCTCACCAAGTCGTACGGCAGCCATCGCGGGATCATCGACGTCGACCTCGTCGTCAACGAGGGCGAGGCGTTCGGCTTCCTCGGACCCAATGGCGCCGGCAAGACCAC